>CAYMZC010000084.1:0-11354 GCA_964394815.1 uncultured Sandaracinobacter sp. | reverse complement strand
GCCCATCAGGCGGAACGGATCGTTCTTGTCCTTCGCGCGGGCGATGAACTCGGGAATGCGGTCGACCGTGCCGATTTCGCGCAGCATGTTGAGCGCGGCTTCGTTGGCGCCACCATGGGCGGGGCCCCACAGGCAGGCAATGCCGGCGGCGATGCAGGCGAAGGGATTGGCGCCCGAGGAGCCGGCCAGACGCACCGTGGAGGTGGAGGCGTTCTGCTCGTGATCGGCGTGGAGGATGAAGATCCGGTCCATCGCGCGTTCGATCACCGGGTCGACAACATAGTCCTCGGCCGGAACGCCGAAGGTCATGCGCAGGAAATTGCCGGTGTAGGACAGGCTGTTGTCCGGATAGATGAAGGGCTGGCCGATGGAATATTTATAGGCCATGGCCGCGATCGTCGGCATCTTGGCGATCAGGCGGTGGCTGGCCACCATGCGCTGGTGCGGATCGTCGATGTCGGTCGAATCATGGTAGAAGGCAGACAGGGCGCCGACCACGCCGCACATGATCGCCATCGGGTGCGCATCGCGGCGGAAGCCCCGGTAGAGGTGCAGCAGCTGCTCATGCACCATCGTGTGGCGGGTGATGGTGTAGCTGTACTCGTCGAGCTGGGTCTTGGTGGGCAGCTCGCCCTTCGTCAGCAGATAGGCCACTTCGAGGAAGGTGGATTTCTCGGCCAGCTGGTCGATGGGATAGCCGCGATGGAGCAGCGTGCCCTCGTCGCCGTCGATATAGGTGATGGCGGACTGGCAGGATGCCGTGGACGTGAAGCCGGGGTCATAGGTGAAGGCGCCCGTCTGCCCGTAGAGCTTCCGGATATCGACGACCTGCGGCCCGATGCTTCCATCAAGCACCGGAAGATCCAGTGTCTTGTCTCCGAGGGTCATCCTTGCCTGTCCACTCATGCGCAATACCTTCCTGTATATTCCTGCACCGCTGTCTTCTCAGGCCCCGAGTGCATCGTCGATGCGCCCGAGGCTTTCATCCTTTCCGAGCGTCGCCATGATGGCGAACACGCTCGGGCTGCTGGACTGGCCGGTGAGCGCAGCGCGAAGCGGCCCCGCAACCTTGCCAAGACCCACGCCCGCACGCTCGGCCACGGCCTTTGCCGACGCTTCCAGCGCTTCCCGTTCGAAGAGGGGAAGCCCGGCCAGCGCGGCGCGTGCCTCTGCCAGCAGATTTTTGCCGCTTGCGTCTAGCAACTTTTTTGCCGCCTCGTCCACGGCCAAGGGGCGTTTGCGAAGGAGAAACAGCCCCGAATCCGCCAAGTCATTGAGGTTTTTCGCACGAGGCTTCAGTTCGTCCATGCTGCGAAGCAGCAGGTCGCGGTCCCTGTCACAGAGTGCGCGACCCAGGGATGCCGCCATGCGCGATTCCACAAGCCCCGCAAGGCGGGCATTGTCCGCCTGCCTGATGTAATGGGCGTTGACGCTTTCCAGCTTCTTCAGGTCGAAGCGCCCGGGCGAGCGGCCGACCCCGTCGAGATCGAAAAGCCGGATGGCCTCTTCGCGCGTGACGAGTTCGGTGTCGCCGTGCGACCAGCCGAGGCGCAGCAGATAGTTTTCCAGCGCTTCGGGAAGGATACCCATCTCGTCGCGATAGGCCTCGACTCCAAGCGCGCCATGGCGCTTCGACAGCTTGGCGCCATCCGGCCCGTGGATCATCGGCACATGGGCATGGACCGGCTCCGGCCAGCCCAGCGCGCGGATCAGGGCCAGCTGACGGAAGCTGTTGGTGAGATGGTCATCGCCACGGATGACATGGGTGATCCCCATGTCATGGTCATCGACAACGACCGCCAGCATGTAGGTGGGCGTGCCATCCGAACGCAGCAGGATGAAATCATCGAGCTCGCTGTTCTGCTGCACGACACGGCCCTGCACCTGGTCCTCGAGCACGGTCTCGCCATCATGCGGGGCCTTCAGCCGCACTGCATAGGGCTTGCCTTCGGGCCAGTCCGTCCGGTTCCTCCAGCGGCCGTCATAGCGCTGGGGCAGGCCCTTTTCCTTCTGTTCGGCCCGCATCTCTTCCAGCTCCGCGGGCGTGGCGTAGCAGCGATAGGCCTTGCCGGCCTCGAGAAGCGAGTTCGCCACTTCGGCATGGCGATCGGCGCGGGCGAACTGGAACATCGGCGGGCGATCCGGGTCGAGGCCGAGCCAGTGCAGGCCATCGAGGATCTTGGCGATGGCGTCATCGGTGGAACGGGCGCGGTCCGTGTCCTCGATGCGCAGCAGGAAGGTGCCGCCATGGTGCCGGGCGTAGAGATAGTTGAAGAGGGCGGTGCGCGCGCCGCCGATGTGCAGATAGCCGGTGGGCGAAGGCGCGAAGCGGGTGACGGGAGGCTTCAGGCCGGCAAAGTCGCTTGCATGCTGCATCAAAGGGTCCGAAAGCTGGGGCCGGGTCGGCCCATTGTTGGCGAGAAACAGGTGACAGAGGGCGCGTTTCCGGGCCGGGACCCGGTTTGAAATGCGCGCGGTGGCTAGCAGCTTCGCGCGCGCGGGGCAAAATTCTTTCGTATCTGCGTCATCATCCGCAACAGGTGGCCCCGGATGGCGGCAGGCTTTCGCCGCCCTGCTTGTGCAGCAGCAGGGGCGATGGGTGCTGTTCGTGCCGGTGCTGCTCGGTGTGGGAATCGCCCTCTGGTTCCATCTGCCGCTCAATGCCTGGCGTCAGGCGGCGCTGCTTGCGGCGCTGGCCTTGGCTCTTGCCGGCCTTTCCCTTGGTAGCGGACCACGCCGGCAGGTCGTGCTGGCGGGGCTGCTTGTCGCGCTTGGCCTGTTGGCGGCGGATTATCGCGCCGCGGACATGGCCAGCCCCGTGCTGCACCATCGCCTCTCGGCCGCCTGGATGGAAGGGGAGGTGAAGGCTGTGCAGATTCATGCCGGCGGTGCGCAGAGGCGAATCCTGCTGCGGCGCGACGAGACCGACATCGACCCGCCTGTGCTGATCCGGCTCGGCTGGAATGGTCCGCTTGACGAAGCCGTGCAGCCGGGCGCGCGAATCGCTGTCAGGGCCATGCTTGGCCCCGTGCCCGGCCCCGCGATCCCCGGCGCCCATGATCCGGCGCGGCGCGCCTGGTTCGAGGGGGTTTCGGCCTCGGGGCGCCTGCTGGAGCCGCCGCGCCTGCTATCCCCGCCTGCCGGTGGCGGCGCCATGCTGGCGGGCACGCGCGCCAGGCTTTCGGCCATTCTCGATGAACGGGTGGGTGGGGATGCGGGCGCCGTGGCCGTGGCGCTGGTGGTGGGCGATCAGGGGCGGGTCAGCCCGGCGCTGATCGAGGCGATCCGCATTTCCGGCCTCGCCCATCTGCTCACGGTTTCGGGGTTTCATGTCGGCGTGCTGGTTGGCGGCGTGCTGTTCATTGCGCGCCGGCTGCTGGGGCTTTGGCCATGGTTTGCGCTGCGTGTTTCCGTGCCGCGCGCGGCCGCCATCCTCGCGGGCGTCGCCGGCACGGGCTATGCGCTTTTGTCGGGGGCCGATGTGCCGGCCGTTCGGGCCGCGATCATGGCCTGGGTGGTACTTTTTGCCATGATGCTGGGGCGGGATCCGTTGTCGCCCCGGCTTCTGGCCTTTGCCGCCACCCTCATTCTTCTTGCCCGGCCCGAGGCGATGATGGGGGCGAGTTTCCAGCTGAGCTTCGCGGCTGTCCTGACCCTTGTCGTGATTGTCGCTTCGCCGCTGGGCCAATGGCTGCGGCCGCGCCCCGACGAAGGCGGCCTGCTGCGTTTCGGCCGGCTGGTGGTCGGCCTTCTAGTGACCGGGCTTGCCATCGAACTGGTGCTGACGCCCATCGCCCTTGCCCATTTCGGCCGCGCCGGGGTTTATGGCGTGTTTGCCAATCTGCTGGCCATTCCGCTCACTAGCCTTGTCATTATGCCCTTGCTGGGGGTTTTCCTGCTTCTGGCCGGCCTTGGCCTTGAAGGTCTTGCCATCTGGGCGCTGAAGCCGGCGATCGGGCTTCTGGCGTGGATTGCGCGCGAAGTCGCTGCTTGGCCCGGGGCAACCCTTTCCCTTCCGGCGGCGCCGCCCCTGGCCCATGGGCTGTTTCTGGCGGGCGGGCTTCTTGCCGCCCTTCTAGGCGGCCGCTTGCGGCTTCTTGGCCTGCCGCCGCTGATGGCGGCGACCGGCCTGCTTCTTCTGGTGCCGCGCCCCGATATTCTCGTCAGCCCGGATGGGCGGCAGGTGGGGGTGGTGCAGGGCGGCCAGCTTCACATGCTGCGCGCCCATCGCGGCGGCTTCGTGCCCAAACTCTGGGCCGAGGCGACGGGCGCCCCCGCGGCGCGCCGCCTGCACCAGCTGCCGGGCGCGCGCTGCACGGAGGCGGGCTGCCTCGTCGAGATGGAGGGCGGGTTCAGGCTGCTGGCGCTGACCGGCTGGCCCATGGACCCAGATGCGCTGGCACGCGCCTGCGCCACGGCCGATCTTGTGATCGCACCGGAGGATATGCAGCCCCATGGTCGTGGCCCGGACGAATCGCGATGCGCGCCACGCTGGCGCCTTCTGGATCGCACCGCCCTTGTGAAGGAGGGAGCCGTGGCGATCCATTCGGCCAGTCGGCGCATGAAAAGCACAGGGCTGATGGCGGGCGATCATCCCTGGAGCCCTTCCGCCCTTCCCGGAATGCGCCAGCGGCTGCTAGGGCCTGCGGAATGGACCGGGGTGATGGTGGAATGAGCGAAGAAGCGGCGGCAGCACGGCTGGAGGCGCTTGCGCGGCTGATCGCTGAATACAGCCGGCTTTACTATCAGGAAGACGCGCCGGCGATTTCCGATGCGGAATTCGACGATCTCGTGGCCGAAAATGCCGCGCTGGAAGCCCGCTTTCCCCACCTGGTGCGGCCTGATTCGCCATCCCGCGCCGTGGGTGCTGCACCGGCTGCGGGCTTTGCGAAGATTCGTCATGCCCGCCCCATGCTCAGCCTCGACAATGGCTTCACCGAGGAAGACGCCCATGAGTTCGAGGCGCGTGTGCGGCGCTTCCTCGGGCTCGAAGCCGGTGACGCCATCATGTTCACGGCCGAGGCGAAGATCGACGGCCTTTCCCTGTCCCTGCGCTACGAAGGGCGCAGGCTGGTATCGGCTGCCACGCGCGGCGACGGCGCCGAGGGCGAGGATGTGACTGCCAACGCCCTGACGGTTGCCGACATTCCGAAACATTTGCCGGATGATGCGCCCGATGTCTGCGAGGTGCGGGGCGAAATCTACCTCGGCTGGGACGCCTTCACTGCCCTTAACGCGGCGCAGGCGGCGCGCGGGCAGCGAAGCTTCGCCAACCCGCGCAACGCCGCAGCCGGCTCGCTGCGCCAGACCGACCCGTCGGTAACTGCAAGCCGCCCGCTGGGCTTCTTCGCCCATGGCTGGGGAGAGGTGTCCGCTTCCCTTGGCGAGACCCAGCATGCGGCGATGATGCGCCTGAAAGGCTGGGGCTTTCCGGTTTCCGACAGTTTCACCCGTGTCGAGGGAGTGTCGGGCGTGATGGAGGCATGGCGGCGCCTGCAGGAAGCGCGGCCGACGCTCGGTTACGATATTGACGGCCTTGTTTCCAAGGTGGACCGGCTGGACTGGCAGGAACGGCTGGGCCAGGTGGCCCGCCACCCGCGCTGGGCCATGGCGCACAAGTTTCCGGCCGAGCGAGCGCGGACGGAGCTGCTGGCGATCGACATCCAGGTCGGGCGAACCGGTGCGCTGACCCCGGTTGCCCGGCTGAAGCCGGTGACAGTGGGCGGCGTTGTCGTCACCAACGCCACGCTGCACAACGAGGACGAAATCCGCCGCCGCGATCTTCGCATCGGGGACATGGTGGAGGTGCAGCGCGCCGGCGATGTGATTCCGCAGGTGCTGGGCTGGGTGGGGGACAGGCAAGCGCATGCCGCCCGGACGGACTTTGCCTTTCCCGATCATTGCCCCGAGTGCGGCAGCGCCGCCGTTCGCGAGGAGGGCGAGGCGGTTCGGCGCTGCACGGGCGGGCTGATCTGCCCGGCGCAGCGGTTCGAGCGGTTGCGCCACTTCGTCTCCCGCAGGGCGGTCGATATCGAAGGCCTTGGCGGCAAGACTCTGGAAGAGTTTCTGGACCTTGGCTGGATCGCCAACCCGGCCGACATCTTCCGCCTGAAGGCGCATGCCGACGCGCTGCTCGAGCGGGAGGGGTGGAAGGAGAAATCGGTCGCGAACCTGCTGGCCAGCATCGAGGCCGGCCGGGACGTGGGTCTGGATCGCTTCCTGTTCGCGCTGGGCATCCGCCATGTGGGCGAAGTGACGGCGCGCGACATCGCCCGCGCCTATGGCAAGTGGAATGCCGTGGAGGCCCTGTTGCGGCAGCTCGTGGACCATGCCCCCGAGCCCGCCCTTGGCGAGACGGACGAGAAATACCGCAAACGCCTGCGCGCCGGCCTGGCGGAGATAGTCGGTGTGGCAGGGGTGGGACCGGAAGTGGCGGCTGCGCTCCGGGATTTCTGGGCCGAGCCGCACAACCGTGAGCTGGTGCACGACCTGCTTGCCGAAATGACCCCCGGGGAGGTGCGGCTGGAAACGGCTGAATCGCCCGTATCGGGCAAGACCATGGTATTCACCGGAACGCTGGAGCGGATGAGCCGCGATGAAGCCAAGGCGCGGGCCGAGGCGCTGGGCGCGCGGGTGTCGGGCAGCGTTTCCGCCAAGACCGACATCCTCGTCGCCGGGCGGGATGCCGGCTCGAAGCGGGCGAAGGCCGAAGCCCTGGGCGTGCGCGTGATCGACGAGGCCGAATGGCTGTCGATCCTGGGCGAAGGCTGAACAGCCACCCGCGCTATTCAGCCCGCGCTATTCAGCCCGCGCTATTCAGAGCGTGTCGATCTGCCAGCCGCGGTTGGCGGTTTCACGCCTTGCCCCGCGCAAGGCGGCACGGCGGCTGGACGGCCCCGTCTTGCGGAAGACGAGCACCGGCCATTCCGCATTGGCAGATCGCTGGACGAGGCGAAGGCCGCGCGCGCTGTAGGCCGCAATGACCCGCCGCGCCTGGGGCTGGAGCAGCCCGGCGAGGATCAGGTGCCCGCCACGCGCCACGACAGCCGAAACGGACGGGGCAAGCGCCACCAGCGGGCCGGCGAGGATGTTGGCGAACACAAGGTCATAGGGCGCGCGCGCGGCAATCAGCGCATGTTCGACACCGGGCGCCGCCAGCAGGCTGATCATTCCCGGCCCGCGCCCGCGCGGCACATTGTTCAGGCGCGCATTGTCCCGCGCAACCTCCACGGCGATGGCGTCGAGATCGGATGCCGTGATTCGCGCCCGGGGGTGGAGGCGATGGGCAACAAAGGCCAGAAGGCCCGAGCCCGTGCCGACATCGAGGATCGTGCGCGCCCGGTGGCGGCGGGCGAGCCGGGCGGCGGCGGCCACGCAGCCCGATGTCGTTGCATGCTGGCCGGTGCCGAAGGCCAGCCCGGCATCGATCCGCACCGGCCACTGGCCGGGCCGGTGCCGGCCGGCCTGTTCCCCCGTATGGACATGGACGCGGCCGATGTCGACAGGTTCCAGCCCGGCCTGCGAAAGCGTCACCCAGTCCGTGTCCGGCAGGGCCGATACGGCCGGCTGCGCGCCCGACGAAGGCGCAAGTGCTGCAAAGGCCGCCAGAAGCCCGGCTTCGGGCAGGCTTTCGGTGTAGAGTTGCAGCTCCCAGCCGGAATCCGTTTCGGCCGCGACAAGGGTTGGGGCCGGCTCGATGCCGGGAAAAGGCTCGTCTGCAAGTGCTGCGGCATCGGCCTCGGCGCGGGTGCAGGGCAGGGTGGCGAGATGGCCGCTCACAGCCGCGCCTCTATCGCCTGCATCGCCTGCGCCCTGCGGGACGCAAAGCTGCCGCCGATGGATGTGTAGGGCGTGCCGCGTGCCTCGAACTCGGCCACCACGATGGCGTGGAAGCGCTGGCGCTCTTTCTCGTCGCCGAACATCCGCACAGAATCCTGAACGAAGGGGACATCGGGCAGGAACAGAAGATGCAGGTCTGCCTTGCTGGGGCGGCGCGCCAGCACCGGATCTCGCTCTCCGAACAGCATGGTGGCCCAGGCGGTCGTCATGATGATGTCCGTATCCTCCAGCAGCAGGGGCGGATTTCTGGCTGCGGCCTGGTCCGCATCGAGGGCGTGGCCCTCGGCAATGGCGTAATGATCCTCGAGCGCGAGGTCACGCCGGAGCCATTCCGTATAGGTGCGGCCGAATTCCGGCACCAATATGCCGCCGTAATGCGCGGCGAGGTCGGCCGCTAGGGTCGACTTGCCGGTCGATTCGACACCAGACAGAACCACTTTCAGCATCACCCCAATCCTGTCTGCCCGGTTTGACTTGCTGCCCTGTTCCAGCTGCGCCAGCCGTGCAGCGCCATGGCCAGTAGCACGGCATAGACGGCGGCGGTGAACCACAGCCCCTGCATCGCGTAAAGCCCGGTCGAGCCGATATTGACCAATAGCCAGAAGCCCCAGCTTTCGACCTTGCGCCGCGCCTGCCACCATTGGGCGCAGATCGCGGCGGATGTGTTCAGGCTGTCCCAGAAAGGAGCCTCGGCATCGGTCGTGACGGCAAGCATCTGCCCGATCCCGAAGGTGAGCGCGAGGATCACCGTGAGGCTGAGAAGAACCCATGCCGGCGCCAGATGCGACACGGCGACGGTGCCGCCGACGGTGCGTGCGGCGCGCCAGCTGGCAAGGCCATAGATGTTGAGCGCCAGAAAGACGAGCTGCAGGCCGAAGGCTGCGTAGAGGCGCGCATCGAGAAAGACGGCGGCATAAAGGCTGACGGCAGCGAGCGCGAAGGCATAGTTCCATAGCGACCGGCGCGCCACGAGCCAGACATTGGCGAGCAGCAGGGCGGCGGCCAGCGCCTCGACAAGCGGGCTCATGGCCTGCCTGTCCGATGGCTCGGGGAAACTGGGCGCGCGGGGCTAGCCAATCTGTCCGCTTTGTCGATGGGCGGCTGGGCCTTAGGAGATTGTCGCATGGCAGACGAGAAATCAGTGCAGACGGAGCTTGGCAAGATGCTGGATCCGGCAAAGGGTGAAGGAAAGACGGCGCTTGCCCGTCTTGTCGGGCGCGGACTGGGCGCCGATGTCGAGCTGGGAGAGGTGCTGCAGCTTTCAGGCGGTGCATCCAGCGCGACCTGGCAGGTTGAGGTGGAAAAGGGCTGCGGCATCGAGCGGCTGATCTTCCAGCGCACGGCCAGCGCCGAGCATACGAGCCTGCCACGCTGGGTGCAGGCAGAGGTCGCGACGCGAGCAGGCGCGCTGGGCGTGCCCGTTGCCCCCGTTGTCGCCGTGGCAAGACCCGAAGACGGGTTGGGCGATGCAGTCGTCACGCGCATGATGCCGGGCGAGGCGCTGGCGCCGCGCTGGTTGCGCCAGCCGGACTACGCCGCCGCCCGCGAGAAGCTCACCCGGCAATGCGCAGAGGCGCTGGCGCGGCTGCATTCGGCGCCCGTCACCCACTGGAACGACCTGCCGCTCGTTGGCGGCAGCGGGGCAGGCCTTCTTGAGCGCAGCTTCGAAGTCTATCGCCGCATCGGCGTGGACGTGCCGGCCTTCGACCTGGCCTTTGCCTTCCTGAAGCCCCGCATGCCGCAGACCCCGGCGACCTGTCTCGTGCATGGCGATTTCCGCTCGGGCAATCTGCTGATCACGCCTGAAGGCCTTGCCGCCGTGATCGACTGGGAGCTGACGCATCTGTCCGTGCCTGGCGAGGATCTCGGCTGGCTGTGCGCCCAGGCCTGGCGCTTCGGCAAGTGGGAAAAGCCCGTTGGCGGCTTCGGCACCCGCGAAGCCCTGCTCGAAGCCTATCGCGCTGCCGGCGGGACCATCACGGACGAGGAGCTTCACGTCTGGGAGGTCTATGGCAACCTCAAATGGGGCATGAGCTGCCTGCAACTGGCCGACGATCATGTCTCGGGCCGCGTGCCCTCTGTCGAGCGCGCCGTCATCGGGCGCAGGGTGAGCGAGGTTGCCGCCGATCTGTCCTATCTCATTGCCTTCGGAGACCTGTGATGAGCCATCCGACCGCACAGCAGCTGATCGAGGCGGTGCAACTGTTCCTGAAAGAGGCCGAGGGCGCGCTTCAGGGGCGTCTGGCCTTCCATGCCAAGGTGGCGGCCAACACGCTTTCCATCGTCGCCCGCGAAATGGAGCAGGACCCCGACACCGCCGAAGCCCGCGCGCTTGCGCCCCTCGGCGGGGCAAAGGCCCTGTGCGAGGCGCTGCGCGACGGCCGGGCCGACCCGGCGGACAAGGCCGTTCAGGCGGCGATCCGCGAGGGCGTGCTTGCGCGCCTTGCCGTCGATAACCCGCGCTACGCCAGCTATCAGCGCCTGAAGGACAGGGAGATCGCATGAGCTTTCCGCCCGCCAACATGAACCGCGCCATCGACCCGACATCGGCGCAGGTGCGCGACCTGCGCGACAATGGCCCCGAAGGCCCGGTCGTCATGCTGAACCTGCTGAAGTTCCGCGACCGCGCCGCCTATCCCGATGGCCATCCCGATGCAGGCTCGACCGGGCGCGAGGCCTATGCCCGCTACCAGCATAATTTCACCGTCTCGGTCGGCGCGGTCAGCCGGGCCGAGGTGCTTTACGACGGGCCGGTCATGCGCTGCTTCATCGGCGATGCGGACCTGAACGACTGGGACCAGATGCTGATCGTGCGTTATCCGTCGCGCGGGCATTTCCTGGCGATGATGGCGGATGAGGGCTACAAGGCCGGCCTTGTGCACCGCTATGCCGGGCTCGAGCGGACCGTACTGCTTCAGTGTGGAGACAATGCCATGCGCTGACCGCATGGCAGTCATTCGCCCATGACTTGAGGCAGCGCAGGGCATCTGCGACAGCCTCGACTGTTGCAAGCTGGCGCGATTCGGCCCAATGCGTTTCGCGTCAAAGGGGATCAGAAGGACCAGGCAAGGACCATGGCATCAAGACCGCTTTCGCCGCACCTCTCCATCTGGAAATGGCGGGTGCACATGGCGACTTCCATCTTCCATCGCGTTTCCGGCCACGCGCTGGCTTTCGCCGGGCTTTTCCTCTTCGCCTGGTGGCTGGCCGCCGCCGCGACCTCGCGTGAAGCTTATGATATCTTCCTCGCCTTTGCCGGCAGCCCCTTCGGCTGGGTCGTCTGGGTCGGTCTCAGCTGGATGTTCTTCCAGCACCTGATGTCGGGCATCCGCCACCTGGCTATGGATTCCGGCTGGGGCTACGAGCTTGGCATTTCGAAGATGACCGCTACCTGGGTCTTCGTCGGCGCCATTCTCCTTACCGCCGCCTTCTGGGCTTATGTCTTCTTCGGTTCGGGTCTTCTCTGATGGCAACGCAATTCGACAGCGCTTCCGGCCTCAAGAAGGTCAGGGGTC
>CAYMZC010000083.1:0-11368 GCA_964394815.1 uncultured Sandaracinobacter sp. | reverse complement strand
CGCCGCGATATTCGGCGACCTTGTCGGCATTGGCGTCCATCACCTGCGCGATGGCGGCTTCCAGCGCGCCGGTATCCGACACCTGCTTCAGACCACGCGCCTCGGCAATGGCGCCCGGATCCTCGCGCGTTTCCAGCATGATCTCGAAGACCTGCTTTGCCAGCGGGCCGGACAGCGTGCCATCTGCCATCAGCGCCAGAAGCTCGGCCCCCTGCGCCGGGCTGACCGGGCTGTCCGCGATTTCGAGGCCCAGCCGGTTGAGCGCGCCGAACAGGTCGCCCGTCATCCAGTTGGCGGCCTTTTCCGCCACGTCGCGCGCCGGCTTGCCCTGCCTGCCGGCACTGTCGGCGAGCAGCGCCTCGAACCAGCGCGAGGAATCGGCATCGGCCGTCAGCACGCCCGCCAGATAGGAGGACAAGCCAAGCTCGGTTTCGAAACGGGCGCGCTTGGCGGCAGGAAGCTCGGGCAGGCTGGCGCGGCATTCCGCGACGAAGGCCTCGGTCAGCTCCAGCGGCAGCAGGTCCGGCTCGGGGAAATAGCGATAGTCGTGCGCGTCTTCCTTGGAGCGCAGCGAGCGCGTCTCGCCCCGGTCGGGGTCGAAGAGGCGGGTTTCCTGATGGATGGTCCCGCCATCCTCCAGAATCTCCACCTGCCGGCGCGCTTCATAGACGATCGCCTGCTGGATGAAGCGGATGGAGTTGACGTTCTTGATCTCGCAGCGCGTGCCGAACTCCTCGCCCGGGCGGCGGACGGAGACGTTCACGTCCGCGCGCATCGAGCCTTCCTGCATGTTTCCGTCGCAGCTGCCGATGGCGCGCAGGATGGAGCGCAGCGAAGAAACATAGGCCGCAGCCTCGGCGGGGGAGCGCATGTCCGGCCGGGAGACGATTTCCATCAGCGCCACGCCCGAGCGGTTGAGATCGACATAGCTGCGATCGGGGCTGAGATCGTGGATCGACTTGCCGGCATCCTGTTCGAGGTGGATCCGCTCGATGCCGATGGTCCGGCGGCTGCCGTCCTCCAGTTCGATCTCGATCGCGCCCTCGCCCACCACCGGATGCTGGAATTGCGAGATCTGGTAGCCCTGCGGCAGGTCGGCATAGAAATAATTCTTGCGGTCGAAGCGCGACCAGCGGTTGATCTGCGCGCCGAGTGCCAGCCCCGTGCGCACGGCCTGGCGCACGCACTCGCCGTTGAGCACCGGCAGCATGCCGGGCATGGCGGCATCGATGAAGCTCACCTGGCTGTTCGGCTCCCCCCCGAAGGCGGTTGCCGCGCCGGAAAACAGCTTGGCCCTGGAAATGACCTGGGCATGGACCTCCAGCCCGATCACGAGTTCCCACGGGCCGGTGCGGCCCTCGATCCGATATGCGTCAGCCATGGTCGCCTCTTGGCGCGGCGCAGCCTCCAAGACAAGAGGCTGGTCCGCCGCAACGCCATCCAGCGCCTGAAGGCGCGCGCGCATTAACCTTCCCGGGGCATTGATTTGCACATATGCTGCCAATAGACTGACAGGGTCAGGTGGCAGCGGGGCAGCTGTCGCCAGATAGGGGGGGTGATATGTTTTGCGCCCCCCGTGTTCAGGGGGTTTGCTCAGGGGGTTTGCGTTGCGTATCGTGTATCCGAGTGCATGTGCGCGCCTGTCGGCGCGTAACGGGAATGTGGGCGCATGAGCGTGGCGCCCGAAGCATCATCACGCCGCGGAGCGCCGGGCGAGGCGTCAATCTTGCAGGATGCACCCGCCCGGCGCGGAATCCCGGTCCTGCCGGTCGCGATCCTCGCGCTTCTCCTTCTGTTACCCATGCTGCTGACCCCGGTGGTTCCCGGCGTCGATTATTACGCCCATGTGTTTCGCTATCACATCCTGGCGGACAATGGCGAAACGGCCCGCCTCGCGGCCAATTACACACCAGACTGGAAGCTGCTGCCCAATCTGGGCCTCGATGTGCTGGCAACCGGGCTGCTTGCCATCTTCCCGCCGCTGGTGCTGGCCCGGCTGCTGGCGGCGGGGCTGGTGCTTGGCATGGTCGGCAGCGTGCTGTTCCTTGCCCGCGCTGCCGGCGGAACTTTCCCCTTCATCACGCTGATGCTGGCCTGTTTCACCGGCTACAGTCACATCTTCATCTGGGGCTTCTCGAACTTCCTGCTCGGGCTGATCCTGCTGCTCACCGGGCTTGGCCTGTGGCTGAAACTGGCGCCACGGCCGGGGCTGCAACTGGCGGTGGCCGTGGCGCTCGGCATCCTTCTCATGCTCGTGCATGCGCTTGCCTTTGCAATCTGGGGCCTGCTGCTTGCAGCCATCGAGCTTGAAACCGCCCACCGTCAGCGCGACATGGCGCCCGCCCGCCTTATGCACCGCGCGATCAGGCTCGGCCTTGTCGCGGGCGGGCCATTCGCCATCTTCCTGTCGTCCCGAACGGCCGAGGCGCCGCAGGGCGTCACGTCAGCCTTCGGTTCGCTTGCCGCCGAGGCCGAACGCGGCACGGCATGGGACCGCATCATCGAGGAAGGCCTGAGCCGGCTCGATCTCTTCCTGCGCGTCGCGGACAGTCTGACGCCTTGGGCGGACCGAGCAATCGGCATCGGCATCATTGCCATCCTCGCCACCGGGTTGCTGTCGGGCGCCCTGCGGCTTCAGCCCGGCCTGCGGCTGGCCGTGGTCGTGGCTGCTCTGCTTGCCGTGCTGGCGCCGCCCAGCATGTTCGGCAGCGCCTATGTGAACGACCGCATGCCGCTCATGCTGCTGGCCCTGGTTGCAGCGGCGGTGCGCCCCGCAAGGCAGGAAACCGAAGGGAACCACACAATCCCGGGGTCTGCCTTCACGCCGCTTCTCGCCATGCTGCTGGCCGCGCATCTCATCCTTGTTTCGGCGAGTTTCTGGTCCGCCGGCAGGCTTTACGGGAATTTTCGGGCCGATCTGGCCCGACTTGGCCCGGCAACTGGCGAAACGGCGGCGGCCCTCTATTTCCGTGGCATCGGGCGCGCCGGCCTGCTTCCCCAATGTTCGCCGCTTCTGCATGTCATGGCGCTCGATACCGGCACCGCAGCCCACACCTTCGCCAACCCGACGCAGCAGCCCCTCCGCCTGAATGGTCCGCTCGCCTCCGCCATGGAAAAGCGCCAGTCGCTGATGAGCCCGGCGGCGCTAGCCGAAGACCGCGTGGCGGCGTCCATGGCCCATCGCGAGCAGCGCATCGCTGCCCTGCTCGATGCCGGCTTCTCGGTTGTCCTTGCCTGCGATGCCGGGGGCCTGCCTGCCACGGGCGGGCGGATCGAGCGCCTCGCCGGCCGCAGCTTCTGGGGGCTTTACCGGCTCGCCCCGCCACAGATGGCCAATACCGCCTCCCGCCAGGAGATCGCTGCATGAACGCCATCAGGAATCACGCGACCGGCCGCGAGCCGCTGCACCTTAGCTTCGTGGTGCCCGTGTTCGATGAAGAGGACACCGTTGGCCATTTCGTTCGCCGGGTGAACGAACTGTTCGACCCGGCCCATTACCGGCTGGACATGGTTTTCGTGAACGATGGCAGCCGCGACTCCACCCTCGACAGGCTTCTGGAACTGCAGCGACAGGATGGGCGTATCCGCATCCTCGATCTCAGCCGCAACTTCGGCAAGGAGGCAGCGCTCAGCGCCGGGCTTTCGGCAGCGCTCGGGCAGGTCGTGGTGCCGATCGACGTGGACCTGCAGGACCCGCCGGAACTGGTGCACGAAATGGTCAGGAAATGGCGCGAAGGCCATGAAGTCGTGCTGGCGCGCCGGGTGGACAGGCGGCAGGACAGCCTGGCGAAGCGGGCCACGGCGCTGATCTTCTATCGCCTGCACAGCCGCATCGCCGATGTGGCGATACCCGAGAATGTCGGCGATTTCCGCCTTATGGACCGGCGCGTGGTGGATGCGCTGTCGGCCCTTCCCGAATCCCGCCGCTTCATGAAGGGGCTGTTTGCCTGGATGGGCTTCCGCACCGCGATCGTGGACTATGCCCGGCCCGAACGCGTGGCCGGGCAGACCAAGTTCAACGGCTGGAAGCTGTGGAACTTCGCGCTGGAAGGCACCACAAGCTTCAGCACCGCGCCCCTGCGCGTCTGGACCTATATCGGCGGGCTCGTCGCGCTTCTGGCAATCTTCTACGGGCTGTTCACCATTGCCCGTGTCCTGATTCAGGGGGTGGATGTGCCGGGCTATGCCTCGATCATCGTCTCCATCTCGCTTCTGGGCGGCCTGCAGTTGATGGGCATCGGCATTCTGGGCGAATATCTCGGCCGCACCTATCTCGAAAGCAAGCGCCGGCCGGTGTTCATCGTGCGCCATCTCTATGAAGATACGCGCGGCGAAGCTCAGCAGGAACCTGCCATGGCTGCGCAATGACAAGGCCAGGCCTCTTCACGCGCATGCTGCGCTTCGGGCTGACGGGCCTGTTCGTCACGGGCGTGCACTTCGTCGTTGCCATTGCGCTCGTCGAATTTGCGGGCGCGTCACCGCCGCTTGCCAATGGCGTCGCCTTCACCGTAGCCACCATCGTCGCTTTCCTGATCAATTCGCTGTGGAGCTTCCGCACAGGTTTCGATGCCGGAACGCTCCTGCGCTATGTCTGTGTCGCCTGCCTGGGGCTTGGCGTCACGGTCGCCGTTGCGACGCTGATGGAGCGCCTCGGCGTTCACTATATCCTGGGCATCGTGGCCGTGACGCTCAGCAACCCGCCGCTGATGTTCGTGCTGCACAACAGGTGGACATTCCGGCAGCGGCCGGCGCCACTCAATTGTCCGCAAGGGTCCAGTGGTTGAGCAGGCTTTCCGTAACCTCGCGCATGGCGCCGCCTTCCAGCAGCACCTCGCGCGGCTCGGGGTGGCTGATGAAGCGGGTGGGGCTGGCCGTCAGGCCATAGGCGCCGCTGTTGTCGATGGCGATCAGGTCACCCTCGGCCAGCGCCGGTAGTTCCAGCTTCGTCGCCAGCGTGTCGATCGTGGTGCACAGAGGCCCGACAAGCGTGTAGAGGCCCGGCGCGCCATCCGGGTTCGAAAGGTTGCGGATGCGCCAGTTGCGGCGGATGACCGAGCCCATCATGCCCCACGCCGCCAGATGCGTGTTGAACCCGGCGTCGAGGATGCGGAACTCCGTGCCGCGGCTGGCCTTTTCGGCGATCACGCTCGAAACCAGCCAGCCGAATGGCCCGACAAGCCAGCGCCCCAGTTCGAGGATGAGGCGGCTTTCCGAGAACAACGGCTCGGCCAGCAGCGCATCGATGGCGGGGCAAACCAGGGCTGACAGCGCCTCCATGTCGAGCGGCTTGTCCTGCGGCAGATAGGGCACGCCGAAGCCGGCGCCGAAGATCAGCTTTTCGGGCGGGCGGCCCGTGTGCGCGACGGCGCGGCGGAACAGGGCCGTGAAGATGGTGAAATTCTCGGCAATGGCGTCGGCCGAAAGGCTGTTGCTTGCCGAATATATGTGGAAGCCCTTCAGATCGAGGTTGGGAAGGGCCGCGATCGCGTCGAGCGCCGGCTCCAGTTCCTCTTCGTCGATTCCGAACTGGCTGGGCTTGCCGGCCATGTTGACCCCGAACTGGCGCGGGACGGCGGCCGGGTTGATCCTGAGCACGACAGCCTGTTTCTGCCCGAACGCAGCGGCGAACCCGTCAGCCGCGCGCGCCTCGCGCAGGGATTCCAGCACCAGTTCGCCAACACCCAGTTTCACGGCGCGGCGGATTTCCTCCAGCCGCTTTGCCGGCCCCGAAAAGCTGATCCGCCCGGCCGGGCACCCCGCCGCCATCGCCCGCTCCACCTCGGCAAACGAACTGGCGTCAAACCAGTCCACCAGGTCGGCGATGCCAGCCAGAAGCCCGATGTTGGGGTTTGACTTCACTGCATGGCTCACACCGAAACGGCCCCCGAAGATGCCCTGAAGTGACCGGATGCGCGCACGGATCCGGTCGAGATCATAGACATAGAGCGGCGTGCCGAAGCGCGCGGCCGCCGCCAGCAGGGCCTGCCGGTCGGGCGCGGCCAGGTCTTCGGCCGGCGTGGAAGGCCCTTGCGTCACCGGCTTTCCCCCGGCTTCGGCAGGGCGCCCGCCATCCGCTTGCCAAGGCGGATGCCCGGCTGCTCGACAAGCCGGTAGGCAAGCCATGAGGCAAGGATCACCAGCGCCAGCATCAGCACCGTCATCAGCGCGCCTTCCAGCGGCGTGCGGCCGATGAGCGGCCGGGTTGCCCATGGGTAGCTGGCAAGAATGTCCGGCCCGCCGAAGCGGCGCATCAGGCGGATCACATCATCCATGCGCGACTGGACGAAGACATGCACCATGTAGATGCCATAGGAAATCGTGCCCAGGAACATGGGAAAACGCGTTCTGAGCAGGCGGCTTGCAAGGCCGCCCTCCCCCGCGAACAGCAGCAGGGCCGCCAGGAAGACTGGCGGAAGCAGAAGCGACGAACCGCCGGCGGCGAAGCGGACGACCAGCAGGCAGACCAGGCCCACGCCGGCAAATTCCAGCAGGCTTCGCGCCGGCACGGCAAGCCTGTCGGCCGGGGCGCCGATCCGTTCCCACAGGCGGTGGCCGATAACCCCGATGGAAAAGCCGTAGATGCAGCGGATGAGCCCGTGATCCCATGAGACATTGAGACCATGGGGCGTGACGGACAGGAGGATGGGAACCATCGCCAGCGCCGCCATGCCCGCCAGCAGCGGCATGCGCCGCGCCATCATGAGCCGCCCCAGCAGGATCGCCGCCGCGCCATAGAGAAGATAGGTCCAGAACTCGCTCGCGATGCTCCAGCTCGGGTGGTTCCAGCTGAGGCCCGGCAGCAGGCCGAAGCAGTGGAGGAGGACCAAGTTCAGCACAAAGGCGGTCGGGCTGGTATGGTCGGTGAAGGGCTCGCGGTTCATCACGCCGGAAACGACAAAGGCGCCCAGCGCTTCGACCGCAACGAAGAGGAGGAGCATCACGAGGTGCAGCGGATAGACCCGCATGAACCTGAGCAGGGAAAAGCGCAGGAACGGCATGCCGGCAACAAGCCTCGGCCCGTAGCTGTGCGCGATGACGAAGCCCGATAGAACGAAGAAGAAATCCACGAACAGCCAGCTCTGCCGCACCAGCGGGTTCTGGGTGAGCGGGCCAGCGGCCTCGAAGTGGAACAGGCAGACGAGAAGCGCACAGACCCCGCGCAGGGAATCGAGCGCCTCGAACCGTGTTGGCGGGGCCGTGGCCACCTTCAAACCTTGCAGCCAGCCATTGGCCCCGGGTGCGCGCGCCGGATGACCGGGCGACGCCGGGGCCGGAAGGGCATCACCACCAGCGGGCGGGCGCGGCCCTGAAGGCGGCCGCCCGTTCCAGCGCGAAGGCGGCATCAAGGACACCCATCTCGTCGAGCGGGCGGCCGATCAGCTGCAGGCCCAGCGGCAGGCCGCTGGAATCCAGCCCGGCGGGAACCGACATGGCCGGAAGCCCCGCGAGCGACGCCGGAACGGTGAACACATCGTTCAGATACATGGCGATCGGGTCCGCCGACTTGGCGCCCAGTTCGAAGGCGGCGGTCGGCGCTGTCGGGGTGAGCAGCAGGTCGCAGCTTTCCCAAGCACGCTCGAAGTCCAGCGCGATGAGGGCGCGGACCTTCTGGGCCTTCAGATAATAGGCATCATAATAGCCGGCCGAAAGCACATAGGTGCCGATCATGATGCGGCGGCGCACTTCCGCGCCGAAGCCTTCGGCCCGTGTCGCGGAATACATGTCGGCCAGCGATCCGCCCTCGGGCGTGACGCGCATGCCATAGCGCACGCCGTCATAGCGGGCGAGGTTCGACGACGCCTCGGCGGGGGCGACGATGTAATAGGTGGGCAGCGCTTCGCCCGTGTGCGGCAGCGAGACATCGACGATCTCGGCGCCGGCGTCGCGCGCCCAGGCAATGCCCTGCTGCCACAGCGCATCGACTGTCGGGTCCATGCCATCGACACGATATTCACGCGGAATCCCGATGCGCTTGCCGCGCAGGTCGCCCTTCAGCCCGGCGGACCAGGCGGGAACGGGGACGTCGAGCGACGTGGAATCCTTCGGGTCGAAGCCCGCCATCGCCTCCAGCATGATGGCGCAATCCTCGACAGTGCGGGCAAGCACGCCGGCCTGGTCGAGCGAGGAGGCGAAGGCGATGATGCCCCAGCGCGAGCAGCGGCCATAGGTCGGCTTGATCCCGGCGACGCCGGTGAAGGCGGCGGGCTGTCGGATGGAGCCGCCCGTATCGGTGCCGGTGGCTGCCGCGCACAGGCGGGCGGCCACGGCAGCGGAGGACCCGCCCGACGAACCGCCCGGAACCAGCTTCGCGTCCGAGCCTTCGGGCCGCCATGGCGAGATCACCGGCCCGAAGGCGGACGTCTCGTTGGAGGAGCCCATGGCGAACTCGTCGAGGTTGAGCTTGCCGAGCATGGCAGCGCCTGCATCGAAGAGGCGCGCCGTGACGCTGCTTTCGTAGCGCGGGCGGAAACCCTTCAGGATGTTGCTGCTGGCGGTCGTCTCGACGCCTCTGGTGCAGAAGAGATCCTTGATGCCCAGCGGAATGCCGGCCAGCAGGCCGGCCGTGCCGTCGGCCAGCGCCTTGTCGGCGGCGTCGGCCGCGGCCAGCGCGATCTCGGGCGTCTCGACCGTGAAGGCGTTGAGCGGACGCGCCGCTTCGACCGCCGCCACATGGGCCTGCACCAGTTCACGGGCGGAAAAGTCGCGCGCGGCAAGGCCGGCCTTCATCTGGCCGAGCGTAAGGTCCGTCAGCGCGGTCATTCGATCACCTTGGGCACAGAGAAGAAGCCATGCGCGGCTTCGGGGGCGTTGGCGAGGATGTCGTCGGGGATGCCGCCGTCCGTCACCTCGTCGGCGCGCCAGGCGCGCTTGTTGGGGATCACGGCCGTCATCGGCTCGACGCCATCGGTGTCCACGGCCTGCAGCTGGTCGATCCAGCCCAGGATCTTGTTGAGTTCCGAAGCCAGCGGCGCCGCTTCCGCGGGGGCGAGCTTCAAGCGCGCGAGATGGGCGACGCGCGCCACCATGCCTTCATCGACTGCCATGGCTGGCGCCTAGCAGCGCCCGGAAGGCCGCGCAACCTGAAGCCTGTGACCCCGGAGCGAAAGCGGAAAACGGGCCATGGGCGCAAACGGAACGCCGCATGGCAGCAAGGGCCGGCAGGCCACATTTGTTGACAAGCCGATGGGCCTGCCCCGCTTGTGCCCGATGCCTGCCCGGCCCTATGAATGCCGTTAACAATCGCCGCCCGGATCATGGGCTGGCGCAATTCCGGCAACCGCCATGGACGCTGGAACCGGGGTTAGGAAGGGGTGTGGAATGGGGCGTGCGCGGCTGCTTTTCATTCTGCTGTCGCTTGCCCTGCTGCTGGGCGCATCGGCGCTGGGCCTTGCCTTCCACCAGTGGCGGGCCGGCAAGATCGCCATGCTGGAACCGCCGCCGGCCAGCGCGCCCGCCAGCATGCCTGCCGATACTGCCCTTGCCGGCACGCCGGCAAAGCCGCCGGTGCTGCTTCTTTTCGGGGACAGCCGCGTCGCCCAATGGTCGCCCCTGCCGGACCGGCCCTACCCCATCATCGCCGTCGGCAAGCCCGGCTGGACCGCCATCAGGCTGGAACCGCTGTTCATGCAGGCCCTGGCCGAACACCGCCCGGCGGTGGTGGTGATCCAGGCAGGCGTCAATGACGCGGTGGCCGCCAGCGTTGCCGGAAAGGCCCGCCGCACGCAGGCGCAGGCCGCGACACAGGCCGCACTCGGCCGCATGGCGGCGGCCGGCCGGGCGCAGGGCGCGCATGTGATCCTGATGGAGGTTCCGCCCGCCATCCGGCCGAGCCTCGTCCGCCGCATCGTCTATGGCAGCCGGCTCGATCGCTATGTGGCGGACCTCAACGCGGCGCTCCCCGCGCTTGCCGAAGCGAACGGGGCGGAGATCTTCCCGACCATGGCGCGGCTGTCCGGCCCGGACGGGTCGATGCCCGGGCGTTTCCGCCGCGACAGCCTGCACTGGACGCCCGAGGCCTATGCCGCGCTTGGCGCCCTTCTTCCCGAAACATTGTCTTTCCCCGAAACATTGTCCGCAGACACACCGTCCGCAGACACACTGGCGCCCGGCGGCGCGGCAAGCCCGATTGAAGGGCAACCGGCCGCAACACCGGATACGACACCGGTCGCGCCTGCCGAGGATCCGGCCTGATGCTGTTCCAGACTCCCGTCTTCTTCCTTTTCTTCGCGATCGTCTTCGCGCTCTACGCGGGGCTGCAGCGCAACCTCGTCTGGCAGAACCGCATGCTGCTGCTGGCGAGCTATGTCTTCTATGGCTGGTGGGACATCCGCTTCCTCGTGCTGATCGTGGGCGGCACGGCCCTTGCCTACATGCTGACACCGGCCGTCGCCGGCAGGGACCTGCCCCGCCGCCATCTCCTCGAAGGGCTGGGCCTCGCGCTGGCGGGCGCCCTCGTCTCCTTCCTGCCGGACCTGGGCGCCAACTGGCGCCACCTGATGACGACCCTTGCCCTCATGGGCGGGGCAACGGCCATCGTGCTGGCGCTCGACCGGGTGGAAAACCGCGAGGCGCGCGGGCGCATTGCGCTCACCATCGGCACGATCGCCCTGCTCTGCCTGATCGGCGTCTTCAAATATTTCAACTTCTTCGCCGACAGCTTCGTGCGCATCACCAGCCTGTTCGGCGGCGAAGTGAGCTGGACGACAGCGAACATCGTGCTGCCGGTCGGCATCAGCTTCTTCACCTTCCAGATCATCGGCTATCTGGTGGATGTTCGGCGCGGCAAGTTCCCGCCGTCGGCCTCCATCCTCACCTTCGCGAGCTTCATCGCCTTCTTCCCGCAGCTGGTGGCCGGCCCGATCGAGCGCGCGTCCCATCTCTACGGCCAGTTCATGCAGGCCCGGCGGATCACGGCGGACGGGCTTTCCTCGGGCGCGCTTTTGTTCCTGTGGGGGATGTTCAAGAAGGTTGTGGTCGCGGACAATCTCTCCCCGGTGGTCAACGACGTGTTCGCCCGTTCGGGCAGCGCCACCACGGGCGAGCTTCTCGTCGGCATCCTCGCCTTCGCCTTCCAGATCTATGGTGATTTCTCGGGCTATACCGACATGGCGCGCGGAATCTCCCGCATGCTGGGCTTCGAGCTGATGCTGAACTTCAAGCTGCCCTATTTCAGCCGCACGCCCTCCGAATTCTGGGAACGCTGGCACATCTCGCTTTCCAGCTGGCTCAGGGACTATCTCTACATTTCGCTGGGCGGCAACCGGCACGGCAGCTTCAACACCTATCGCAACCTGTTCCTCACCATGCTGCTGGGCGGCCTCTGGCACGGCGCCGCCTGGACCTTCGTGGCCTGGGGGGCATTCCATGG
>CAYMZC010000082.1:0-11378 GCA_964394815.1 uncultured Sandaracinobacter sp. | reverse complement strand
CGGAGTGACTGGAGTTCAGACGTGTGCTCTTCCGATCTGCCGCCGGGGCAAGTGCGTCATCGCCGGCCACGCGGCCGCCTTTGCTTGCGTGCGGCACCGGAAGGCGGCAATTTCGCCATCATGATACAAGGTTACACCCATGGCTGATCCAGCCGCCGCCTCTGCCGCCACCAGCCGCATCGAGCGCATCGGCAAGGCGATCCCCGATCCCATCGTGCTGTTCATGCTGCTGTGGGTCATCGTGTTCGTCGCCTCCATCATGCTGGGCGGTTACAGCTTCGACATCCGCGCCCCCGACGGCGGCAGCGCCACCCAGACGATCCGGCCGATGCACAGCACCGAAAATGTGCGCTGGATCTTCGACAACGCCATCCTGGCCAACTGGCTGGCCTTTGGCGGCGGGGTGATCGGCATCATCATCTTCATCGTGATGGCGGTTGGCGTGGCCGAGCATCTCGGGCTTCTGGGCGCGCTCATCAAGCGTGCGGGCGCTGCCATACCGGAACGCTGGCTGGCGCTCGCGGTCGTCTTCCTCGGCATCATGAGCTCGCTTGCATCCGATGCCGGCTATCTCATCCTCGTGCCGCTGGCCGGGCTTCTCTACGCCAGCCTCGGCAAGCATCCTCTGATCGGCATGGCGGCGGCCTTCGCCGGGGTTTCGGCCGGCTTTTCGGCGAACCTCATTCCCGGCACCACCAGCGACGTGGTGGTGGGCGTGAACGCCCGCGCCTTCGCCGAGGCCGCCGGCATGGCCTTCGAAAGCGTCGATGGCCGCCCGCTCAACCCGGCCACCATGATCTACTGGTTCACGGCGGCGTCCACCTTCGTCCTTGCCCCCGTGGGGGCGTGGGTCACCACCCGCTTCGTTGCCCGCAAGCTGGAGCGGGTACCCTACCAGATTCCCGCCGACATCGATGTCGGCGAATTCAGCCTGACATCCGCCGAGGCCCGCGGCCTCAGGTTCAGCCTCGTGGGGCTTCTTCTCAGCCTGGTGCTGATCGCGCTTCTGGCGACCGGCCCGCTCGCTGCCTACACCGACCCGGAAAGCGGCAAGCGCATCGTTCCCTATCTCGAACGGCTGGTGCTGCTGATCGGCATGCTGTTCATCCTGTGCGGGGCGGCCTTCGGCATCGGCGCCGGCAAGGTCCGGTCCGTCATGGACGTGATGCAGGGCATGGTGAAGCAGATGAACACCATGGGCTATGTCGTGGTGCTCAGCTTCTTTGCCTATAATGCGCTGTCGATGTTCTCCTATACGGGGCTGGGCACGCTTCTCACCCATCTGGGGGCTAGCGGGCTGATCTGGCTGGGGCTGCAGGATGCGCCGATGCTGCTTCTTGTCGCCTTCATCCTGCTGACGGCGCTGACCAACCTGATGATCGGCGGGCTGAGCTCCAAGTGGCTGCTTCTTGGCCCGATGTTCGTGCCCATGCTCTACACGGTGAACCCGGCGATGACGCCCGATGTCGTGGCGGCAGCCTATCGCGTGGGTGACAGCCCGACCAATGTGATCACCCCGATGATGACCTATGCCGGCGTCATCCTGGTCTTCATGCGGCGCTATGTGCCAGGCTTCACACTGGGCGAGATGTTCATCCTTATGGCGCCATATGCCTTCGTCATGCTCGGCGTGTGGACAGCCTTCCTTCTCGCCTGGGTGTCGCTGGGGATCCCGCTGGGTTTCTGACCCCGGCGGGGCTTCGCGCCTGTGTCAGCGCCGGTCGAGTTTCCGGCCGGCGCCGACCACCGCATACAAAAGCGGCACGGCGGCGAACCAGATGATCGCCTTGGCGGCAAGCTGCCCCCCGATCACCGGCAGCAATGGAAAGACGCCGTAGAAGGCGATGGTGACGAAGATGAGCGTATCGACCGTCTGCGCCACCAGCGCCGCCACCGTCGCGCGCACCCACAGCAGGTGCCCGCCCGGCTGGCCGCGCATCCAGGTGAAGATGGTGACATCGAGCGTCTGCGAAACGCCATAGGCCACCATGCCGGCAAGGATCAGCCGCATGGAAGAGCCGAGCACCGCCTCGGCCGTGTCCTGCCCCTGCCAGCCTTCCGCCGGCGGCAGCGCCAGCACCAGCTGCATCAGCGCAATGGCGACAAGCAGCGGCACGAACCCCATCAGCACCATGCGCTGCGCCACCGGCCGGCCATGCAGCTCGGCCGTGGCATTGACCGTGACGATCGCGAGCAGGAAGCCGAAAACCCCGCCCGGCACCGCCAGCGGCCCGATGCCGAAGATCGGCCCCAGCTTGATGAGCTTGTAGCCGAGCACGCCCGCCACCACGAGCAGCCCGCCGTAAAGCACGGCATAGGTCTGCAGCGAGCGGGGGATGGACGGTGCCGGGCTGGCGGGGCTGTCTGTCATTCTGTCTCCATCTGCGGGAGGGGCTTCAACCAAGGCTTGTCCGCATCCTGTCGCCCAGCCAGAGGAAGCGGGCGACGAGCCCGCCGCCTGACACGAGGCTGGCGATGATGACGGCCCAGAGGATTCCATCAAGGCCATGCCCGCGCGCGATGCCCAGCCACCAGGACAGGGGAATCATCAGCAGCAGATAGGACACGACATGCATGCCGGTCGGCCACCAGATGTCGCCCCGCGCGCGCAGGGCGTTGGAGGCCACCACCTGCGCGCCATCGGCCATGAAGAAGATGGCGGCGAGCAGCAGCGCGCCCGAGGCCATGGCGACGAGGTCGGGGTCAGCGGAATAGGCGCGGGCGACGAGCGCCGGATCAAGCGCCATCAGGATGGAGAGGAGAAAGAGGACCGCAAGCGCCAGCTTCATCCCCATGGCAAAGGCCCGGCGCACGGCGCGCACGTCGCGCGCGCCCACCGCGCGCGAGACGAAGATGGCCGTGGCCGTGGCAATGCCCATCGGCACCATGAAGACGACCCCGGCGACATTGAGCACCACGGCCCAGGCGGCCACCACCATCACGCCGAGCTGGGCGGCGACGAAGTTCATGCCCGAAAAGGCCCCGGCCTCGATGGCGTAGGAAATGCCGGAGGCATAGCCGATACGGCGCTGCTCGCGCGCTTCGGCGGGGGCGGGCGGGGTCTTTCGGAACACACCCACCGCATGCGCCACCGGCCAGCGCCAGATCCACCAGCCGAGCATCAGCATCAGGGACAGCCGCGCGAAGAAGGTGACCCAGCCGGCCGCCACCGCGCCGGAAACGGGAAAGGGCGAATTGCCCGGCACCAGCCACAGGGCCAGCAGCAGGTTCAGCCCGTTGGCCAGCCACATGGCTACCATCGGCACCTTGGGCCGCCCCTGTGCTTCCAGCCAGAACCACATCGCATCGGCCACCAGATAGGGGGTGAGGCTGAGCGAGAAGATGATGAGGGCAGCCGAGGCCCCACGCGCGAGATCGGGCTCCAGCCCCATGACGCCAAGGGCGACCGGGCCGAGAAGGGTCAGAAGCAGCGTCGCGCCAATGCCCAGCAGAATCGCATAGACGACACCGCGCCTGAGCACCGCGCCGGTCAGCTCGGGCCGGCCAGCGCCGGTGTGCCGTGCCGTCAGCACCTGCACGCCCATCAGCAGGCCTATGCCCGCCACCAGCACGGTGGAGGTGGGCGCCCAGCCCAGTGCATGATAGCCCAGCTCTACCGCCGAATACTGGCCGACGACGATTGCATCCGTCAGGCCCATGGCCATGATGCCGAGGCGCGAGGCCACATTGGGGCCGGCAAGGCGCAGAAGCGCGCCGTAAGTGCCTTCCATATTGTTGTCCGTGCCGCTTTCCGGGCTGCCATCCGGGCGGCGTGCGCGCGCGTTGCTGTCCGGCTGGTCTGCGGCTGTCATCGCGGCGCCTTAGCCGCCCCGGACCCGTTGCGCAAAGCGGCCTTCGCGCCTAGCAGGGGCGGCATAGTTTCACCCTGTCTTTTCGAAGGACCATCATGTCGCGCGCGAACGTCTCCGCCGAGCAGCTCAAGCTCTTCATCGAACGAATCGAAACCCTCGAGGAAGAAAAGCGCGGCATCGCCGACGATATCAAGGGAGTCTATGCCGAGGCCAAGTCCAACGGTTATGACGTGAAGACGATGCGGACCATCGTGCGCCTGCGCAAGATGGACGAGAATGCCCGGGCCGAGATGCAGGCGCTTCTCGAAACCTACAAGTCGGCGCTCGGGCTCGAGGGCTGAGGCGAGCCGGCTCCGGGGGCCTGAGGGGGCCTCCGGCACCATCTGGAGGAGGGAGGAACATATGAAGATTCTCGGAGGACATCTCAGCCCGTTCGTGATGCGCGCGGCGCTTGTCGCGCGGCTGAAGGGCGTGGACATTCCGGTCGAGATGCCGGCTGACGGGATCAAGACCCAGGCCTATCTCGCCATGAACCCCATGGGGAAGATGCCGACGCTGGTGGATGGCGACTTCGCATTGCCCGAATCGGCCGTCATTGCCGAATATCTGGATGAAGTGCTGGATGGCCCGCGCCTGCTGCCCGAAGAGCCGAAGGCCCGCGCGCGGGACAGGCTGCTGGCACGCGTCGCCGATCTCTACATCGTGCCCAACCTGGTTCCGATCTTCCGCGCGCGGGAAAACCCCGGCGCCGTTCCCGCCGCCATCGAGGGCATGCGCGAGGCGCTCGGCCATATCGAGGCGCTGCGCCCGGCCGGTGCGCAATGGCTGGCCGCCGATCGCCCCGGCCTGTCCGATGCGGCGGTGATGCCGCTTCTCTTCTTCCTCGACAGCTTCGACAGCGCCTTCGGCACGGGCAAGCTGGTGGCCGAGCGCCCCGGCCTTGCCGCCTGGTGGGCGAAGGCCAAGGCCAGCCCCGAGGGCGAACGCATGATGCGCGAGATGGCCGCCGGGCTTGCCGCCTTCATGACGACGAAGAGCTGAGCCGGGGATCTGAACGGGGGGCTGAACCGGCCGCGCGTGGTGCTTCCGTGGCGATGAATCTTATCGCCAATGAGGGGCTGAAAGCGCGCGGCTGTTGGGATAGGGTCTGCACATGAAGGCACAATTCACGCTGAACGGCGAGGGCCATGCGGCCGATGTCTCCGATGAAACCCTGCTGAGCGACTATCTTCGCGATACGCTCGGCCTGACCGGAACCCACATCGGCTGCGACACCAGCCAGTGCGGCGCCTGCAACGTGCTGGTGGACGGGGCGCCGGTGAAATCCTGCACCCTGCTCGTCGCCACGCTGGATGGCGCCAGCATCACC
Source organism: uncultured Sandaracinobacter sp. (assembly GCA_964394815.1). Lineage (GTDB taxonomy): Bacteria > Pseudomonadota > Alphaproteobacteria > Sphingomonadales > Sphingomonadaceae > Sandaracinobacteroides. Next base: position 6,197 of record CAYMZC010000082.1, on the reverse strand, counting down.
ACCATCGAGGGGCTGGGCCAGCCGGATGCGCTGCATCCCATGCAGGCCGCCTTCCGGCGCGCCCATGCGCTGCAATGCGGTTTCTGCACCCCCGGCATGGTGATGGCCGGAATCGGCATCGCCCGCCGCCACGGGCCCGAGGTGGACGACGAGACGATCCGCCACGAGCTGGAAGGCAATCTCTGCCGCTGCACCGGCTACCAGAACATCGTGGCGGCCATTCGCGAAGGCGCACGGGAGATGGAACGGTGACACCTTTCGATCTGAAACGGCCGCAGACCCTGTCCGAGGCGCAATCGGCCTTCGCCGGCGATGCGGCCTATCTGGCCGGCGGCCACACGCTGATCCCGGCAATGAAGGCGCGGTTGCGCAGCGTCGAGACGCTGGTCGACCTGTCGCGCATCCCCGGCCTCGATTCGATCACGCGCGAGGGTGACAGGCTCACGGTCGGCGCCATGGCGCGCCATGCTGCCGTGGCTGCAAGCCCGGTCGTGCGTCAGGCCATTCCGGCGCTTGCGGCCCTGGCAGGCGGAATCGGTGACCCGCAGGTGCGCAACCGCGGCACCATCGGCGGCAGCCTCGCCAACAATGACCCGGCCGCTGATTATCCGGCCGCCGCCCTTGCGCTCGATGCGGTGATCGAAACCAGCCATGGCAGCCATGCGGCGGAGGAATATTTCCAGGGCATGTTCGCGACCGCCCTTGCCGATGGCGAAATCATCGCCCGCGTCGCCTTCCGCGTGCCCGACGCCGCCGCCTATGCCAAGCATCCGCACCCGGCCAGCCGCTATGCGCTTGCCGGCGTGTTCGTGGCCCGTTTCGGCGATGACGTCCGCGTGGCCGTGACGGGGGCAACCATGGGGGTCATCCGCTGGCCCGAGGCCGAGGCGGCAATCGCTGCTGGCCGGTCGCTGGCGGGGCTGAGCCTCGAATCCGACGAATTGTCGAGCGATATCCATGCGTCGGCTGAATTTCGCGGGCATCTGGCGGGCGTGATGCTGCGCCGGGCGGTGGAGACCATGGCATGATCATCACGACGACACCCAGCCTCGAGGGAAAGCCCGTGAAAACCTATCTCGGCATCGTCGCCGGGGAGACGATCGTGGGCGCCAACCTGTTCCGCGATCTTTTCGCATCCATCCGCGACATCGTGGGCGGGCGGTCCGGGGCCTATGAAGAAGTGCTGGGCGAAGCCCGGCAGACCGCGATCCGTGAAATGGCCGACAGAGCGGCCGAACTGGGCGCAAACGCCGTCATCGCGGTGGACATCGGCTATGAAGTCGTCGGGCAATCCGGCTCCATGCTGATGGTGACGGCGACGGGAACCGCAGTCCAGGTCTGAGCGGCCAGGGTCTGAGCGGCCCAGGTCTGGGCGGGCCGGTTCAGGGCTGGCGCGCAAGCAGCCAGCCAAGCCCCAGAACCAGCAGCCACAGGAAGATCGACAGGAAGGCCATCAGCCATACCGGCGTGCTGTTTGCGCCGCCGCCCAGCCAGCGCCGGCGGGAAACAAGGGCGTTCCAGCTAGCCAGCAGGATGATCGCCAGCTTCCATGCCATCACCGGGCTTGCCGTGAGCGAGGCTGTATCCTTCAACAGCATCAGCCCGCCTGTGACGACCAGCAGCAGGAAGCCGGACGCGGCAATCGGCTGCACGGCCTGCGCCAGCGCCACGAGGGGCAGCTGGCGAAAGGCTCCCAGCAGCCTGAGATCGAGCAGCCAGACCGGCCCCAGCAGCATCACCAGCCCGACGAGGTGAAGCACCCCGGAAAGCGGTTCGACCCAGGGCGTCGATTCGACGAATCGGGCGAGCGCGCTTGCCTCCACCATGGCCAGCGGCCCGGTGCCTTCGGCTGCCGTCATGGCCGCCGGCTTCCAGCTTTCTGCATGTTCGGCTTCCCCCTCCCTTTTCAAGGCGCGTGCGCCCTATTATTGCCCCTTGCATGGCAGGACATTCCAAATTCAAGAACATCATGCACCGCAAGGGTGCACAGGATGCAAAGCGCTCCAAGCTGTTTTCCAAGCTGGCGCGTGAAATCACGACGGCGGCCAAGGGGGGGAACTCCGATCCGGCCTTCAACCCGCGTCTCAGGGCCGTGATCGCCGCCGCAAAGGCCGCCTCCATGCCGAAGGACAATATCGACCGGGCGCTGAAGAAGGCCGAGGGCGGCGACGCCGAGAATTACGAGGAAATCCGCTACGAGGGTTTCGGGCCGGGCGGCGTGGCCATCATCGTCGAGGCCCTGACCGACAACCGTAACCGGACAGCCACCGACGTGCGCACCGCCTTTGCCAAGAATGGCGGCAACATCGGCTCCTCGGGGTCCGTCGCCCATGGCTTCGACCGCCTCGGCCTCATCAGCTATCCGGCCAAGGCCGGCGATGCGGACAAGGTCTTCGAGGCGGCGCTCGAAGCCGGCGCCGATGATGTCGAATCGAGCGAGGACGGCCACGAGATCTGGACCGCGCCCGATGCCCTTCACGAAGTCGTGAAGGCGCTTGAGGAAACGCTCGGGGACTCCGATGGCGCGAAGCTTGCATGGCGCCCGAAGGAGCGGGTGGACGTGACAACCGACACGGTCCAGCAACTGATGAAGATGATCGACACGCTCGAGGATCTCGATGACGTGCAGAACGTCTATGGCAATTACGAGCTGTCCGACGACGTTCTGGCCAGCCTGTGACGCTCATCCTCGGCCTTGACCCCGGCCTCGCCCGAACCGGGTGGGGGCTGGTCCGGGCCGAGGGGTCCAGGCTTTCGCATGTGGGGCATGGCGCGATCGAGACGCGCGCCGCCGATCCGCTGGCGCGGCGGCTTTCGCTCCTCCACATGGCGCTTTCGGCGCTGGTCGCCGACCATGGCCCGGATGAAGCGGCGGTCGAGGAAGTGTTCATGAACCGCAACCCGCAATCCACGCTGAAGCTGGGGCAGGCGCGGGGCGTGGTGCTGCTGTCCGTTTCCGGGCTGCCGGTGGTGGCCGAACATGCGACGCGGCTGGTTAAGAAGGCGCTCGTGGGCACGGGCGCTGCCGACAAGGCGCAGGTGGCCGCCATGGTCTGCCGGCTGCTGCCCGGCTGCGGCCCCATGGGCGAGGATGAATCGGATGCGCTGGCTGTTGCCATCGCCCATGCCCATCTGCGCCAGACGGCCCGCCGGATGGCCGTGGCATGATCGCCTCGCTCAAGGGTCTTGTCGAGATGATCGGGCAGGATCATGCCGTCATCGATGTGCAGGGCGTGGGCTATCTCGTCCAGGCGTCCTCGCGCACGCTGTCGATGCTTGCTCCCGGGGAGGCGCGGCATCTTCTCGTCGATACGCAGGTGCGCGAGGATGCGATCACCCTTTATGGCTTTGCCCAGCCGGCCGAGCGGGAATGGTTCCGTCTTCTCACCTCCGTTCAGGGGGTGGGCGGCAAGGTGGCCCTCAACATCCTCGGCGCCCTTGCGCCCGATGAACTGGCGCGCGCCATCACGCTGGAAGACAAGGCGATGATCGCCCGCGCGCAAGGGGTGGGGCCACGTCTTGCCGCCCGCATCATCACCGAACTGAAGGGAAAGCCTGCCCCTGCCGGCGCGATCATGGGAAGCGGGCCGGCCGATGCGCCCGCGCCTTCGGCCGGCCCCGAGGCCGATGCCGCCTCGGCGCTTGAAAACCTCGGCTTCCGGCCCGCCGAAGCAGCCCGCGCCGTGGCGGAGGCCGTGCGCGATCTTGGCGGCACCCCCCCTGTTGAACGCCTGATCCGTGAAGCGCTGAAGCGGGCGACGCGATGAGCGACGACCGGCTGATGACGCCCCGTGCCACGCGCGAGGATGCAGACGCGGCGCTCCGCCCGCGCTCGCTGGCGGATTTCGTCGGCCAGAAGGCGGCGCGGGAAAATCTTCGCGTGTTCATCGATGCCGCCCGCGCGCGCGGCGAAGCGCTCGATCATGTGCTGCTTTCCGGCCCGCCCGGCCTCGGCAAGACGACGCTGGCCCAGATAGTCGCGCGCGAACTGGGGGTGAATTTCCGCGCCACTTCCGGCCCGGTCATCGCCAAGGCGGGCGATCTCGCGGCGCTGCTCACCAATCTCGAAACGAATGACGTGCTTTTCATCGACGAGATACACCGGCTCTCGCCGGCGGTGGAGGAAATCCTCTATCCGGCGATGGAGGACCGGGCGCTCGACCTGATGATCGGCGAGGGGCCTTCGGCGCGCTCCGTCCGGATCGACCTGCCGCCCTTCACGCTGGTGGGGGCAACGACACGCTCGGGCCTTGTCACCCAGCCGTTGCGGGACCGTTTCGGCATTCCCATCCGCCTGGTCTTCTACACGGAAGAGGAGCTGCACAGCGTCATCACCCGCGCTGCGGGGCTGCTGGAGCTGGCGCTCGAAGAATCGGGCGCGCGGGAAATCGCCCGCCGCGCGCGGGGCACGCCGCGGATCGCCGGGCGGCTGCTGCGCCGGGTGCGCGATTTCGCCGCCGGACGCGCCGCGCCGGTCGATGCCGCCTTCGCCGACCAGGCGCTCAGCCGGCTGGAGGTGGATCGCCGGGGTCTCGACGCGCAGGACAGGCGTTATCTCTGGATGATCGCCGATCTCTACAAGGGCGGACCTGTTGGCATCGAGACACTGGCGGCCGGCCTGTCGGAAGCGCGCGACACGCTGGAGGATGTGGTCGAGCCCTATCTGATCCAGACGGGGCTGGTAGCCCGCACAGCGCGCGGCCGCGTGCTGAACGGGCCCGGCTGGGCGCATCTGGGTCTGAAGCCGCCTTCCGCCCAGACCTTCCTGCCGCTGGAGGATGGCGAATAGCCGGTGCAGCCTTCAGTGGCGGGCCTCAATTGCCGGCCTTACTTGTTGGGGCGGGCGCGGATCAGCATTTCAAGGCAGGCGCCCGGCGCAAAGGCCCGGCCGCCGGGAAGCCGCGCTTCCGCATGGGTGGCGAGCGGGGCCGCGCCGCCGCCCTTTGCGGGATAGTAGAAAAGATCGAGAATGCAGCCGCCGCTGAACTGCAGGTGGCGGGCCGGCCCTTCCTTGCGGTCGAGCGCCGGGGCGCCCATCAGCGCTATGGCCGTTTCAGCAGGCTTTCCCATCACCTGTCCGAGGCCCGCCGGCATGGGCGGGGGCGGCGTCTCGACGACGGGCGGCGTGGTGGCGCAGCCGGCCAGCAGCAGAAGGCCGAGCGTGGGCTGCACCAGTGTCGGCGGCAGGAACTTCATGCCGCCCGGTCTAGCCAGTCCGGCGCGGCGATGCTAGCGGCCTCTCCAGTCCCAGCCAGCTGACGGAGCCTTCCCTTGCCCGACCAATTCGACGTGCTCGCCATCGGCAATGCGATTGTCGATGTGATTGCGTCTCATGAGGATGATTTCCTTGAAGGAAAGGGCATTCCGAAAGGCTCCATGCGCCTGATATCGGCCGAGGAAGCCGAGACACTTTATGCCAGCATGGGCCCTGGCCGCGAGGTTTCGGGCGGTTCCGCCGCCAACACCACGGCCGGCATCGTCTCGCTCGGCGGGCGCGCGGCTTTCGTTGGCCGGGTTTCGGATGACCAGCTCGGCCGGGTCTTCGCGCATGACATAAGGGCCGTGGGCGTCGATTACCGCATCCCGCCCGCGCGCAACGGCCGGCCCACCGGCCAGTGCCTCATCATCGTGACCCCGGATGCCCAGCGCACGATGAACACCTATCTCGGTTCCTGCCAGGAACTGGATGAAAGCGACATCGACGAAGCCGCTGTCAGGGCTGCCAGCATCCTTTATTTCGAAGGCTATCTGTGGGATCCGCCGGCCCCCATACGCGCAATCCGCAAGGCGACGGCCATTGCGCGCGCTGCCGGGCGCAAGGTGGCGATGACCTTGTCCGATGTGTTCTGCGTCGAAGGACACCGGGCGGATTTCCTCAGCCTGATGGACCGGGGCGAGATCGACATCCTGTTCGCCAACGAGAATGAGGCGAAAAGCCTGTTCCAGACGGACGACATCGACACCGCCATTGCCGCCCTCGACGGCCGCGTGCCGCTTGCGGTCGTCACACGCTCGGAAAAGGGCGCCGTGGTGGTGACGCCGGGCCAGCGCGAGGCGGTGCCGGTCACGCCCGCCGCCCGCGTTCTCGACACGACCGGCGCGGGGGATCTGTTCGCGGCAGGCTTCCTCACCGGTTTCACCCAGGGCCGGGCGCCCAAGGATTGCGCGGTGATGGGAACGATCGCCGCCGCCGAGGT
>CAYMZC010000081.1:0-11583 GCA_964394815.1 uncultured Sandaracinobacter sp. | reverse complement strand
GAGATTTCGCGGAGTGACTGGAGTTCAGACGTGTGCTCTTCCGATCTCTTCTATGTCGTCGCGGGCGAACCGCTCGACCGGATCCGCAAGGGCAATACTGAAAACAACCTCGCCGGCATACCGCCCTCGCGCGAGTTCCGTGGCCATGATGGCTATGAAGGCATCCACCGCGACCGGCAGATCGAGATCGCCAAGCAGCTGTTCGGCGCCATGGGCATCGCCCGCGAAGACAAGCCCGCCCGGCAGGACTGGGTGCTGCGCGGTTTCCGCCAGTTCGATGCGCCCGTATCGATCGTGGTGACCTATGACCGCGCCATTCAGGGCAGCGACATCGCCCCCTTCGACTGCGGCGCTGTCACCAACGCCATCGTCAACGCGGCATGGGCTAGGGGGCTGGGCTGCGTGATCAACAGCCAGGGCATCATGCAATCGCCCGTGGTGCGCGAACATGCCGGGATCAGCGATGACCAGGTCATCATGATCTGCATCGCCTTGGGCTACCCGGATGACAGCTTCCCGGCCAACGCTGTCGTCTCGCGCCGCAAGTCGGTGGACGAAGCTGCCGTCTTTGTCGGCTTCGGGGACTGAGCGGTTCGCTGACGGGCCGGTTCGGGGAAAGGCTGGCCCCTGCCTAGAGCAGGGGCTGGGGGGTTTCCTTCAGCACGCGTTCGATGCGGTGGAAATCGGCTTCCACGGCGCTGTCGCGCCGGCTTTCGCGCAGGCTGCCAAGGATGGCGGCCACCAGTGCCGCGATGAAGCCGGGCACGATCTCGTAGATGATGGACGACAGGCTCTGCCCATCGACTTTGATCGGCGCATAGAGCCAGAAGAGGACGGTGGCAGCCCCGGCGACCATGCCGGCAAGCGCGCCGCCCGCTGTCAGCCGTGACCAGTAGAGGCTGAGCAGGATGACCGGGCCAAAGGCGGCGCCGAAGCCGGCCCAGGCATTGCCGACGAGCGAGAGGATGTTGCTCGACCGGTCATGCGCCAGGGCAATGGCAACCAGCGCCACGGCAAGGACCGAGAGGCGGCCCACCATCACCAGTTCGCTCTGGCTTGCATTCCGCCGGACGAAGGTGCGGTAGAAATCCTCTGTCAGCGAACTGGAGGAGACCAGCAGCTGCGAGGAAATCGTGCTCATGATGGCGGCGAGGATGGCCGCCAGCAGGAAGCCCGCAATCAGTGGGTGGAAGAGGATCTGCGACAGCAGGATGAAGATCGTCTCCGGGTCGGCGACGTCTAGCGCATTGGCATGGGCATAGGCTGCCCCCACGAGGCCCACGAGCACCGCGCCGATCACCGTGACGAGCATCCAGCCCATGCCGATGTAGCGGGTGGTCGCCACATCCTTCAGCGAGCGCACGGCCATGAAGCGCACGATGATGTGGGGCTGGCCGAAATAGCCCAGCCCCCAGGCGAGGCTGGAGACCAGGCCGAGCGCCGTGACGCCCGTGAACCAGCTGGTCAGCGCGGGGTTGGCCGCTTCCATCGCGGCGCGACTGCCATCCCAGCCACCCAGAACGTCGATCGCAACCAGCGGAACCAGCACCAGCGCCACGAGCATGATGCAGCCCTGGACGAAATCCGTGAGGCTGACCGCGAGGAAGCCGCCAAACAGCGTGTAGGCGACGACGACCCCGGCCGTGATGTAGAGGCCGGTTTCATAATCCAGCCCGAAGGAGGCTTCGAACAGCTTGCCCCCGGCAACAACCCCGGCCGAGGTGTAGAGGGTGAAGAAGATGACGATGACAAGCGACGACAGCACCCTGAGCGCCCGGCCGCGCCCCTTGAAGCGCTTGGCGAGAAAATCGGGAATGGTGATCGCATCATCGGCCATTTCCGTGAACAGGCGCAGGCGCGGCGCCACGAAACGATAGTTGAGATAGGCGCCGACCACCAGGCCCACGGCAATCCAGGCAGCCCCCAGGCCCGCGAGAAAGACCGCGCCGGGCAGGCCCATCAGCATCCATCCGCTCATGTCGGACGCGCCGGCTGAAAGTGCAGCGACTGCCGGCGGCAGTTGCCGCCCGCCCAGCATATATTCCGAAACATCGCTGGTGGACGTGCGATAGGCATAAAGTCCGATCGCCAGCATCAGGATGAAGTAAAGGCCAAGGGAAACCAGGGCTGCGGTGTGCATCGATTATTCCTGCGAAGGGGTGTCAGGCGTCCGGCACGAAGCCATGGCGCCGCAGCATTCAGCGCAATTCGATGGCGCGGGCGTAGGCTGCATTCACCGTGGCTGAAAGCCGTTCGTCAAGGCCGCCGTCTGCGTTCAGGGCCTTCAGCCCCGCTTCCGTGGTGCCATTCTTGCTGGTGACGGAATTGCGCAGCTCTTCCAGGGAAAGGTCGCTGCCCTGGGCCATGGCGATGCTGCCGGCCAGTGTCTGCAGCACCAGTTCGCGCGCGACTTCAGGGGAAAAGCCGAGTGCATTGGCGGCGGAGACATAGCTGCGCGCCAGTTCGAACACATAGCCCGGCCCGGAGCCGGCAACGGCAGTCAGCCGGTCGAGGCTGTCTTCATCCGGCACGCGGACAACCGTGCCGGCCAGGCGCATCAGCGCCTCGGCGCTGGCGCACATCGCCTCGGTCGCGTCCGCGCTGGGGCAAAGCCCGCTGACGCCCTGCCCGATGGCGGCGGGCAGGTTGGGCATCACCCGGATGACAGGCTTGCCACCGGAAAGCCCCGCCAGCCGCCCGATGCTGAACCCGGCTGCGATGGACAGGAAAAAACCGCCCGGCGCGAGCCGGCCGACATGGGCCGGCAGAACCTCTTCGATCATCTGCGGCTTGATGGCGATGACGATGATGTCGAACAACCTGTCGCCAACTGTGCTGTCATTCTTCAGCAGGGTGACGCCTTCGGGAACGGCAGGCGCGAAAGGGTCGATCACGGTGAAGACGGTGGCATGCCCGCCTTCCTTGTTTCCGTCATGTCCGCGTGCCCACTGGGAGAGCAGGGCGCCCCCCATCTTGCCGCAGCCGATAATCAAAACCTGCATATGGGTCTTCCGTGCAATTTCATCGATGAATTGCCCGCGCATCCCTCAAAGATGGCGGGTCACCGCGACGGGATAGCAGCATAATCCAGTTTTTTGAACCCATGGACCAGAAGGCTGCTCCTGCTCCCGATCTTGCATGCGGATCATGGTCATCATGTCTGGCTCAATTGCGCAGTCTTGTCCCTCAGGCCCGCGATGACACTGGTGACGGGGTTGAATATCCGTCCTTGTCTCTTTAAATCCACGCGCATTGCATGAAAGGAAATTGAATGTCGAAGGCCAAGCGCGTTGTCGTGAAGGTCGGCTCGAGCCTGCTTGCCAATCCGGAACTGCTCACCCCGCGCTGGGGTTTCATGCAGCGCCTCCTCGAGGATATCGCCCGCCTGCGGAAAGACGGCTATCAGGTCATCCTCTGTTCTTCCGGCGCGGTGGCGCTCGGGCTCAACATGATCGGCGCCACCCCGGAAGAGGCCGGCCTTGCCGACAAGCAGGCCGCCGCCGCCTGCGGCATGCCCCTGCTGCTGAATGCCTACAAGCAGCTTGCCCGCGAATATCGCTATGACATCGCCCAGATCCTCGTGACCCTGGATGATTTCGAGGATCGTCGTCGCTTCCTCAACACCAAGAACACGGTGCAGCGGCTGCTCGATGCCGGCATCATGCCCATCGTCAACGAGAATGACACCATCACCACCGAGGAGATCCGCGTCGGCGACAATGACCGCCTTGCGGCCAAGGTGGCGCAGATGGTGGGCGCGCGGGAGCTCGTCATCCTCACCAGTGTCGATGGCCTCTATGACCGCGACCCGTCGGAAGAAGGCGCGCGGCTCGTGGAAGTGGTGGAGGACGTGAGCGAGTATCTGTCCGTCACGGCCGGAACCAGCACGCTGGGAAGCGGCGGCATGCTCACCAAGATGCAGGCGGCCAACATGGCCCAGCATGCCGGCTGCACGACCTTCATCGCCAATGGCGAAGCCGATGATCCGATCAGTTCCGTGTTGAGGGGCGATCGACTCTGCACGCGCTGCCTTGCGTTCAAGGACACGGCGTCGGACTGGGTCGTCTGGCTGACGAACAGGCTCCAGGTGGCTGGCAGCATCGTCGTGTCCAGCTCGGTTGCCGATGGGCTGGGCAGCGACGGGCGCGGCGTGCTTCGCCAGGATGTGGTCGAGGTGAACGGGCCCTATTACCGGGGCGATGTTCTTCACATCTATGACGACAGCGGCAAGGAGCTTGCCCGCGGCCTCACCGATTTCAGTTCGGAGGAAACGGGGCTTCTGGTGCGCAACCCGGAAACGTCCCCGCGGGAACTGCTGGGTTACCAGACATCCGGCGTGCTGATCAAACCGGCGAACCTGATCCTTCTGGATGAACGCCACATCGCCTGGGACATGCCGGAATCAACCGACCGCTAGAGCTGGACGCAGGCCGGCGCGATCTGGCTGTCGCGCTGGCCTCGGCTTGCTGCTAGGCTTTTTTCATGAAGATCCTTGTGCTTGCCACGCCACCGCTTGCCCTTATTCTTGCAGGCGGCGAAATCGCCCGCTGGTGGGGCGATCCACGCATCGTGCCCATGGCGTTCGATGAACTGGCCGTTGCCCTTGCCCTGCTGGCGGCGTGCTTCGCGCCCCATGGCTGGCGGCCCCCGGCGCTGACGGCTGCGTGGGCCTTGTATTCGGGCCTCATGCTGGGGCTTCTGGTGCCTACGCTCGATCATCTGCTGCATGGCCCGCCGAAAGAAAGCGCGGTCTTCTATGCCGTCATCCTGTCGGTGATGCTGCTCATCGGGGTGCTGGCGACGGCGCTTGGCCTTCGGGCCTGCCGGGCACGACAGCGCGGACGGTAAACGGCGGGTCTTCCGGCCTGCGGCTGTAGCGCGCATCGCCAAGGATCACTTCAGTTGCGCCGGCATCTTCCTTCACGCGGGCGAAGGGAAAGCGCGACCAGATGAGGAAATCCGCCATCTCCTTGTTCGTTTCCGCCGCGCGCGCGATGGCCGGGTGGTCCATACCGGTCGGGATGGGCGCGCCTTGCAGGCTGAGGCGGGGAAGGGGGGACCAGCGCACCTCGCCGAAGCCGTAGCGGCCCTGCAGTTCATAGAGGATTTCACGCCGGAACGGGTCAACCGGGACAGGGCTGGCCAGAACCCGTTGCGGCGTTCCAAGGCCCTGCGCGCTGATCGCGGCGGTTGCATGCTGTTCGGCCCAGCGCCCGGCCATGGCCATGGCGCCGGTGTAGGCCGTGATCGCCGCAAGCGCGAGGATCGCCGGGCGGCGCACGCCCGGCCTGTCGCGCCGTTCGCGCCGCCGCGACAGCCAGACACCGATTGCCAATACGCTCCACATCCACACATCGACGATGAAGAGCACGTCGCCATAGAACCAGCGTTCGGAGAAGGGCATCAGGCAGCGGATGCCATAGACGTTCAGATAATCGAGCAGCGGGTGCGAGAGGATGCCGATATAGGCAAGCGCCAGAACCCAGCCGAAACGGACAGGCAGGCGGCCGGGCGGGCGCGTGCCACGGCGTGTCTGCCAGCGATCGAAGAGCTGAATGGCAAGTGCAAGCAGGACCGGCAGGATCACGAGGGCCAGTGGCCCATGTGTCCACCCACGCCGCCAGGCGAGATTTTCCCCGATGAAAAGGCCCAGCACGTCGATGTCGGGCAGGTTGGCCGCGATCATCAGCGTCGCCATGCCAAGGCCTGTCTTGCGTTTCAGCCCGGCCTGGCCAAGGGCAGCGCCCGCCAGCGTATGTGCCAGATTATCCATGCCAGTCTTTCTGTCCGGACCTCCGGCCTGGCGTTCAGCCAGCCCGGGCGGCCTTCATGGCAGCAGCAGCCAGATGCTGAAACCTGACCATATCAGCGTAGTGCATTGGAGCCATGCATTGTTCGCACTTGCACAAAAACCCTGCCGATATATCTAGGTCCTGTTGCTGCCTTGCAGCGCACTTCGGCGCTCCTCTCTCTCCTCCCCTGGAACGCCGGAGGGTCAACCGCCACTCTCCTCCCTCCCTCGGGGGTTGACCGGAATTCGGGCCAGGGTCGAGCTTGCTCCCCTGGCCCTTTTTTTGCCCTCAGTGCCGCCATTGCTTCTTCAGCGCCCGCGTTCAGCGCCCGCGTTTTCCCAGCATGCTGTCGAGCACATTGTCCCCACGCACCAGCCCATGGTGGAGGGCTGCGGAAAGATGAATGAGGACGAGGCCGAACAGGCCCCAGGCGAAAAGCCCGTGCAGATCGCGGAACAGGCCGTAAAGCGCGATATCCTCCGGCGCGATCGCGGGAAGCGTGAAGAGCCCGAAGGGCCGGACGGCAAGCCCGGCTGCCCCCTGCATGGCCCAGCCCGAAAGCGGAACGGCAAGCATCAGGCCATAAAGCAGCCAGTGCGTGGCCCGTGCCGCAAGTTTCTGCGCCCCGGAAAGGCCGGCCGGCAGGGCGGGGGCCTTGAAGCGGACCCTGTTGGCAAGCCGCAGGATGAAAAGCAGCAGGGCCAGGGCGCCAAAGGACTTGTGGAGGCCGATTGCCGAAGTTCGCCATTCGGCAAGGCTCGACACCATTGCAACGCCCAGAAAGAGCATCGAGAGGATGAGGGCCGCCATCGCCCAGTGCAGAAGCCGGGCGGATGCAGGATAGACCTGTGCCATGCATTCAGGCTGTGCCCGCATCATTCTGCTCCTGCCAGTTGTTCGCGCGCCCGGCGCCGTTGCGATTCCGCATAGGCGGCACCGCGGGCATGAAGGATCGGGTCATGGCCCGGCCTGATCCCATCCGGAAGGACCACCGGGTCGAAATTGAGCCCGCCGCATGCGCCGCCCGCCTGCGGTTCCCAGCCCCCTATCTCGATGGTTCCGGCAACCACGGTCTGCCTGTCGGCGGGCCACAGTGCCGTCACATCGTCGACAGGATCTCCGGGGCCGGCAAAGGTGAAGACGAGATCATAGACCACCGGGCCGCTATCAAGGCGGGTGGCGAATTCGCGTTGCAGGGCATCGGGGTGCGGATCCTGCAGCGGCGGGCCGGCAGGCGCCTGCGGGGCCGCCGCCCAGCGCACGGCGCGCTCGCGGCCGCTGTCGTCCACGAGGTGGAAGATGTTGATGCTGTGGTATCGCTCTGTCGCGAGGCTTCCTGTCGGCTTGTAGCCAGCCTGCCAGGCAAGGAAGTTTGCGCTTTCCGGGTGGGATTTCATGAACGCCATGATACGCGCCATGTTCGGCTTGCCGGTCGCCGGGTCCGGCTGCATCGCCGCAAGCTGGGCGTGGAAGGCTTCAGGTGTCCGAACCGGCAGCACTGGCGGCGTGTTCATGGCTGTCCGCCATTGCTGCCCACCGGGCAGGCTGAAGGCGAGCGCAAGGCTCCTGACCGGGGATTGGAGATCGGGTGCGGTGGGGTTGTTGCCGCCTGTCGAATAGCGGCCGATGAAGGCCGTGGCGCCGGGTTTGAAGATTGCGGCGCTGCTGTAGGGCTGAAGCGCACCGGTCGAACGAAACTGGCCCGACACGCAGAACCCCTTGGCATGGGCGCGCCGGAACCCTTCATGCGGTTCGGGGCCTTGCATCAGGTCGATGATGTCGGCGGGTTTCAGCCGCCCGGGCCCGATGCGGCCGGACACGACAAGGAAGGCGACCAGAAGGGCGCCTGCCAGGATGGCGATGAAGGCGTAGGCGGGAAAAGTCTTCCGTGCCGGCCGCGCGCCCGCATGTGGGTCTGTGTCTTGCATGGACGGAAGCTGCGGTGGGCGTGACGGACCGTCCAGCCCCTTCGATGAAGAGGGTGGGGCAGCGTGGATTCCGCTTGGCGCCATGCCGTGCGGTGCGTCTTCGGCGCCTTCCCGGCCGGAGGGCTTGAAAGAAGTATCAATCAAGGCAAGAACATGGCTTGCCAGTCGCGGGCGGTGACAGCCGGCCAGGCCGTCGCCCCGCCGGGGATCAAGGCGCGGTGCGAACCGAACAATCGGAAGGTGCAGCAAAATGTCACAGCAGGCCATGCCCGCACCGGAGCACCGGCTTTCCGCCGTTCGCGGGCGCCTGCTCTGGCTGCGCCACGATCCTTTCCTCGATGATCCGGGAACCGCTCTTGCCGAAGAGGAGGATGGCCTCATCCTCATGGCGGGCGGGAAAATCCAGGACGTGGGGTCGCATGCCGCCCTTGTGTCGCGTCTTCCGCCCGGCACGCCCGTGGATCACCATTCCGGGAAGCTGATCGTCCCGGGTTTCATCGACCTTCATGTTCATTATTCCCAGGTTTCCATCATCGGCGCAGCCGGACACCGGCTGCTCGACTGGCTTGGACAGACGACCTTTCCGGCCGAAATGGCGTTTGCCGATCCTGCCCACGCCCGGGCGGTCGCGGCCTTCTTCTGCGATCAGCTCATCCGGCACGGAACAACCACCGCGCTCGTCTTCACCACGGTCCACCCGCACGCGACCGATGCGCTGTTCGAGGCGGCCATGGCGCGCTCAATGCGGATGGTCGCGGGCAAGGTGATGATGGACAGGAACGCGCCCGCTCCGCTTCTCGATACCGCCCGCATGGCCCATGACGACAGTCTTGCCCTCATCGACCGGTGGGACGGCATGGGCAGGCTGCACTATGCCATCACGCCACGCTTCGCGCCCACCAGCACGCCTGAACAGCTGGAGGCGGCGGGCGCGCTCAGGAAGCGCTTTCCGCATCTTCATGTTCATACGCATCTGGCCGAAACGCTGGACGAGACAGCGTGGGTCCGGAGCCTGTTTCCCGACAGGGCGGGCTATCTCGATGTCTATGATCATTACGGCCTTGTCGGGCGACGCTCGGTCTTTGCCCATGGCATCCATCTCGACGAGGGCGAATTCCGGCGGCTTTTCGAAAGCGGGGCGGCGATAGCCCATTGCCCCACATCGAACCTGTTTCTTGGCAGTGGCATCTTCCGCCTTGCCGCTGCCCGGGCGCGCAACCGCCCGGTCCAGGTCGGCCTCGGCACGGACGTGGGGGCGGGCACCAGCCTCTCCATGCTCGCCACCGCTGGCGAAGCCTATAAGGTGGCCCAGCTTGCCGGCCATCTGCTCGGCCCTGCCGAGGCCCTCTATCTCGCTACCCTCGGGCCAGCCCGCGCACTGGGCCTCGATGATCGAATCGGTCGCCTCGCACCCGGCCACGATGCCGATTTCGTCGTGCTCAACCCGGCGGCAACGCCCCTTTTGGCCATGCGCTGCCAGCAGGCCGGAAGCAGCGCCGATCTTCTCTCGGCGCTGTTCACGCTTGGCGATGATCGCGCCATCGCGGCGACCTATGTGGCCGGCAGCAGAATGGCTCCTTCATGAGCAGGATCAATAACCCTGAACGATAAAATTGCTTTCCATGGCCAAAGGGGTGCAAGCTATCGGCAAGCAAGAAACTCCCGGGACTTCACCGGATTGATCATGAGGAGGGTGTTTATGCACAATAAGAGACTGATGCTCGTGGCGCTGCTGGCAAGCGCGCTCACGCCGCTGGCACTGGCGGCGCCGGCTGCTGCCGAAACCACGATGACGGATGGTTCGGGATCTGCCGCCCGCACCATGACCAACCAGGACTGGTGGCCGGAGCGCCTCGACCTGCGCCCGCTGCGCCAGCATGCACCGGCATCCAACCCCTATGGCGCCGATTTCGACTATGCCGAGGCCTTCTCCAAGCTCGATCTCGCGGCTGTGAAGAAGGACATCGAAGCGCTGATGACCACCTCGCAGGACTGGTGGCCGGCAGATTATGGGCATTACGGCCCCTTCTTCATCCGAATGGCATGGCACAGCGCCGGCACCTACCGCACGGCTGACGGCCGGGGCGGCGGCGATGGCGGACAGCAGCGCTTCGAGCCGCTCAACAGCTGGCCCGACAACGTCAGCCTCGACAAGGCGCGCCGCCTGCTGTGGCCGATCAAGCAGAAATATGGCCGCAGCATTTCCTGGGCCGATCTCATCGCGCTGACCGGCAACGTTGCGCTTGAATCCATGGGCTTCAAGACCTTCGGGTTCGCCGGTGGCCGCGTGGACGACTGGGAAGCCGACATGGTTTACTGGGGCCCGGAAACCAAGTGGCTGGAAGACAAGCGCTACAGCGGTGACCGCAAGCTCGAGAACCCGCTGGCCGCCGTGCAGATGGGCCTCATCTACGTGAACCCGGAAGGCCCGAACGGGAACCCGGACCCGATCGCAGCCGCGAAGGATATCCGCGAAACCTTCGGCCGCATGGCCATGAACGACGAGGAAACGGTCGCGCTGATCGCGGGCGGTCACACCTTCGGCAAGGCGCATGGCGCCCACAAGCCCGATGACTGCCTTGGCGCGGACCCGGCGTCCAGCGGCGTCGAGGCGCAAGGCCTTGGCTGGGCGAACAAGTGCGGCAAGGGCAATGCCGAAGACACGATCACCAGCGGCCTCGAAGGCGCCTGGTCGGCAAACCCGATCGCCTGGACCACCCAGTATCTCGACAATCTCTTCGCCTTCGACTGGGTGCAGACGCGCAGCCCGGCCGGTGCGATCCAGTGGGTGCCGAGCGACCCCAATGCGGCAAACATGGTTCCCGACGCCCACCTGGCCGACAAGCGCCACGCCCCCATCATGTTCACGACCGACCTGTCGATGAAGATGGACCCGGCCTATCGCAAGATATCGGAGCGCTTCCGCGACAACCCCGAGGAATTCGCTGATGCCTTCGCGCGCGCCTGGTTCAAGCTGATCCACCGCGACATGGGCCCGCGTGCCCGCTACCTCGGTGCCGAAGCACCCGGGGAAGACCTGATCTGGCAGGATCCGATCCCCGCCGTTGATCATGAGCTGGTGAACGCGCAGGATGTGGCGACCCTCAAGTCGCGCATCCTGGCCTCCGGCCTCACCGGCCCTGAACTGGTGCGGGCGGCCTGGGCTTCGGCTGCCAGCTTCCGTGGCACCGACATGCGTGGCGGCTCCAACGGCGGGCGCGTCGCCCTGTCGCCGCAGAAGGACTGGGCCGTGAACGACCCGGCCGAATTGCAGAAGGTGCTGAAGCGGCTCGAGACCATCCAGCGGGACTTCAATCGCGCCCAATCGGGCGGCAAGAAGATCTCCATGGCCGACCTCATCGTGCTTGGCGGTGCCGCCGCCATCGAGCAGGCCGCGAAGAAGGCCGGGCATGATGTCACCGTGCCGTTCAAGCCGGGCCGCATGGATGCGTCGCAGGCGCAGACCGATGTCGCTTCCTTCGAGCCGCTCGAGCCGGTCGCCGACGGGTTCCGCAATTATTTCGGCAAGGAAAACCGTCTTTCACCGGCGGAAATGCTGGTCGAGCGGGCAAGCCTGCTGACCCTGACCGTGCCGGAAATGACGGTGCTGGTGGGCGGGATGCGGGCGCTTGACGCCAATGCCGGCAAGGCGGCCCATGGCGTCTTCACCAGCCGCCCCGGCACGCTGAGCAATGACTTCTTCGTCAACCTGCTCGACATGTCGACCAAATGGTCGAAGTCTGCGAAGGCCGAAGGAGTCTATGAAGGCATTGACCGCAAGACGGGCAAGCTGAAGTGGACGGCGACCCCGGTCGACCTCGTGTTCGGTTCCAACTCGGAACTGCGCGCCGTGTCGGAAGTCT
>CAYMZC010000080.1:0-12000 GCA_964394815.1 uncultured Sandaracinobacter sp. | reverse complement strand
TGATGAACCTCGCGAGCAACGTGGCTTCGCTGGTGTGGTTCGCCTTGCAGGGCCTGTTCGCAGAGCATCACGCCATAACCGGCACCGGGCTTGAGCTGCCGGCGCTGTCATCGGCGCGGCCGGGCGCCATGCTGCTGACCGCCGCAGCCCTCGTTGCGGCGCTAGGCTTCCGCGTGGGGCCGCTTCCACTTCTGGCTGGCTGCGCCCTTGCCGGCCTGCTGATGGCGCAGGCCGGCTGGGTCTGAGATTTCAGCCGATCTCGATCATTTCGAAATCGTCCTTGGTGCTTCCGCACTGCGGGCAGAACCAGTCTTCCGGCACATCCGCCCAGCGCGTGCCGGGCGGGATGCCGTCTTCGGGAAGGCCCTCGGCCTCGTCATAGATGAAGCCGCAATAGGTGCATTCCCAACGCTTGAACGCTTCAGCCATGGGCTTTCTCCTGCTTGCGCCCGCCTCAGTTCACACTGAAGCGGATGGGCACATGCTTCGGCCCGCAGACGAAGTTGGAACGGGTGCGTTCCGGCGTTCCGGCCAGTTCCAGCGTCTTCAGATGCGGGAACAGCTCACGCCAGAGCTGCTTCATTTCCATGCGCGCCAGGTGTTGGCCAAGGCACACGTGCGGGCCATAGCCGAAGGCAACCTGCTTGTTGGGCTTGCGGTCGAGGCGGAATTCGAAGGCATCGTCGAACACGGCTTCATCCCGGTTGGCGGACTGGTAGGGCAGCATCAGCCAGTCGTCCTTGGCGATCTTCACGCCCTTGTATTCGAAATCCTCGACGGCCGTGCGCATGAAGTGCTTCACGGGCGTCACCCAGCGGATGCTTTCCTCGACAAAGGCATCGAGGGCTGCCGGGTCCGCGTTGATCGTGTCGAGCATCTTCGGGTTTTCGGCCAGCGCCCACATGGCGCCTGCCGTGGTGTTCGAGGTCGTGTCATGCCCGGCGGTCGCGGCGATGATGAAATAGCCCATCAGCTGCCGCTCGTTCAGATATTCGCCATTGATCTTCGCGTTCGCGATCAGGCTGTTCACATGCTTGTCGGGGTTGGCGCGGAACTTCTTCGTCACTTCGGTGAAATAGGCTTCGAGGTCGGCCTTGGTCTGCACCAGCGCCATCAGATTCTCTTCCGGCGTCAGTTCCTTGCCGCTGCGGTTGAGTTCCGGGTCGTTGCTGGAAAAGATTTCCTGCGTAAGCTTCAGCATGAAGGGCTCGTCTTCCTCAGGCACGCCCAGCACGCGCATGATGACGCGCAGCGGGTAGAGGAAGGCGACATCGGTCGCGAAATCGCATTCCGGCGCCTTTTCCAGCATTTCCTTCACGAAGGACTGGGCGATGCCCTTGATGTCCTCTTCCCAGACCTTGATCGCCTTCGGGGTCACGGCGGGGAAGACGATTCCGCGCAGGTCCTTATGCTCCTGCCCGTCGATCGCGACGAGCGAGCGGATCAGGTTGGAATCACCGCCGGTGATCATCCGCGTCATCTGCTGCTGCTCTGCCGGTGTCACCACAGAGGATCGGGGCGAATTCTGGAAGATGTCGGCGCGACGCTCGATCTCGAGGATGTCGGCGTGGCGGCTCACCACCCAGAAGGGCTCGTAGTTTTCAGGCTGGGCGCGATCGAACGGCATGTCGCGGCGGATGGTGCGGAAGGCGTCGTCGATCGGATCGCCATCCTGATAGGCCTTCGGATTGACGATGGTGTTCGCAAGTTCAACGGGAATCGGCATGCAATGGGTCTCCACTCCTGAAGGCTGGATAGTCGCCCCGATTTGCTATACGGTCAACAAATATCTTACAGCGTCCTTCCGCATCTGAAAGGTAGATGGTGAAGCCCAGCCAGCCAGCCCGCAAGACCCAGGCCGAACGTCGCGACGAATCCGAACAGCGCCTGCTGAACGCGGCGGCCACCATCGTCGAGCGGGATGGCTACAACGCCGCCACGATGCAGTCCGTCGGGGCGGAGGCCGGCTACAGCCGCGGCCTCGCCAGCCAGCGGTTCGGATCGAAGGACGGGCTTGTCAGGGCCGTGATCGCGGCGCTGTCCGCGCGACTGGAGGCCCGCTATGCCGCCCATGTCGCGGGGGTTGAAAGCCCGCTTGCCCGAATCCTCGCCCTTGGCGAGCAGCTCTTCGTGGCCGTGGAGGAGGATGCCCATTTCCGCGCCTATTTCGTGATGATGGCTGCCGCCATCGCCAACCGGCTCGATCTGCGGGACGCCTTCCTCGAGGCTCATGAAGGCGTGCGCACACAGTTGCGCAAGCTCATCTCCGAAGGGCAGGAAAGAGGCGAGATCGACCCTGCCCTCCATGCCGACAGCATGGCCCTGCTGATCGGCAGCATGCAACTCGGCGTCTGCCTGGAGATGCTGCTCGACCCGTCGCTCGACATGGCGGACATGCGCGGCGGACAGCGCGCGGCCGTGTGCCGCATGCTTTCGCCACAGCCGCCGGCACCCCCTCCCCCCCGAGAGGGCTGACAGGCTCCCGATCGCGCCAGACGCCCAGCTACGTCAGACGATCAGGGCCTGTAGGCCCGGCGGCTGTGACTCAGCGTGACCCCATTGAAACTGAACATCAGCATGTTGATGCTGGTGGTGTAGGTGGCGCTTATCTCGACAAAATCCTGCCCGGCCTCGGTGCCGTGCGTGAAGACGGGCTGGCCCATGCGCTGCGGATCCATCCCGAAGCGGGACTGGTTGAGAACGGCCGTCATCTGCGCTTCCGAGCGCCGTGGCCAGAGCGTCGCCTCGCGCGCGGCTTCCCCCAGCGCATTCTGCAGGCCGGCATTGGCGAAGAACAGCAGCCCGAGCTGGAAGATGCCGAACAGGAACACCATCAGCATCGGCACGGTCAGCGCGAATTCGACAGCCGTGCTGCCGCGCCTGTCCCGGAGCGCGCGGCACAGAATGCCGCCAAACGGATACCGCATATGGTGCTGGCGGCTCATTGCAGCCTCACCGTGGCGGCCCCTTCCACAAGGACCATGCCATTGGAGCCGGCAAGACCGGCAAGACCGAAGAGCGGCGCATGGAAAGCCCTCACCCTGACGGACACATAGCGGGCGATCTGCGCCCCGCCGAGGCAGACAGCGTTCGTCTGGCCCTGGCGGACGCCATTGCACTCCAGCCAGAAGTCGACCGTGGCGAGCGCATTCTGCAGGCCGGCATCATTGGCCGCCGCCACCGCCTCGCTGGCGAGGTGCGTGTAATCCGCCCGCACCTGCCCGGGGGCCGTGGCCAGTTCCGCCGCCCGGCCCGCCGCCTGCTCCAGATCGAGCCGGGCGGAAAAGGCGCGGGCGAAATCAAAGGCCCCGAGCAGCATCAGGATCAGCACCGGCAACGCCAGCGCGAACTCAACGGCGCTGGCGCCGCGCCGATCCGCCAGAAGCCTGCGGAGGAAAGACGGCCGTTCCATCACGCCACCATCCGGACGGCTGTGCCGGTGAAGGAGCTGGCGCCGGAACCTGCCGGGCAGATGTTTTTCACCGTGCTGTTGCCGATGAAGGTCAGGTTCTTGGCCACCATCTGGATGCAATCGATCTGCATGCCCGTGGTGCCTCTGAATTCCAGCTGCCCGCGCGGGAAATACATTGCCCCCTGCAGGAAGCTGGAGCTGTTGCCATTGACCTTGTTGGTGTTGCCGGCCGCTGCCCGGCGATCCTGGTAGAAAAGGATGCCGGCCGTTGGTCCGAAGCTGGGCGCGGCAAGGTTGAGGGTGGCGCCCCCGTTCATCTTGACTGTCGCGGCGGACCAGGGCTGCGACGCGATGTTGGAGCTGGTCAGCACGAAGGTGACGCCGGCGCCGCTGACATTCGCCTGTGAACCGATCGAAAGCTCGCCGCCATCGATGATGTAGACGCCCGGATTGAGGGTGACATTGCCCTTCAGATCCATCCCCTTGTAGACACCGGGGTTGAGCGTGCGGGTCTGGTTGGGCTTCACATTCCCGTTCTGGACCGCGCCGGAGATCACCGGGTTCGGCAGGTCCGCGAAGGGGTCGCGCTGGGGCACCGTGTAGGGAATGAGGGTGGTGTCGCCCACATAATTGCCGCTGGGCTGAAGCCCGCCGACCGCGGCGATGGGCGTCGCGGTGATCTGGCTGCTGCCGCCCGCCGTGACGGCATTGGCTGACACGGAATTGGTGGACATGCCGCAGCGAAGATCAACCGTCGTGTTGCCGCCCATGCTGATACCGGTTGCGCTCGTGTCCTCGAGCGAGATGGCGCAATATTCGCCATTGTTGACAACGGCCGCCGTCGATTCCGCCGAAATGGGCATGCCTTCTTCGAGGAACATGCGGGAAAAGGGCAATTGCATGCGCGTGCGCAACACCACGCGCACAGCCCGGTCATCGCCGGCGAACGGCCCGGCGGTGGGCGCATTCTCGATGACAGGCGCCTCCGTCAGCGTCACGCGCGCATTGCGGATGAGATCACCCGTCACCGTCATCTCGACATCCTGCGCCTGGGCCAGGCCATAGGCGCCTGCAAGCGCCCCGGAATCGGCCTGGCGCTGCATGACACGCTTGGCGAGCGACCACTGGATCGTATCCACCGAAAGCGCCACGCCGCCCATCAGCATCGGAAGCGAAGCCGCGAGGACCACCGCGATCGCGCCGCGCTGGTCGGCCTTCAGTCTCCGGATCAGGTCAGAGGCTTGCATATGCTGCCACCTTTGTTCTTGTTGCAACCCTTCAATATTTGCATAGCAAAGGACAGAAGGCCGGGCAAGACGTATATTGCATGAATGCAAACTATCGTTGCATTTCCGGGCCTCATGCGGCGTTTTCATGCCCGCCCGGAATGACCCATGTAGCATCGCCGACATGTCTGTGTGCCGCCCTCCCCTTCCCTCCGCCGGCATGGGCCGGTAGCGTTCCGCACCGGGACCGGGCGAACGATGCGAAGGATGATGCGATGACGATGCTTGACGAGGCCGAAGCGCTGCTGCCGGGCATGGTTTCCCTGCGCCGGGCCATCCATGCCGAGCCGGAACTCGGCCTGCACAACCCGCGAACGGCCGCGCGCATCCGCGAGACACTTGCCGACCTGCCGCTCGAATGGCGCGAAGGGCCATCGACCAGCGGGCTGGTCGCCACGCTGAAGGGCGGCGCCAATGGCCGCACCGTGCTGCTGCGCGGCGATACCGATGCCCTGCCGATGCAGGAGGATACCGGCCTGCCCTTTGCATCCATCATAAAGGGCGCGATGCACGCCTGCGGCCACGACAGCCATGTCGCCATGCTGGCGGGTGCGGCGCGGCTGTTGTCCGCCCGGCGCGCGCAGCTGGCGGGCACGGTCATCTTCATGTTCCAGCCCGGCGAGGAAGGCCATCATGGCGCACGCTACATGCTGGAAGACGGCCTGCTGAACCCTCTGCCCGATGCCGCCTTCGCCCTTCATGTCATGCCCAATGCCCCGCACGGGCTGGTATCGGGCAAGGCCGGGCCACTGATGGCCTCGGCCGACAAGATCCGCATCACCATCACCGGCAAGGGCGGCCATGCCTCCATGCCGCACGATGCGCTCGACCCGGTGCCGATCGCCTGCGAGATCGTGCTCGCCATCCAGAGCTGGGTAACCCGCAATGTGCCCATCGCCGATCCGGCGGTTGTCACCATCGCGGAAATGAAGGCCGGCTCGACCGACAATGTCATCCCCGAATCGGCGATGCTGTTCGGCACCATACGCACTCTGTCCGCGCAGCGGCGGTCAGCCGTGCAGCAAGGGCTGAAGCGGCTGGCAGAAGGCATTGCGCAGGCCCATGGCGCATCGGCGCATGTTGCGTTCACGCCGGGATTTCCCGTGACGGTCTGCGATGGCCGCGCTGTCGAATTCGGGGAACGCACCGTGAAGGCGCTTCTGGGCGCGGAAGGCTGGGTCACGCTGACCAGCCCGGTCATGGGCGCGGAGGATTTCGCCTATGTGCTGGAAAAGGTGCCGGGCGCCATGTTCTTCCTGGGCGCCAGCCACGAAGGCGATGACTGGCGGCAGTGCTGCGCACTCCATTCCAACCGCATGATGCTCGATGAAAGCGTGATGGCGCGCGGGGCGGCAGTGCATGCTGCCCTTGCCGAACGCTTCCTGGCTGAAGGCTTCGCGGCCTGATCCGTTACAGCGCCTGGGCGGCGGCCCAGCCACTGGCCCAGGCCCACTGGAAATTATAGCCGCCCAGCCATCCGGTCACGTCCACCGCTTCCCCGATGGCGAACAGGCCCGGCACGCGCTGCGCCTCCATGGTCTTCGAGGAAAGCCCTGCGGTCGCGATGCCGCCCGCCGTCACTTCGGCCTTGGCGTAGCCTTCGGTGCCGGTGGGGTGGAAGTGCCAGTCCTTCAGGCGCTGGGCGGCGGCGCGCAGCGCCTTGTCGGCCGTCTGGCCCAGTTCGCCCTCCAGCCCGATCTGGGTGGCCAGCGTGGCTGCCAGCCGCTCGGGCATGTCCTCTGCCAGAAGGCGTTTCAGGCTGGTTCGGGGGCTGGCTGCCTTGGCATCCAGCAGCCAGCCGGCGGGCCTGTCGGGCGCATAGTCGATGGCGATGCCCTCTCCGTGCCGCCAGTAGGAGGAAATCTGCAGGATGGCGGGGCCGGAAAGCCCCTTGTGGGTGAAGAGCGCGGCCTCGCGGAAGGCCGCCTTGCCGCACCGCGCCACCACGTTAGAGGCAACGCCCGAAAGCGTGGTGAAAAGCGCCTCCCCACCGCTCAGGGTCAGCGGCACGAGCGCCGGCCTCGGCTGCACCAGCTTCAGGCCGAAGCGCTTCGCGACGTCATGGGCAAAACCCGTCGCCCCCATTTTGGGGATAGACGGCCCGCCCGTCGCCAGGACAAGGGCTGGCGCCCGTGCGACCGCGCCGCCCGCTTCCACGCGGTAGAGGCCATCGGCATGATCGATGGCCGTGACCGAGACGCCGCAGCGCAGATCCACCCCGCCCTTTGTGCACTCGTCGAGCAGCATGGCGAGGATCTGCCGGGCGGAGCCGTCGCAGAAGAGCTGGCCGAGCGTCTTTTCATGCCAGGCAATGCCGTGGCGCTCGACAAGATCAAGAAAGTCACGCGGCGTGTAGCGGCTGAGCGCGGAGCGCGCGAAATGCAGGTTTTCCGACAGGTAGCGCTCGGGCACGGCGCCGATGTTGGTGAAATTGCAGCGCCCTCCGCCGGAAATCAGGATCTTGGCGCCGGGCGTGCGGTTATGGTCGACAAGCAGCACGCGCCGGCCGCGCTGGCCGGCAACCGCCGCGCACATCAGCCCGGCCGCGCCCGCGCCCAGGATGATGGCATCATGCGTTGCCGTCACGCGCGCATTGCAGGGCTGGTGACGGCGGGGGCGGCATCGTCCAGCAGCGACCGGCCCACGGCCTCGGCAAGCCTTATGCCATCGACCGCCGCCGAAAGAATGCCCCCGGCATAGCCCGCCCCTTCCCCGCCGGGATAGAGGCCGGCCGTGTTCAGGCTCTGCATGTCGGCGCCGCGCGTTATGCGGATGGGCGACGAGGTGCGCGTTTCCACGCCTGTCAGCACCACGTCCGGATGGTCATAGCCTTTCAGCTTCCGGCCGAAGATCGGCAGCGCCTCACGCATAGCCTCCAGCACGAAATCCGGCACGCAGGCGGAAAGATCAGTGGGCGTGACGCCCGGCTTGTAGGATGGCACCACCTCGCCCAGCCCTGTCGAGGCGCGGCTTGCCAGCAGATCCTCGACCCGCTGCACCGGTGCGCGATAACCGCCGCCACCGGCCTCATAGGCAAGCGATTCCAGCTTCCGCTGGAGCGCGATGCCGGCAAGCGGGTTGCCGGGGAAATCGCGCTCGGGGCTGATGTCGACCACAAGGCCGGAATTGGTGTTGAACTCGGCGCGGGAATATTGGCTCATCCCGTTGGTGACGACGCGCCCTTCCTCGGACGTCGCGGCCACCACCCGGCCGCCCGGGCACATGCAGAAGCTGTAGACGCTGCGCCCGTTGCGCGCCTTGTGGGCAAGGCTGTAGGCGGCCGCCCCGAGGATCCTGTTACCCGCATGGGGGCCATAGCGCGCCCTGTCGATCCAGGACTGCGGATGCTCGATCCTGACCCCGATGGCGAAGGGCTTGGCTTCGACATGGACGCCGCGCGCGTGCAGGCGGTGGAAGGTGTCGCGGGCGCTGTGGCCCACCGCCATGATCACATGCTCCGCCCGCAGGAAGCTGCCGTCGCTCAGGTGCAGGCCGCGCAGCTGGCGGCTGCCGTCGGAAAGGCTGTCGACCTCGAAATCCTCGACCCGTGTCTGGAAGCGATATTCCCCGCCCAGCGCCTCGACGGTTGCGCGGATGTTCATCACCATCGTCACCAGCCGGAAGGTGCCGATATGGGGGTGGGCTTCCCACAATATGTCATCCGGCGCGCCCGCCTTCACAAACTCTTCCAGCACCTTGCGCCCGAGGTGGCGGGGATCCTTGATGCGGCTGTAGAGCTTGCCGTCGGAAAAGGTGCCGGCCCCGCCTTCCCCGAACTGTGCGTTGGATTCCGGCTCCAGCACGCCGCGGCGCCACAGGCCCCAGGTGTCCTTCGTGCGCTCCCGCACCGCCTTTCCGCGCTCGATGATGATCGGGCGCAGCCCCATCTGGGCGAGGATCAGGGCCGCCATCACTCCGCATGGCCCGGCCCCGATCACCACCGGCCGCAACCCGACATGGCCCGGCGGCGCATGGCCGATGAAGCGGTAATCCATGTCCGGCTTCGGCTTCACGTCCGGATCGTCGCGGAAACGGGCAAGGACGGCGGCTTCGTCCGCCAGGTCCACGTCCACCACATAGACGAGCCTGATGTCCGTCTTGCGGCGGGCATCATTGCCGCGCCGGAAGACAGTGAAAGACTGAAGCGCATCGGGCCTGATGCCGAGGCGGGCGCAGATCGCCGCCGGCAAGGCTTCGGGCGGATGGTCGAGCGGGAGGATGAGGTTCGACAGGCGCAGCATGAAGTCGCCCTAGCTGCGCCTGCGGCCCTGCGCCAGCGCCAGCCGCATGACTGGCCGCAAGACGGGCTGCAGGACTGGCTGCAAGACACGAGTTGACGGCCACCCCGCCCGCGCTGCATCGGCGGGATGCTGTTCACGTGGAAAGGCAGGCACATGACCCCAACCGCCAGGATCCTGCTGCTCGGCTCGGGCGAACTCGGCCGGGAATTCACCATTTCGGCCAAGCGGCTCGGCTGCGAGGTCATCGCCTGCGACAGCTATGACAAGGCGCCCGCAATGCAGCTGGCCGATGGCAGCGAGGTGTTTTCGATGCTGGATGGCGAAGCCCTGCGCGCTGCCATCCTGAAGCACCGCCCGGATTTCATCGTGCCCGAGATCGAGGCGATCCGCACCGAAGTGCTGGCGGAGATGGAGGCAGAGGGCTTCACCGTCGTGCCATCCGCCCGCGCCGCCGTGATGACCATGAACCGCGACCGCATCCGCGAAGTGGCGGCCAGCGAGCTCGGCCTCAGGACATCGCGCTACCGCTATGCCGAAAGCCTCGAGGAAGCGCGCGCGGCGCTCGCCCACACCGGCCTGCCGGCTGTCGTGAAGCCGGTCATGTCCTCGTCCGGCAAGGGGCAGAGCATGGTGCGGGACGAAGCCGGCATGGAGGCCGCCTGGGCACATGCGGTCGCCAACATGCGTGGTGACCGGCGGC
Source organism: uncultured Sandaracinobacter sp. (assembly GCA_964394815.1). Classification (GTDB taxonomy): domain Bacteria; phylum Pseudomonadota; class Alphaproteobacteria; order Sphingomonadales; family Sphingomonadaceae; genus Sandaracinobacteroides. Next base: position 2,361 of record CAYMZC010000080.1, on the reverse strand, counting down.
GCATCATTGTCGAGGAATTCATCGCCTTCGACTATGAAATCACCCTGCTCACCATCCGCCACCGGGGCGGGGTCAGCTTCTGCCCGCCCATCGGCCACCGGCAGGAACGAGGCGATTACCAGGAATCCTGGCAACCTGCCCCCATGTCGCTGGCCGCCATCGCCGCCGCCGAGGACATGGCGCGCAAGGTGGTGGACAATCTGGGCGGCTACGGCATCTTCGGGGTCGAGTTCTTCGTGAAGGGCGATGAAGTCATCTTCTCCGAACTGTCGCCCCGCCCCCATGATACGGGCATGGTCACGCTTGCCTCCCAGACGCTTTCGGAATTCGATCTTCACGCCCGCGCCATCCTCGGCCTGCCCATCCCCGAAGTGCAACTCATCGGCCCGTCGGCCTCGGCCGTGGTGCTGGCAGACAGGCATGCAGACAATTTCCGGATCGAGGGGCTGGCCGACGCCCTTTCGACGTCAGGCGGGGCAAAGGGCGGAGCAGGCGAAAATGTCGACGTACGCGTCTTCGGAAAGCCCGTCACCCGCCCCTACAGGCGCATGGCCGTGGCGCTGGCGCGCGCCGGCACGGCCGATGATGCGCGCCGCATCGCAATGGAGGCCGCGGCGCGCATCCACATCATCTACGAGGACTGAAGCATCAGTCCTGAAGCACAGGGGCCTTGTCGATCCGGCTGAGCGGCTCGTTCACGTCGAAGACAATGGCGCGGATGCCCGAGACGCCGAAGCCATGCAGTCGCGCTCTGTGCATCTCGATGTAGCGTTCGGCATCGGCACGGTTGCTGAAACCGTAGATGCCACCCGCCAGCCCCTCGGCCTCGTTCTCGGTCCAGTATTTGAAGAGGAAGCCCGGTTCCTCCGCGATGGACCGGGCAAGCCCTTCCATCGCGGCCGCCATTTCCGCACCCCACGGCCCCGCGAAGGGGAAATCCACCTGCAGAATGGTAATCGACATGGACTTTTTCCTTCCAGCCTTCAGTCTGCCGCCAGCGCCTCTTTCAGGCCGGGCGCATAGTCCGCACCATGCGGCACCTTCGCGGACGATGCCTTCACCGTATCCCCGATCAGTTCGGCGCGGCCGCCAATGCAGCGGGCAAGGAAATTTTCGGTGATGGCCATGAAGGCGATGTTGTTTTCCGGCCGTGCGAAGCCATGCCCCTCGTCAGGGTAGAGGACATAGGTGACCGGGATGTTCTTCGCCTGCATGGCCGCCACGATCTGGTCGCTTTCGGCCTGCTTCACGCGCGGATCATTGGCGCCCTGCCCGATCAGCAGCGGCTTGCGGATGCGGTCGGCATGGGTCAGCGGCGACCGCTCCTTCAGCCAGGCGCGGCCTTCCTCGGTATCAGGGTCGCCCATGCGGCTGATGAGCTGCCTGCGGAAGCTTTCCCAATAGGGCGGCACGGTGGACAGCAGAGTCATCAGGTTCGACGGGCCGACAATGTCCACCCCGCAGGCGAAAGTGTCGGGCGTGAAGGTCAGGCCGGCAAGCGTCGCATAGCCGCCATAGCTGCCCCCCATGATCGCGATCTTCCCACGGTCCGCATAGCCAGAGGAAACGGCCCATTCCACTGCATCGAGCAGATCGTCATGCATCCGGCGGCCCCATTCGCCATTGCCGGCATTGGTGAAGGCCTTGCCGAAACCGGTGGAGCCACGGAAGTTCACCTGCAGCACGCCATAGCCGCGATTGGCAAGGAACTGGGCCTCCCGGTCGAAGCCATAGGCATCGCGCGCCCAGGGGCCGCCATGCACCAGCAGCACCATGGGCAGCGGGGTAGACGGCTTTTCACCGGCGCCCGGCGGCAGGGTGAGGTAGGAAACCAGCGTCCTGCCATCGCGCGAGCGGATTTCGACCGGGCGCATCGTCGCCAGGGGCGCGCCGACAAGTTCGGGCCGGCTTTCGAACAGCTTCGTCAGCGTTCGCGCCTTGCGATCATAAAGCCAGCTGGCCGAAGGCACATTGCTGTTGTCGGTGGCCAGCACCCATTTGTCATCGGCATCGGTGCGCGCCGAAAGCAGCCATCGGCCCAGTTCGGCATCGAGAAAGGCGATGTCCTGCTTCACCGCCTCGTCGAGCACTTTCCACTCGGGCTTCAGATAATTGACCGCCACGGCTTCCAGCCGGCCCGTCACAGGGTGGATCAGCACATTGTCCACATCGGCGCGCGGGTCCTCGGCAAGCAGCGTCATGCGGCCGCTCTCATAGTCCATAGCCCAGGCAGCCGCCGTGTCGCGACCGCGCGCGTCAATCCAGTAGAGCGTCTTTCCGTCGGCGGAAAAGCCGAAGGGCTGGGTTGTCTGGCTGTCATCGAGACCGTGCGTCAGGAAAGGCTCCGCATCCACCACGCCA
>CAYMZC010000079.1:0-12000 GCA_964394815.1 uncultured Sandaracinobacter sp. | reverse complement strand
CGTCCGATCTGCCGTACACCAGGAAGCCGTCCGGGTTGTATTCGCGCCACATCAGGCCCTGCATGATGCCGGCCACCCACATGGAGGCGCAGTAGAGCACGATGCCCAGCGTTGCCGTCCAGAAGTGCCAGTTGACCATGCGGATGGAGTACAGGCGTTCGCGCTTCCACAGGCGCGGCACCAGGAAGTACACCATCGCGAAGATCAGCATGCCGTTCCAGCCGAGCGCACCGGCGTGGACGTGGCCCACGGTCCAGTCGGTATAGTGGCTGAGGGAGTTGACCGACTTGATCGACATCAGCGGCCCCTCGAAGGTGGACATGCCGTAGAAGGCGAGGGCGGCCACCATCATGCGGATGATCGGGTCGGTGCGGATCTTGTCCCACGCGCCTTCCAGGGTCATCAGGCCGTTGATCATGCCACCCCAGCTGGGCATCCACAGCATCACCGAGAACACCATGCCCAGAGTCTGCGCCCAGTCGGGCAGGGCGGTGTAGTGCAGGTGGTGCGGGCCGGCCCAGATGTAGAGGAAGATCAGCGACCAGAAGTGCACGATCGACAGGCGGTAGGAATAGACCGGACGGTTGGCCTGCTTGGGCACGAAATAATACATCATGCCGAGGAAGCCGGCCGTCAGGAAGAAGCCGACGGCATTATGGCCATACCACCACTGGGTCAGCGCGTCCTGCACGCCCGAGAAGGCGGAATAGCTCTTGGCGCCAAAGCCGGCGGGAACCGCCAGGTTGTTCACGATGTGCAGCATCGCGATGGTGATGATGAAGGCCAGGTAGAACCAGTTCGCCACATAGATGTGCGGCTCGCGGCGCTTCACGATGGTGCCGACATAGACGGCCAGATAGGCCACCCAGACGATCGTGAGCCACAAGTCCACATACCATTCCGGCTCGGCATATTCGCGGGACTGGGTGATGCCCAGCACATAGCCGGTGGCGGCCAGCACGATGAAGAGCTGGTAGCCCCAGAAGACGAACCAGGCCAGTTCCGGCGCCCACAGGCGCGCGCGACAGGTGCGCTGCACCACATAGAAGCTGGTGGCGATGAGCGCGTTGCCGCCGAAGGCGAAGATGACACCCGAGGTGTGCAGCGGGCGAAGGCGGCCGAAGCTGGTCCATTCAAGGCCCAGGTTCAGGGCCGGCCAGGCCAGCTGGGCCGCGATCACGACACCCACCAGCATGCCCACCACGCCCCAGAAGGCCGTGGCGATCACGCCGGCGAGGATCATGCCGTCGGCATAGCCGGTTTCCTCGCCGCGCGGCAGGATCCACCCGCCGGCCGGTTGCGGTTTCACCCGCCCCAGCGTGGTGACGGCAGCGAGAATGGCGGCGATCAGGATGATCACCCCGTGTACCGCGAAGCCTGCTTCCGTGGCTGTCGCGATCATGAATAGAGAAAGCAGCGCAAACACGAGGTAGGCGCCGGCTTGGAAAAAGGCAGTCATCGATTGGCCCTGACCATGGCTTATCGCCCGGCGAACCGGGCCCCTTTGAGACATGTACCATGGAAAGGCCGGCGTCGCGTGGCCTTGATCCCAATCAAATCAGAGGGATTTTCCATGGGCGCGACGTTTTGGCGCACCCCGCCGCCCTGAAACCGCAGCGCGCATTCCCATGCAGCCCTCAGGCGAGCGTGCGCGGCACCTTCACGGGAAAATCGAGTAATTGCTGTGCCTTGCCCTTGGCGAGCGGATCGAGCCGGAGGCTCGCGAACTGGCCGCCGCCAAGCGCGTCAAGGAAGTGGAGGTTGAGGGCGTGCATGCCCGGCAGCTCGTAGAGCCGCACGGCCGGATTCGCTGCGCCCTCGAATTCATGGGCGAAGAAGTCGCGCATCGCTTCGGGCGCGAGGGCGGTTCGGATGTAGGGCAGATAGTCCGGCCGGCGGGCGGCTACCCCGATGTTGAAGGCATCGCCCTTGTCGCCGCTGCGTGCCCAGGCAAGCTGGATGAGCGGCACGTCCACCCAGTCCGCCCCGGGGGTGACGGTGTCGCCGGGGGGCGGGGGTGTCACGTCGGCCGGGTCGAAGCGGCGGGGCGGCGCGCCGACCGTCGCGTCTGCCGTCGTGCCGTCCATGTGGATGGTAACGGGCACCGCCGCCCTGTCGATCATGGTCGAGAAGACCCGCATCACGGGCCTGACTTCGGGCCGCCCGGCGAACCAGCCGGTCGAGCCGACCGACATGGATGTCATGGGGGAATCGAATTCGCGGAGGAAGACGCCGAAGGCCTCCCGGTCATCATGTTCGGCGGCGATCTTCAGCACGATCTCGCGCGTGTCGCGGGCGCGGGAATTTGCGCCATAGCTTGATTCCGCGCCGATCAGTTCCACCCGCGTCGCGCGATATGGCCCGATGTTGCGCTGGCGAAGCATGCTGTCCAGCCGGTTGAGCATGGCATCCGCCTGCTTCTCGCCCTTGCGCGCGGCGTCGCGGCCGACGATGGGCATCACCGCGATGCAGCGCCAGCCATCGGCCCATGTCATGGATACCTTGTAGCGCCCGCTGGGTGGATAGCCGCGCGCGCCCGACACGCGGACACGCTGCTCGCCGACCTGCTCGACCTTCACCTGCGTGAAATCGCAGACGACGTCGGGCAGGGCGTAATCCTGCGGGTTGCCGATTTCGTAGAGGATCTGCTCGATGACGACGCCTTCGCTGACAAGCCCGCCCGTTCCCTCGGGCTTCGTCACCACGAAGCTGCCATCGGCTGCGCATTCGATGATCGGGTAGCCGATGTTCGCCCAGTCGGGCACCTCTTCCCAATCGGTGAAGAGGGCGCCGGACCCTTGCGCCCCGCATTCGATCACATGGCCGGCAAGCGAGCCTTGCGCCAGCTGGTCGAGATCGGTTTCGCTCCAGCCGAATTCATGGATGAGCGGGCCGAGCGCCAGCGCGCTGTCCACGCAGCGGCCGGTGATGACGACATCGGCCCCCATGGCCAGCGCCTTGGCGATCGGCCGCGCGCCCAGATAGGCGTTGGCCGAGACGATCTTGTCGCGCGGCGGGAAGGGCAGGCCGGTGTACAGTTCCTTCGTGCGGCCGCTGTCGGCCAGTTCGTCCAGCCGGCCCATCAGGTCATCGCCGTCGATCACGGCGATCCTGAAGTCGAGGCCCTGTTCGGCAGCGATCGCCCGCATGCGCGCGGCGCAGGCATGGGGGTTCACGCCGCCGGCATTGGTGACGATACGGGTGCCGGTCCGCTTCAGGGCGTGCAGATTGTCTTTCCAGACCCAGTCCGTGAAGTCCGAGGCATAGCCATGCTCGGGGCGCTGGGCCTTCAGCGCCCCGAGGGCAGACATGGTTGCTTCGGCGAGATAGTCGAGCATCAGATAATCGATGCCCGCCTCGATCAGCTGCGGTGGCGCAATGCTGGAATCCCCCAGAAAGCCGCTGCCGCCGCCGATCCTTACGATCCTGCCTGTTTCACCCATGTCCGCTCCGTTCCCGCTCCGTGTCTGTTGCCCGGCCGCGGCCGTTCAGTTCTTGCGGCCGCTGGTCGGGATGTCGCGGAAGGCCACGTCCTTGTCCACGCGGATGTCCCCGGGCAGCCCCAGCACCCGCTCGGCGATGATGTTGCGCAGGATCTCGTCCGAGCCGCCCTCGATACGGGTAGCCGGAGAGCGCATCAGCACAGCCTGGAACCAGCCTTCTCGCGCGGCGATCTCGGGGTCGTCCACCACGCCGGCCTCACCCATGAGGTCCAGCGCGAACATGGCGATTTCCTGCATGCTGGAGCCGGCGACCAGCTTGCCGATGGAGTTTTCCGGCCCCGGCGTCTCGCCCCTGGAAAGCGCTGTGAGCGAGCGCATGCCGGTATAGGCAAGGCCGCTCTGGCGGATGGCGAACTGGGCGAGGCGCGAGCGCACCATCGGGTCATCGACGGCCGGCCGGCCATCGAGTTCCAGCATCTTCGTCAGCTCCAGAAGCTCGGGGAAGCCCGTGCTCATCGAGCCGCCGATGGCCGCGCGCTCGTTCATCAGCGTGGTGAGCGAAACCTCCCACCCCCTGTTCTCATCGCCAAGGCGCTGGGAATCGGGGATTCGCACATCGGTGAAATAGACTTCGTTGAAGTGCGACTGGCCGTTCGCCTGCTTGATCGGCCGGATCTCGACACCCGGCGAGCGCATGTCGAGGAAGAACATGGTGAGGCCCTTGTGCTTGGGCACGTCGGGATTGGTCCGTGTCAGCAGCAGGCCCCAGTCGCTGTGCTGGGCGCCCGATGTCCAGATCTTCTGGCCGTTGATGATCCAGTCACCGCTGCCGTCGGCTGCGCGCTCGGCGCGGGTGCGCAGGCCGGCAAGGTCGGAGCCGCCGGCCGGCTCGGAAAAGAGCTGGCACCAGATTTCCTCGCCCGAAACCAGCGGCGGCAGCAGCCGGCGCTTATGCTCTTCCGAGGCCCAGTGCATCACCGTGGGGCCGCACATGCCATGGCCGATGGTGAAGGGGCCGGACAGCTTGGCGAAGACGCCTTCCTCCTGCGCCAGGATCACGCGCTGGATGGGCGTGAAACCGCCGCCGCCATATTCCTTCGGCCAGCTGGGGCAGGAATAGCCGGCTTCGGCCTTCTTCTTCTGCCAGGCCTTGCTTGCTTCCATGGAAGCGCCGGCGCTGCCGAAGCCCATGCGCTGCAGCTCGGCTTCCAGTTCGTGCGGGGCGTTTGCCTGCATCCAGGCCCGCACTTCGCTGCGGAACGCGGCTTCTTCAGGGGTATCGTCGAAGTTCATCTGCGGTCCTTTCAGGCTGCGCGCTGGTCTTGCCGGCGCATGCGTTCGATCAGCAGGTCCTCCCAGCTGGTCTGCGAGCCGATGGCGAGCGCCAGCTGGTTGGAACGGCGGTAGAAGAGGTGGCAGTCGAAGGCCCAGGTGAAGCCCATGCCGCCATGCACCTGGATGTTGTTCTTCGCGCAATGCTGGAAGGCCTGGGTGGCGGCGACCCGCGCAGTTGCCGCCGCGACAGGCAGTTCCGCTGCATCGGTCGAAAGCGCCCAGGCTGCATAATAGGCGTTGGAGCGCGCCAGCGTTGCCGAGACATACATGTCGGCCAGCATGTGCTTGATTGCCTGGAAGGAGCCGATCTGCCGGCCGAAGGCGATGCGTTCCAGCGCATAGTCGCGCGCCATTTCAAGCGCCCGGTCCGCGCCGCCGATCTGCTCGAAGGCCAGCAGCACGGCCGCCTTGTCGCGCACGGCTTCCACCAGTTCCCAGCCACCGCCGGCGCGGCCCAGAAGCTCGGCCGGGGCATTGTCGAAGCGGATGCGCGCCTGGCTGCGGCCCGGATCGACCGAGGTGAGCGCCTCGCGTTCCACGCCCGCCCCGCCGAGATCGACGAGGTAGAGCGACAGCCCGGCATCGTCCTTAGCGGCGACGACAGCGACATCGGCCGCCATGCCATCCGTCACCGGCAGCTTGACGCCGGAAAGCCTGCCGCCCGACACGCGGGCCGAAATGCCGTCAGGCCCGAGGCGGCCGGCCTTTTCGACCAGCGCTTCGGCACCGATCGCGCTGCCGTCGGCAAGCTTCGGCAGCCAGGCCTTCTTCTGCGCCTCGGTCCCGGCGGCCATCAGATATTCGGCGACTAGATAGATGGAGGAAGACACCGGAACCGGCGCCAGCACCCGGCCGAGTTCCTCTGCCAGGACGCACAGCTCGAGCCGGCCGAGGCCGAGGCCGCCGAATTCCTCGGGAATGGCGGCGCCCAGCACGCCCATTTCGGCAAGGCCGGCATAAAGCGCACGGTCATGCGTTTCCGGCCCTTCGAGCACGGCGCGCACGGTGGTCGGCGGGCATTTGTCTGCCAGGAAGCGGCGGAGCTGCTCCTTCAGCTGTTTCTGGTCGTCCGAAAAATCGAGGTTCATGCGTTTCTCCCTCAGGCGTGGCCCTGACCGGCTGGCGCCCAGGAAAGCGCATGGTCAGCAGCCTGTCTTCTCTGCCGGCGGCATGGCTGCCAGCATCCCGCAAACCAGCTAGCCGTCTTTGCACCCGAAGGGGCACTGCGGCTTTCATCAGTATGGACGCCGGGACATCATGCGCCCCGGCGATCTGACGACGCGCTATGGGGCCGGGTGGCTGACGGCGCGGCGATAGAGGTGCCAGGTGGCGTGGCCGAGCACGGGCAGCACGAGGAACAGGCCCAGGAACAGCGGCAGCATGGCCGTGAACAGCGAGACGGCGATCAGCACCGCCCAGGCCAGCAGGACAAGCGTGTTGGACCGCACCGTGGCGAGGCTGGTGATGATGGCGGTGATGAAATCGATGCGTCTGTCCACCAGCATCGGCAGGCTGATGACCGTGATCGAAAAGAAGGCCAGCGCCAGCATGGCGCCGACGGCGCTGCCGACCAGCAGCATCACCGCCCCCTGTCCGGTTGCTATCTGCCCGAGTGTTTCGGCGCCGATGCCCGATGTTCCCATGAAGATGGCGAAAATGCCCCGGGCAAGCACCACCCAGAAGGCGAAGGACATGAAGACCACGATCCCCATCATCAGGATCTGGTCATCCCCGCGGCCCCGCACGGCGCCCAGCACGACCCCCCAGCCGACGGGCAGCCCGGCTTCCCGGCGGCGGCTCACTTCGTAAAGGCCCACGGCCGTGAACGGCGCCAGCAGCGGAAACCCGGCTGCCGCGAGCGTCAGCCACATCAGTTCCCCGCGCTCGACAAGGCCGTAATAGAGCAGCATTCCGCCCAGCACATAGACGGCCGAGAAAAACAGGCCATAGGCCGGATTTGCCAGAAAATCCTTCCAGCCCGCAGCCAGCGCCGCCCCCAGATCGCCAAGGCGCAGATTTCTGGCAACCGTGACCGGCGCGACGCGGACCTGATCGACCACTGTCATGACAGACCTCCCCCTCATTCATTCCCCGCCGGAACATTGAACGAGGCGCGCCCCGCCATCAAGATGGATGATAGCAGCCCATGGCGTTCGCACGGGACACGATCCGCCGGCATGCATTTGCGGTGCCGGGAGGAGGATTTCATGATCTGGGAAAATGGCGCGCCCGAAAGGATTCGAACCTCTGACCCCCAGATTCGTAGTCTGGTGCTCTATCCAGCTGAGCTACGGGCGCGTGCCGAGGGCGGCCGTTTAGGAGAGGGCGATGCCGATTGCAAGCGCGGAGTTGATGCGGCTAGGAAAATATCATGCAGTTTCACCCCAGGGTCGCCGCCAGGGCGCCAGCGCTTGCCGCCTCGCTTCTCATGCTTGCCGCCTGCGGCCACAGCGCCACGGGCTTTCCTTCGCTCGCGGTGCGGCCGGGGGAAACACCGCGCGTGATCGCGGAGCCGGGCGCGGGGATCGTGCCGGCGCTTTCCGTGGAAGAGCGCACGGCGCTGGCCAGTGACATCGCGCGCGAGCAGCGGGCGCTCGATTCCATTCTGGCCGACATGGCGGCCGAAAAGCGCGCGCTTGATGCAGCGCTTTCGCGGCTGGGCCGTGTCGAGGCCGGCTCTGTTCCCTGGAGCGCTGCGCAGATGGCGCTTTCCCGCTATGATCTGGCCCGCAGCCAGCTTGCCGATGCCGATGCCCGCACCACGCCGCTGCTGCGGCTGGTGGACAGCCTGCCGCCAGACGATGCCGACAGGCGCCGGGTGGAATCGCTGGTTTCCGGAATCGCCGCCGCCCGCGCCGCCGGCGAGGCCGTGATGGATGCGGGCAGCCGCCGGATCGGCGACTGAGCCTTCGTTCCTCAGCTGCCCTGTTCGATTGCGAGGCGCAGCGCCTGGATTGTGGCCGGGGCCGTCGGCGCGAGGATGATGCGCCCGTTCAGCCGGCCTTTTTCACAGGCCCATGAAAAGCGCGCCGAAAGGGCGCCCTCGGGCATGACCGGTGCGGCAAGGTCGCAGCGGCCAAGCTCCGCCTTCAGGTGCTGCAGGTCTTTTGCCCACAGGTCGGCCGGGCGATCCATCAGCATGTTCATCGCCAGCGCATCGGGCCGGGCGTCGATCCTGCCCGATTCCCAGATGTGGCGCACGGCAGCCATGGCGGTGCTGACGGCCGGGCTTTCGGGAACGGACCTGTCGGTTGCGAAGCCGGCGCGCTTCAGGATGCCGGCCGCATCCCAGACCGGGGCGAGAGGGGCCGCATAGGTACGGTTGGAAAAAGCGAAAAGGCCGACCCCCGCATCGGGCAGAAGCAGCATGTGGCTGCCATAGCCGGGATAGCCGCCGGAATGGAACAGCACCCCGCCCAGTTTGCAATCCGTGCCTGCCACCAGACCGGCGGCATAGATCATCATCATGCGGCAGTCGGGCGCGTCCTTGCCGGGGCGTGCGCGCTGGTGGACGAAGCCCCCGCCTTCGCGCATCTGCCGGATCACGGCCCTGTTCACCGCGCTTTGCGCATCGGTGGCGGCGGCTTCCGCCGGCCAGCCCGAAAGCAGGTGGGTCATCCACTTCGCATAGTCGTTCGCGGTGGTGACCACCCCGCCCATGGCCCCGAAGACGCCATCGGCCATTTCAGGCTCGGGCAGCCATTGGCCTTCCTGCCAGCGATAGCCGAGCGCCAGCCGTTCGGGCGGCACCTCGCCCACTTCGTAGCGGGTGGACAGCATGCCCAGCGGCTTCCAGATCGTGTCGCGCACATGGGCCTGATAGGCCGTGCCCGAGACATTGGTGATGATCCGGCCAAGGGTCGCATAGCCGAAGTTGGAATATTCGTAGCGGGTGCCCGGCGCGCTGTGGAAGGGCACGCCGGCCTTCAGCATGGCGGTGAAATCGGCCTCCGCCATGGATTGCTGGCGGTCCCCCCAGGGGTCGTCCGTCACGAATCCCGCCGTGTGGTGCATCAGGTCGCCCACGCTGATCCCGTGCGCCCAGCCGGCCATTTCCGGCACATGCAGGCTTGCCGGATCATCGAGGCGCAGCCGCCCGGCCTGCTGCAGCTTCAGGATCGCATAAGCGGTGAACGCCTTCGACATCGAGGCGATGCGGAAGGCGGTATCGGGCGTGACCGGGCGCTTGCGGCGCAGATCCTGCACGCCCATGCCTTCCACATGCACCAGCCGGCCATCGGCGACCACACCCCAGACAAGGCCGGGCACATGGTTCGCTTCCATCCAGCCGGCGAATCCGGCCCGCATTTCGGCAAGGCCGGGTTCGATCGCGGGCCGGGCAATGGCGGCCGGTGGCGTTGCTGCGCCGCCGGCCAGTGCAGGCTGGGCGATGGCGAAGGCAAGGACCGGGGCGAGAAGCCGCGCCGGGGCGGCGATCAGGGCTGGCGTGCGCATGGTCGCCAGCCTAGCGTCTGCCGCCGGCGGCTCAAGTCCGTTCGCGCGTCGCCGAAAAGCGGACAGCGGGATGGCGGCCCTGGATGTAGTTCAGGTCCCACAGGTCCTTGGCCAGGAACACGGGATGGCCGTCGCGGTCGGCGGCCATCTGGCTGCGATGCTCTTCCCCCAGTTTCCTGAGCGCCGCCGGATCGTCTGACGCCACCCAGCGCGCGGTATCATAGGGGGAAGCCTCGAGGACCGCCTCCACCTTGTACTCGGCTTCCAGCCGCGAGATCAGCACTTCGAGCTGCAGCTGGCCGACGACGCCCACCACGGTCTGCGCGCCGATGGCGGGGTGGAACACCTGGATGACGCCCTCCTCGGCCATGTCGTCCAGTGCCTTCTTCAGCTGCTTGGTCTTGGTGGGGTCTTTCAGGGCGACACGGCGCAGGATTTCCGGCGCGAAATTGGGCAGGCCGGTGATGGTGACGGGCGGGCCGTCCGTCAATGTGTCGCCCACGCGCAGCGTGCCATGGTTGGGGATGCCGATGATGTCGCCAGGGAAGGCCTCGTCTGCGGTTTCACGCTCGCGCGCGAAGAAGAGCACGGGGGAATGGATGGCGATCGCCTTGCCGGTTCCCACCTGGGTGAGCCGCATGCCGCGCCGGAAGCGCCCCGAGCACAGCCGCATGAAGGCGACCCGGTCGCGGTGCATCGGGTTCATGTTGGCCTGCACCTTGAAGATGAAGCCGGTGACATTGGCTGCATCGGGGGAAATGGGTGCCGGCTCGGCGGGTTGCGGGCGCGGCCCGGGGGCAAAGCGCGCCAGCGCCTCGATCAGCGGCTCGACCCCGATTTCGCGCAGGGCGGAGCCGAAATAGACCGGAGTCAGGTCGCCATGGCGATAGGCTTCGGCGTCGAAGGCCGGGTAGCCGATCCCGGCCAGCTCCAGTTCTTCCGCCACGCGTTCGTTGATGGCCGGCGACACGAGATCGGCAAGCGCGCCCTGTGCGAGGCTGCCGTCCGGCCGCTGCAGCTGGTTGCGCTCCATGTCCCACAGGCCTTCGAATTCGCCGCCCATGCCCACAGGCCAGCTCATCGGGCAGACATCGAGCGCCAGCTTGTCGGCGATCTCGTCCAGAAGCTCGAAGGGGGAGCGTCCTTCACGGTCGACCTTGTTGATGAAGGTGATGATCGGAACCGAGCGCAGGCGGCAGACTTCGAAGAGCTTGAGCGTCTGCGCCTCGATGCCCTTGGCGGCGTCGATCACCATCACGGCCGAATCGACGGCGGTGAGCGTGCGGTAGGTGTCTTCCGAGAAATCCTCGTGGCCGGGCGTGTCGAGCAGGTTGAAGAGCAGGCCGTCGCGCTCGAAGGTCATCACCGAGGAAGTGACGGAGATGCCGCGCTGCTGCTCGATCTTCATCCAGTCGGACCGTGCCCGCCGCGCCGCGCCGCGCGCCTTCACTTCGCCAGCTGCATGGATGGCGCCGCCGGCCAGCAGCAGCCGTTCGGTCAGCGTGGTCTTGCCCGCGTCAGGGTGGGAGATGATGGCAAAGGTGCGCCGTTCGGGGTGATCCCCCGCATGCGCGGCTGGCTGTGTGGACATGGGCGGCCCCTAGCGCGATTATGCCCCCACCTCAATCGGCGGGAGCATTGACATGGGCGGCATGGCTGGCACGGGCGGCAGCATTCGCGTGGACATCATCTCGGACGTGGTCTGCCCCTGGTGCTATATCGGCTATCGCCAGCTGGAACGCGCGCTCGACATCGCCGGACTTGCAGGCGACATCCGCTGGCACCCCTTCGAGCTGAACCCCTGGATGCCGCCCGAAGGCGAGGACGCGGCCGAGCATCTGGCGCGCAAATATGGTGTCACCCCCGAACAGTCGGCCGCCACGCGCGGGCACATGCGGGCGATTGCCGAGCCGCTGGGCATCGACCTGTCCGGCCGGTCGAAGCGCATCTGGAACAGTTTCGATGCCCACCGCCTGATCCACTGGGCACGGGATACGGGGCGGCAGACGGCGCTGAAGCTCAATCTCTTCCGCGCCTATTTCGGCGAAGGGCGCAGCATCGCCGATCATGACGTGCTGCTCGACTGCGCCGAGGCCGCCGGGCTCGACCGGGCCGAGGCCGGCGCCGTGCTGGCCGATGGCCGCTTCGGGCCGGCGGTGCGCGCGCTGGAGGAGCGCTGGGAGGACATGGGTGTCAGCGCCGTGCCCGCCTTCATCCTGAACGGGCGCGGCCTCGTGCTGGGCGCGCAGGAACCCGAGCGGCTGGCCATCGCCCTTGGAAAGATGGCGGCGCTTGGTCCGGCGGAAGAGGAAGCCTCCGCCTGACCGGCCCCGATCGGGACATCAGCCGGGAAGGATGAGGGCGCCGTCGTCCGCCAGCGGGAAGAAGGGATTGAAGGCGACCTCCCAGGGGTGACCGTCAGGATCGGCGAAATAGCCGGAATAGCCGCCCCAGAAGGCCTTGCGCGCCGGTTTCAGCAGCGCGCCGCCGGCCGCGACGGCCGCAGCGAGGATGTCATCCACCTCCGCTTCGGTCCGGCAGTTGTGGGCAAGGGTCACGCGGCCCGAAGCCGCGGCCTCGGGCAGGCCGCAATCCTCGGCCAGCTTGTCGAAGGGGTAGAGGCCGAGGGCGATGCCGCCCAGCTGGAAGAAGGCGATTCCATCCACCTGCCGTGCGCGGCGCTCGAGGCCCAACGCCTCCCAGAAGGCGGTGGCGCGCGCGAGATCGGCCGTGCCGAGGGTGATGATCGACAGATCGGAAGAGCACA
>CAYMZC010000078.1:0-12055 GCA_964394815.1 uncultured Sandaracinobacter sp. | reverse complement strand
ACAATCCGCGTCACCGACGCAGGAATCACGGGCGCCGGAAGCACGCGGCCAGGGTCGGCAGGTCTCTGCACAAGCGGCAACGCCTCGCTCAGCATTTCCGCCACCACAATGAGCCTGAGGCCGCGAACATCCAGCCGCACCACCCGCCATCGTCCGGGCCGGCCCTCCAGTTCCACATGATCCCCAGCCGAAAGACCAAGCCACCGCCACCCCAGGGCGATTTCAAGCGTCTCGACTGCGGCCTCGGCCTCGCGCAGCCAGTGCCCGGCAAGCGCCCTTGCCTGATCAGCCCGCGCGACAACCAGAGCAGATACCGACAATTCCTCTCCCGTGCGCCCACGCGCGACCAACTGCCGGCCAGCCTGATAATCCCTGTCAGGGTCCAGATAGGTCAGGCTGCAACCCGCAGGACGCGCATTCGCTGCCAGACCACGTCGGGCGACCATCCAACCACCGTTGCCGCCACCCACGGCATCCTCATCGGCCTCGGCCAGATCGCTGGCAGCGATACTGTGCAGTGGCGGCGCCCCGTCCAGAACAAAGGCGCCATGCCTGTATCCGGCCCCTGTCCCCGACAGACGCGCAAGCGCCTGGACATCCCCGGCAATCCGCGGACGCGTCGCCACATAGCCCTGCGCCATCCGCGCGCCATCCGGTCCCCGCACGACCTCGCCGGCCAAAGCCCTGATCCAGTCTTGTGGGCTGCCCGAATCCGCGAAGACCTCGAAACCAAGATTGGGCAACCTGTTACCGAATGGCTGCAGGCCGAAATCCTCGAACACGACATAGGCGCAACCAGGATAGGCGGGCGCACGCCCGACCCCTTCGGCCGCCACGATCAACGGATCGGCCACCCCGGAACCGCGGCCGTCATGCAGCCGCATGGTCGTCGGCATTTCGAACTGCCCGTCGGCACCACGGATCTCCCGCCCGTCAGCCCAGATCCGCCCGATGCCCGTAATGGGCCCGCTGGAAAGAAGAATGGCGAAACTGGCCATCGAGCCAGAGCGCCGGCTCCCCTTGCCACCTGGCGTCGCAAAGGGAAGCGCCCACACGAGCTGGCCGGCAACCCGGCAGGTCCCGAAAAGCCGCGGCAAAGGCTCGCCATAGGCCGACTTCTGAAAAAAGATGTCCGCCACAGGCATGGAAGAGCGTCGCCCGGACAAGGCGCCATCGAGGGTCCCGCCTACAACTGCACCCACGGCAGCGCCCAGCGGGCCGCCTATCGCCTGGCCCACCGTCGAAAATACAACAGACGCCATCAGTTCCCCTCCATCGGAAGCCGCCACGCCGAATCCCAGCACTCACCCGGCCACAACGGGCGCTCGGTCACACGCCGCACGCCGGCATGCGCTTCCAGAACCCCGACATCGGTCCTGATGGCCAGATGCACCTGCAAGACGGCAGGGGCCGCAAGCAGCACGTCACCCGGTCGTGCCAGACCAGTACTGCCCAGCGGCGCCAGCCCGGCCTCCAGAAGCGCAGTGCGCGCGAACGTTATCGCAGTCCCCCGCATCGGGAAGGCCGGCGGCATGCGAAAGCCAAGCCCCGCACCATGCGCCGCCAGCCAGACAAGACCCACGCAATCCAGCCCGTCGCGCCCGCGCCCCTGCGGCCTGAACCTGCAGCCTGTCAGGGCACGCGCCGCAGCCACCAGCGCATCGGCTGCGGGGTGGGCGTCACGCGTCACCATAGCGGAACAGGGCGTCCATTCCGGGCACATGCGGCTCGCCGTGAAAACGCCCGGCGTTTGCGAACCGCGACACGCATGTCTCGAACCGCTTGTCGCACCCCTCCCATATCCGGATCATCGCCCCCTCAAGGCCCTCCCCGCGCAGCGGTTCTTCCAGATGGAGGTGCACCCCGTCGATGGCGGCAATGCGCCGGTCGATACCGGCCATCGGCCCGGAGATGATGCGCAAACGCCCCCAGGCATAGGCATCCGGCTGCTCCGGAGGCCCCTCCAGCATCAGAAGGCCCCCCCCAGCGGACAGGATTCGCGCCTCGCGCCGGCGAGGGGCCATGTCCACGCCGCAGGCGCCATCACCCAGTTCCGCACGGCACAAAGGTGAGCACAGGGGCGCACCCGCCGCCTGCAGCCGCTCTGCATCCGAAATCAGCTCCAGCACATAGCTTCCGGCATTGTCGTCGCCGCCAGCACCGAAATCCCGGCTCACATCGCCGACTGTTCCCTGCAGCACCCGCAAGGCCCCGGCTTCGGGCTGCGTCCAGTCGCACACCGAAAGATCGACCCGCGCCCCCGTCCAGCGCCCGCTATCAAGGTCGCGCGCCGAAAGGCTGGTAGCGGAAAGCACACCACCAATCTCCATGCTTCCGGCCTCGAAGCTGTTCGTCAGGCTGATTGCAGAGGGCGTCATTCCCGGTCGCGCGGCATGCCGCACACCCTCCAGCCAGATATCGGCGTCATGGCTGGTAAAACCCAGGACCAGCCCGTCCCCGCGCGTCAGCCGCCAGCACAATGCCAGCGTCGTCAGCTCGCCCGCCAGTGCGGCCTCAGGAATCTCGCTCATTCGCGCACCTCCACCAGCGGCACGGAAAGCGGCTCACCGGCCCGCCAGCCGGAAAGGGAAATATCCAGACGGTCGGTGGCAAAGCGCACCGGCACGTCAAAGGCAAAACCGGCACGCACCTCGGCGCCATCGCCCGGCGGGTCGTCGAACTGAACCATGCCATGGGGCAGCAATTTCCACCCGCTCTCCAGGGCCAGGCCTCCCACGGAAATGCGAAGGCTCCCGGTGACCGGGCGGCTGATCCTGCGCGCATCCGCCATGCCATCCGGCCCATAGGTGCGCAGCAGCGGGAACCCCAGCCGCGCCCCGTCCCCAACGCCGATCAGCTGGTCGAAGGGCGTGATCGCAGCGAGGCTCCCGGCCGTGCACCAGTCCAGCGGATCCCGGAATCGAAAGCCGAAAGCCCGTCCACGCCGTGCCCTGAAAAAGTCGAGCAGCCGCAACAGATCCTCTTCCGAGCGAATGCCAAGCCCGGCGTCATAGCGCAGCCGTGCCTGGCTCCACTGCATGTTCCGCTGTTCGTGGCCGGATGCCAGGGTCACGACCTGAGTGGCAAACTCCGGCCCGCCCACCGCCTCGAACCCGGGCTCGAGCGGAAAAAGCACATCATGAAAAGCCTGCACCCCCGCCTCCTCATCTTCGGTCGCTCCGCCAGCCTCGTCCACGAACGGCCCGGTCCACTGAAAGCCGTCGCGGGCAACCTGCGGCCACGCCCACACAAAAACCTGCGGCACCCCACGCTTCATGGCCGCCTTCGCCGCTTCGCCAATCCGCTGCCATTCGAGGATTGCCCGCTCGGGGGTCAGCACAAAGCCGGCAAGATAATGCTGCCTCTCAACGGGATAGCCGAGGCGGGCCGCCACGGCCGCGCGCCCGCGCGCCATCCCCGCCTCATCCGCTTCGGTGACGAAGCTGTAATCCTCCAGCTGCAGCACATCCCATTCGGGAAAGGCCCAGCCCGTCGGCATGTTGGCGCGCGCAACTTCGGGCCGCGCGCTGTCGAGCACCTGCGGCGCATAGAAAAGCAGATGCGAAACAAAATCCGTATTGCCCGACGCCGCGCGGCCCGCCTCGCGCACTGCAGCCGTTGCCGCCGCAAGCCGCGCCCCCAGCCAGTCTAGAAACAGCAACTCCGCTTCCGACCGTTCGCCCACGACATCGGCCATCGGTGGCGGCGTGACTCCAGTCTCAGCCAGATAAAGCGAAACCGTCGCCGCATCGTGGAAACAGGGTGCGCCATCGGGGCCCACCCACCACCATGGCTCGCCCACCTGGAAGCGCACGGGCAGCCCTTCGGCCGCAAGCAGGGCACAGAACGACGCGGCAATTCCCTCCAGCCAGCCGACCGCTTCGGCATTGCAGGGTGAAAGCAGGGTCGATGGCGGCTCCCAGCCCGTCAACGCCCGGTTGCCCTCCACATCCCGCTGCACCCAGGCGTCTGGCGCATGGGCGTCGAACAGCTCGAAGGAAAGCGAGACGATCGGCTCCATGCGCGCCTGCCGCAGGGCGCGGAACAGGGCCGCATGCCATGCCACGGCCGAAGCACAGAGTCCGCCAGCAGCTTCATACCGGCCCCCGCCAACATCGGCGAGGGCAGGAAAGTGGCTCATACCGACATAATGGTTGAGAAGTCCGCGATAGCCGAGGGCCTGCCACTGCGCCACAAGGCGCTCGGGCGCCTGATTATAGCTGTCGTCATAGCCCGAGGCCATGCGCAGCCCATGCTCGGGCAGAAAGGCATCGCCGGTCACAAGGGTCGATCGCGGCCCACTGGCCACCATCCCGCGCAACTCCACATGGGTCGAAACCGGCTGCGCCAGCGCCACGCCGCTGCCATCGTAAAGGGCTGGCACCAGCGAAATGAAAAGGCGGTCGATATCGGCTGCATGGACAATGTCGCCATCAGGCCCGAAACCTGCCCGCAACGCATCGAAATCCAGCCTGATGCGCGCTTCCGCCGGGCTGCCCTCGGCATAGTTCCAGAGCCGCACATACCAGGTGCGCGGCACGCCTTCGGCATCCCGTCCCTCGATGGTGAGCACCGCACCGTTCAGCGCATCGAGCGGCATCAGCCCCGGCGCCGCCACCCAATCGAATTCCAGCCGCACCCCCCGATAATCCCGGTCGGTGCGGTAGGCGAGCAGCGGATGCGACCAGCGATCCCCGCTCTCCCAGACAAGGCCGGCCAGATCCGATGTCGTCAGGAAATCGAGATCGAGGCGCAGCGTGCCCGGATCGGGCGCCGTCACGGCCGCCATCATCGGGCGCGGAAAATCGACAGTCCAGCAGGCCGGCGCAAAGCGCTTCATCCAGCCGGTGCGCTGCTGGTCGCCGGCAGAGGCAAGAAAATGCGCCACCTCAGCCCTCCCAGCGCGACAGCGCGCGGCGCACGTCGCGCGCCACCTGCCGCCCCGTCTGCGCCATGAAGGCAGCGCCCGCCGCACCCTCGCGCGGGGCAGCCACATGCACGTTCACCGTCACCGGCCCGCGGCTGCTGCCACCCGCCTCGACACGCCCGCTCATGGTCGGCACGAACAGTTCCGGCCCGCGCTCCCCCACAACATAGGCGCGCCCCGGAGAGACAGGTCCGCCCGTCGCCCGGCCCGGCAAGCCCGAAACGGCGGCCGAAGCGCCCGCCAGGATCCGCCCCGCGCCGGCAAGGCCGCCGCCTGCATCCAGCTTCAGCGCCGCCGCGGCCAGTTCGCCAAGCGCCCTCGCACCGGCCCGCGCCAGATCCTCGAACTCGATCCGCCCGCTGCGCGCCGCCCGGCGCAAGGCCGTCTCGACACCCCGCGCCGCTGCATCTGCGCCCGAGGACAATCCCTCGGCCAGCACGCGGCGCATCTCGCCCACCTCGCGGACAAAGCCATCGCTGTCCGTCCGCACTCGCAGGGCAAGACCTTCGAAATCCTCAACCATCGGGAAATTTCTCCTTCAGTCGCACAAGCTCCGGAACACCAAGCGGCCCGTCGGCCGCCGCATCGGGCAGCAGCCCCTCGATCGCGATGCGAAGCTCGGCCGGCGTTGCCTGCCAGAAATCCCCGGGCCGCCAGCCAAGGCGCCCCGTGGCCAGCCCGGCCGCCTGTCGGGCAAAGGCGGCATAGGTTCGCACGTCAGTCCCCGAAGATGGCGCCCAGAAGCGCGCGATAGGGGCGCAGCAGGGCCTGCGGCCCGGCTGCCAGCAGCCGCGCCTCGAAATCCGCGCGCGCACCCCGGTCCGCTGCCGCAAGGCAATGCCAGAACAGGGCGCCCATGTCGGCCAGCCGCACGTCGCCCGCCCCGGCCCGCTCCAGCATGGCGAACAGGCTGCCCGCTTCCGTCTCGGCCGCCACCAGCGCCGCAAAATCCGGCCGCAGGCAAAGCCGTGCCTCGCCCAGAACCAGCGACACCTCCCCGCGCACGGGGTTCGCCGTCTTCGTCAAAACCGGCACGCTCAAACCCTGCCCGCTCAAATCCGGCACGATCACAGGGCCTCCACCACGCCCGAGCTTTCAAGCGAAAGCGTGTAGCTGCGCTCCCCGTTGAAATCCCCGGCATAGTCCAGCCGTGTCACCTGGAAGCTTCCACGCAGCCGCTCGCCCCCTTCGAAGCTCACCTCGAAACGGTCCATCGCCCCGGTCAGCACCCGCGCCTTCAGGGCCATTTCCGCGTCGGAACCGGTGAACACCCCCGCCCCGGAAATCGAAACGGAGCGGATCCCGCCACTCGGCAGAAGCTCGCGCCATCCGCCGGACCCCTTGTTGGTCACCACCACCGGCTCGGCCATCAGGCTCATCTGCGTCGTGCGCAGCCCGGCCATCGTCCTGAAGCTTTCAGGGGCGCCACCATCGCTCATCTTCAGAAGAAACGCCGCCCCGCTCTCGATCGCCATTCCGGTTCTCCCCACTTTTTCATCACTGTCAGTTTTCCATCACTGTCAGTTTTCCATCACTGTCAGGGCACGAAACTCCAGCACCCCCTGGATCCACCCCCGGTTCGCCCGCCGCACGCTCGCCCGCAGCAACCGCAGCTGCACCAGCCGGAAGCCGGCGAAACTGCGCGGCATGGCCAGGACCACCCGCTCAACCTCCGCCAGAACCGATTTCACCGCCGCCAGCCCGTCGCGCGTTTCCCAGAGCGTCAGGGAAAACCGGTGGTCCCAGCCACCGCCTCCCTTCCACCCCCGCTCGGTCACAACGTCGGCGCCCACCGAAAGATAGGGCGGCCTGGCATCGGCCGGCGGCCCGTCGAACAGCCGCAGGCCCGAAGCATCGAGCACGGCATCGGCGGTCAACGCGGCCACGAGCGCGCGCTGCAATTCAAGACTTGCCCGCATGTCTGTCTCCTCAGGCGGCCGGGTCTTCCACCCACAGCAGGGTCAGCCCCGGCCGCGCCGGATCGCGATCGATCCCCGAAATGCGCAGGGCCTCGCCCCGCCACACAAGCCGCATGCCCAGCTGCACCCGGATCCCGTCGCGCAGCGTCACCCGCCAGCGACGGGCAGGGTGCCGGGTGTCGGCCGCCAGTACCGAAGCCGTCACCCTGTCCACGGGCTCCACGGCCGCCCAGCGTTCCGCCAGGGTGCGCCATTGCGCGCTGGCCTCGCCAGCCTCGCCACGGCCCTCGGGCAGCACCTCGAACCGAACACGCTCCGAAAGCCGCCCGGCAAGTTCCTCTGTCCGGGCCATGGTCACAGCATCCGCCGCGCACGCCATGGGGCCAGCATGCGCGCCACCGCCACCGGCAACCCCGGATCATCCGGCGCATCGCGGACACGGTGAACATGGGCTGCCGCCCGCAGCACGGCCAGGCGCAAAAGCTCGGGCAGGCCGTTCCAGTCCTCCGCCATCCCGGCCCGATAGGAAGCTTCCACCTCCACACCGTCGGCAATCCCCGAAAGCCCCACGCGCCCGCGGCCATGAGCGGAAAGCTCCAGCAACGCCCTGCCGGGCTCCAGCATCCCCCATTCGCCATCAGCCCCGGGCAACGACACCCCCTCGAGCGCCAGCACCGGCTCCACGCCAAGGGCCACCACCCCGGATCGCACCCGTTGCCGCTCCACCACCGCCCGTGCGATCAGCACACGCCCAAGGCTGGCTTCGACTGCTTCGGTCGCCGCCCGCAGAAAGGCGGCCAGCAGCGCATCCTCCTCATCCCCCTCGATCCGCAAAAAGGCCTTCAGCTCGGCCACCGCCGCTGCGGGCGGCGCCTTTTCCCCTGCCGCCATCAGCGTTCCTCCACCCGCACCATCAGGCTGCGCTCGTCGCGCCCGCCATCCGAAAAGCCCACCCGGTTCGTCACCCGGTAAAGATGCCCCGCCACGCCGCCGTCCAGGCGGGCAATGGCAAGATTTCCCGCAAGGGCATCAGACACCACGGCCACGCCGCCGGCTTCCGCCGGCACCACCATCCACTCGCTCGCGGCAATCGTCACATCGGCGCCAAGCGCCTCCGTCCAGTCGACCCGATAGTCGACCCGCGCCGCCGGATCCTTAAGGAACATGCCCCTCTCCCCCCAGGCCTCCGCCAACCCCTCAGAGCGGCGCGCCAATCTCCACCGTCCAGGTGTCGAAGTTCACGCTTCCGCCCGCCGGCAGCTGCCTTGCAGGGCAAGTCGTCACGTAAAGCAGCCGCGCATTGGCGCTGTCGGCAAGCGCTACATGGCTGGCGCTTCCTTCCTGCAGCACGGAAAGCCCGGCTTTCGCCGAGACTGCCACCTTGCGCCCCGAAACATCGCCGGCCGAAAAGCTGAAATCCCCGGCCGCAAGCGGCGCCGCGGCCAGTTGTGATGCAACCGCCCCGGCATAATCCGCCGGCTGTCCCGGCAAGGCCAGCATCAGGTCGGCGCCCGCAAGAACGGCAAGCGCTCCATCAAGCACCTCATCCGCAACCCATTTCCCCATGTCGGAAACTCCTCTCCTGATTGTTCGCCGCTCAGTTCGCGCCCGCCGGCAGCGTCCGCGGCCCGGCCCGCACGATGATGCGCCGCCCCTTGCCATGCCCCGGCTCATTGCCCTTATCGGGCGGCTCCTCCGCTTCGGGCGGCACCGCCGTCAGCACGGGCGGCGTTCCTCCGGTCGCCAGATGACCGGACGCACCTGCCACCACGCCGGACCAGCCAGGCCCCGCACCAGAATCCGCAGACAGATGCCGCGCAGAATCGGGCGTCAGCGCCGCCACCATGGGTGCCTCGCCTTCCAGCGCCCCGGCGGCAAAGGGGGCCAGTCGCGGCTGGCCGGCCATGTCCACGTCGATCTGCGCCCGAAGCCCGCGTGCCATCAGCGGCGATCCGGGCTGCGGCCGGTAATCGCCCCAGCCGCTGTTGGTCCCGTAATAGCTGCGGTCATCGACAAAGGCCGGCCAGCCCATGTCGGGCACCGGGTCCTTGCCGTCATTCGGGTTGGTGGCAGCCCCCGGGCCGTAATATTCCATCACCTGCCCGTTGAGGCCGCCATCCCCGAACCGCTGGCCATCCACCATGCCCTCGTGCAGCTGCCCCATCAGGGTCACCCAGCCCCGGGTCAGATGCCGCCGGCGGCCATTGCCCGCACCGCCGCCGCGCAACGCATTCACCACCGGGTTGTCGAAACAGTCCTGCTTGATGGCAATGCGGTCGTAATAGCTGTTGGCCACCCGGCAGTGGCCATAGCTGTTGTCCATGGTGAAGGTCGCCGCCAGATCCGGCGGGTTGGGGTCGTTGTACAGGCTGTTCGCCCGGTCCCCCAGGAATGTGCAGCCCTCGATCACCAGCCCGCTCACATCGAGCGGGGTCGTATTGCCCTCGCCAAGCACATAGGCGGGCGCAGTCCCCGCCCCGATCTTCTCGAACAGCGAATTCACGCACACGAAGCGCAGCGCCTTCAGCCGCCCGTCCGCGCCGATGCGCTGCGGAATGCTGAAGGCCCAGCCGGTCACCGGGTGGACACCCCGGCCGTCGCAACCCCAGATGAAGCGGTCCGCAACGGACTCCACCGATGTCGTCCCGGCCGGATAGGTGGTCACCCCATGGGTCGGGTCGGAAGGCTGCGGCAGGCTCGGGTCGCCGATGCGGGCGCAATTCGCCGCCACATTGCTGGCAATGCCGCGCGCATGCTCCACGCTACGCGCCAGTTCCACCACCATGGACGATCCGCCAAGCGTCGTGCCCGATTTCCACCACCGGCTCTTCACCTGCCAGTGGTTCACCTCTTCCGCAGCCGCCGCGGCAGACCAATAGGAACCCGCGCTCGCCTCGTAACCGGGCTTTGCCGATACGTCCACGTCCGGCCCCACCAGCCGCACGGTCGTGCCCGGCAGGCTGACCTGCCCGCCCAGAAGCCGCATGTCCCGGAACTGCACCATGGCCGCACGGATGCCGCTACTCGATGCAGCGGACACCAGCGTCGTCGCATCCGCTCCGACGCCTTTCAGCACCACCGGGCATTCTGTGGCAGACGTGCCCACCACCGCATTGCCACCCGGGATCTGGTGCGTCCCGGCCGGCAGGAAGAGTTCCCAGCCGTCGATGGCGCCCACTGCAATGGCGGCCTGGCCATTGGCCGCCGGCAGGGCGCGCCCCAGGTAACGCAGCACATTGGTGGCCGTCACAAGGTTGGCGGGCCGGTTGGCCACGGCAAGGGCGGCAGTGCGCGCTTCCTCGGGCGTGTTGCCGAAACCCGCCAGCCCTTCAGCCGCCGTCCGGTTGCTTGCTGTCGCAGTCCCGGCGGGGTCCACCGCCACGCAGACATAGGGGAAATAGGTCGACGGCGCCGGCGCATGGCTTGCCTGTGTGGTATAGCCATAGCGCTGCCCGCCGGGATCATGGGCGATCGCCAGCGGCTTCTCGGCCGTCGCGGCGCGCGCGGCGACAGCGACGGTCGCGGAATGCTGCGGGCTCAGCGCCGGGTCGGACGCTCCGCTGCTGTGCCGCGCTGCCCCCACCCACGGAAAGACGGACCAGTGGGCTGAAACAAGGCCCGGCGAAAGCCCGGTCAGGTCCACCTCGGCCGTCCAGCAGCGCAGGGCATCGCCATAAAGCGTCGATGTCCCGATCACCGCCCAGGCCGTGCGGATCGCCACGCCATCCGTCACCGAAAAGCGCACGCCCGCCACGGCGGATTGCCCTTCGGGCGCCCAGTGCGCCACCAGCAGGTCAAGGCGCACACGATTGTCAGTCACCCGCTCGAAGGGCATGCGTGCCCAGCGCGCCGCCGGTTTCTCATGCACCAGCTGGGAAAGGTTCACGGCAGCAAGGGCAGCGCCCGGCTCGCCGGCGCGCCACCCGGGCGCAAATGCAAGGCTCACGGCCTCGCCCGCCGCCACCGGCTGGTGCAGCATCATCCGCACCCGCCTGAGGCCATTGCCCAGTTCGGTCTCGTCCAGCGGCAGGATGGGCTTGCCCTTGTCCTCGCCCATCTCCACGAAATCGGGCACCGGCCCGCCTTCCACGGGCGCTCCGGCCGGCACCCGCAGCATCCGGATCGCCGGAAACTGCCGCACCCGTCCCGGCGCCGCCACGGCTTCCACGCCCTGGCGCTCATGGCCCGGTCCCGTGGCTGTCAGCACCACGCGGGGGCTGCCATCCGGATCCAGCATGAAATCCGCGAAGGCCGAAGCAGGCCAGTCGCCATCCACAGCCAGGATGCTTCCATTGCTCTCGATGGATGCCGCAAGGATTGCCATCGCCCACTCCGAAATCGCCAGTCAAAAAAAGGGGGGGCGCATGGCCCCCCCCAGTTCGCGCCCTGCGCTGGCAGGGCGGCAGCCTGCGCTCAGCTTGCCGAGAAGCGCATCAGCTTCACGGCCTCGCTGTTCACCAGCGCCCCGCCCACGCGACGGGTCGCATAGAAATGCACGAACGGCTTGTTCGAATAGGGGTCGCGCAGAACGGCGGTCTCGCCACGCTCGGCGATCACATAGGCCGAACGGAACTGTCCGAAGGCGATGGAAAGGGCGTTGGCCGCAATATCCGGCATGGCATCCGACTCGATCACCGGATAGCCCAGCAGCGTCGCCGGCTCGCCTTCCGAAAGGCCCGGCCGCCAGATGAAGGCGCCGTCCCCGTCCTTGAACTTGCGGATGACGGACAGGGTGCTGGAATTCATCACCCATGCCGCACCCTGGCGGTAGGGTGTGCGCAGCGCGTGCACCAGATCGATCAGACTGTCGGCCGGGCTGGATGCGGCAAAGGCGCCGGACGCACCCGAGGGCACATATTGCACCGTACCCAGCGGGCGCGTCGCATCGCCTGCGGTCGATACCGGATAGGTCAGGAAACCCTTGGGCTGGTTGACGCCCGTGCCGTTCACGAAGGCCACGCCCTCGGCGCGGGCGAATTCGGTCGCGATTTCGCCAGCCAGCCAGGCTTCCACGTCGAACATGGCGTCGTCCAGCATGGCCTGGGTGGCGGCCGGGTTGGCATAGATCTCGCCCATCGGCGGCACGATCTCGGCAAAGCCAGGCGTCGCCGTCTCGGGTCTCTCGGCCACTTCCGAAACCCAGCCCGAGGCAACGCCGCCCAGGGCCACCAGCTTGCGGTAACTGGCGCTCCCCACCTTCACGACATCG
>CAYMZC010000077.1:0-12155 GCA_964394815.1 uncultured Sandaracinobacter sp. | reverse complement strand
CCCCTCACCCAGACAGCCATGCTCATCCGCGATGACGTTGCCTACCATCACTATGAGGGCGTGGCGGTCGACCTTGACGAACGCGAACGGCTGGTTGCCGACCTCGGCACGAAGAATGCCATGATCCTGCGGAACCACGGCACGCTCGCTGTCGGTGAGACCGTGGGCGAAGCCTTCATCCGCCTCTATTATCTGGAGCGCGCCTGCGAGGCGCAGATCCTCGCGCTGTCGGGCGGGGCCCAGCTTCTGAACCACCCGCCGCAAGGCACGCCGGAAAAGACGGCGGGTCAGGGCCGCGACGGGCTGAAGATCGTTGGCAACATGCTGGCATGGCCCGCCCTGCGCCGGAAGATGGACCGGATCAGCCCCGGCTACCGCGACTAGACGGCGACCGGCATCGGCCCGGAAACAGGCGGCCGGGCAGCCATGCCCGGCCCGCCACGGCAGGGCAGCAACGGCTCAGCTGACAAGGTTCAGCTTGGGCATGGTCAGGTGCGTCTGACGCTTGGCGATCGTCAGCCGGTTCAGCCAGGGGCTGTCCTTGGCCGTGAACTGCGACGGCGTCATCCCGACGAAGGTCTTGAAATCCCTGATGAAGTGGGATTGGTCGTAAAAGGCGCCGGCAGCCGCCGCCTCCCACCCGCCATCCGGGTTGAGGCCGAGGCGCACGGCCGCCTGCAGGGCGCGATACTTGCGCGCCAGCATCTTCGGGCTTGAGCCATAGACCCTGTGCGTCAGCCGCTCGATCTGCCGCGCCGACATGCCCGTCATCGATACCAGCTCGTTCACATCCGGGTTGGCGGAGCTTGCCAGCCATTCGTCCGCGGCGCGGGTGAACCAGAGCGGCGGCGGCTTGGCCTGCATGGAAAGCAGCAGGAAGAAGGCGTCGGCCGCCGCCACAATCTCGCGGTGGTTGCGCGCCTCGGCCATGCGCTCCACAGTGCGGCGGGCGACAAGGCCTGCCACATCCTCGAGGTCGGCGACCATGTTCACGAAATCGCCGGCGCCGGCGCCCACCAGTGCCGCCCAGCCGGCCGGCAAAAGCCCCGCCCCCAGAAGACGAAGTGGTCCATGCCCCATCAGCCGCACCGCGACTGTCGTCGCGCCACAGAGGGCAGCCGGCGGCACGGTCACGAAATCGCCGCTGCCATAGGCGAACTGGCCGCCGCCCTCGAAGAAGAAACGCACTTGCGGCAGCTCGGCACGCAGCGTGTCGCTGATGTGGGATGCCCCCACCTCGAAGACATAATAGCTGGAAACCCAGGTGCGCAGCGGCGCGGCAGGCGAATAGTAGCGCAGGGAAAATCCGGGTGATGTCACGGCACGAACACCCGTATTCGGTAACACTGCATGCTGCCCCCCGGCGAAACTGTTAGGATGAGCCAAAAGCGCGGTCGCAGATCCCCGCACGGCACTTGCCCGGTTTCCGTCATCCTGCAGGATGATCAGTGCGGGAAATGCGTTTCCAGCCGGACCCCGCCTCCACGGGGAGCATAACCGGACCATCGCACAGAGCCGACCAAACCCCATGCACGGCCAAGTTTATTGCGAATAACAATCTTCTGGTCAAGCCGGCGCACTGACCAATTCATTGCCCGGCTCATTGACTCAAGAAATCACTGCCAGCCAGATTCAGATCATAAGGCTTTCCCGGTGCCAATTAATGCCGTAAGCCATAGTCTTCTTGAATGATAAAAAAGCGCCCCGGTGCCACTGGGGCGCCGGGGCGTTGAAGTGAGGATGGTATTCCGTACCAGCTTCAGGGCGATTCCATAAAGGAACCACCTGTCCGCCGATGCCGGCGCAGACCATCCTTGGGTCGCAAATTCCGTATATATCGATTCAGTGTCATTGTCTTGGACAAAAGCGACAAGGCCGGAGGCTATTCATCAATTGATGACAATCCCGGGGCCGCCGCCGCCTCGTGCGGCGGCGGCATTCCCGTAACCTTGCCAGACAGTTAAGCTTGCCGAACAGTTACGCGCCCACCTCCGGCAGGGCCACGGTTTCAGGCGGCAGGCTTGCCGGCGCTGGCGGACCAGGCGCGCACCTGCTCCGCGAGCACGTCCAGCGGCACCGCACCCGCCCTCAGCACCACATCGTGGAATCCACGGATGTCGAATCGATCCCCCATGGATGCCCGCGCTTCCTCGCGCAGGCGAAGAAGTTCCAGCTTGCCGATGGAATAGGCGGTCGCCTGACCCGGATAGACGATGTAGCGCTCGACTGCGCGCACCACTTCCGCCTCGTCGGACGGGCTGTTTTCCATGTGGTAGCGGATCGCGTCCGCACGGCTCCAGCCCTTGTGGTGGATGCCGGTGTCGACCACCAGCCGGATGGCCCGCCACAGGTCCAGCTTCAGACGGCCGAAATCCTGCCACGGGTCCTGATAGAAGCCCATCTCCTTCGCAAGCAGCTCGGTGTAGAGGCCCCAGCCTTCGGAATAGGCGGTGAATCCACCGAATTTGCGGAAGGCCGGCACATCCTTCAGCTCGGTCTGGATCGCGCGCTGCATATGGTGGCCGGGCAGGCCTTCATGGAACGCCAGCGCCTCGATCTCATACTTCGGCATTTCCCGCATGTTGTAGAGATTGGCGTAGAAGGTGCCAGGGCGCGACCCGTCGGGTGCGGGCTGCTGATAGAAGGCCTTGCCGGCGCTCTTCTCGCGGAAGGCTTCCACGCGCTTCACCACCAGCGGTGCCTTCGGCAGGGTTGCGAAGGCCTCGGGCAGTTTCGCGGTCATGTCTTCCAGCGCCTTGCGCGCATGCGCCAGATAGGCGTCCCGGCCGGCGTCGCTGTCGGGGTAGAAGAGATCGGTGCTGGCGCGCACATGGGCGAACAGGTCGCGCACATCGCCCTTCACGCCCAGCGCCGGCATCAGCGCCGCCATTTCGGCATGGATTCGCGCCACTTCGCGAAGGCCGGTCTGATGGATCTCCTCGGGCGTCAGGGCCGTCGTCGTGTGGAAGGCCAGCCGCTCGGCATACCAGTCGGCGCCGCCCGGCAGATGCAGGATGCCATCGCCCTTGCGCGGCGCCTTCGCCTGGCGTTCCATCGCATCCGCAAGCCGGCGATAGGCCGGCGCGACACCATCCTTCAGCGCAGCCTCGGCCTCGCGCACAAGGCGCGCCCTGTCGGCATCGGACAGCTCGATACGGGCGATCTTGACCTTGAAGTCGGCCAGAAGGCTGGAATCCGGCCCGTCCTCGAACGGGGCGCCCTTCAGGAAGGTCCGCGCATCGCCCGCCACATGGGCATAGACCCAGGCCGGCGCCGGCGCGCCCTTCTCCGCCCGCTCGGTGGACATGCCCACCAGCTGGTCGACCAGCGGGCCAAGGCCGCGCAGCCGTTCGACATAGGCCTCGGCCTCGGCCTTGTTGCCGATGCGGTGAATGTTGATGAGGAAGGCGGGAAGCTGCGTCTGCGCGCCGCGCATCTGATCGAACGGAAGCTCGAGGTGGCGGAACTTCTCCGCCGCGGCGCGCCGTTCCATCTGCTTTTCGAAGAGGCGATAGGAAATGCGCGCCTGCGGCGAAAGCGGCGCATCCGCGAAGCGGCGGCGCATTTCCGCGAGATAGGCCATGTCCTCGGCGAGGTCGGCATCCGCCTTCGCATCCGAAGGATCGGACCATTTGCCATAGTCGGCGTCGCGGATGCCGCGATAGGCCTTGGCGGTCGGGTTGCGGGCAAGGCTTGCGGCATCATGGCTGGCGAAGAAATCCGCCAGCGCCGCATCGGCGGATTGCTCGGCCGTGGCAGTGGGCGCGGGCTGGGCGGCCTGCGCAGCAAGCGGCGCAGCCACAAGAGCGGAAAGGGCGACACTGGCCGAGAGAGTCAGTGCGAGAGTGCGATGATGAAGGCGCATGAAACAGTCTCCCGGATAAATGTTCGGGACTGCTGTAACCGCTGGCTCAGGCCAAAGAAAAGGCCCGGAGAGGGGCGAACCCCGCTCCGGGCCATATTCCGCCGCGCCAGCCTTTCGGCCCGGCGACTTTCAGGTCACCTGCGGCCCCTTTCGGAAAGGGGCCAGCGATCAGGCGCCGATCAGGCGGCCTTCACGGCCATGTCGCTGCGGCGACGGCGCGCCACGAAGCCGACCATGCCGAAACCGGCAATCAGCATCGCCCAGGTGGCCGGCTCGGGGATGCCGGGCGTCGGGTCGATCGGATCGCCGTCGATCACGAGGCCGGCGAACGCCAGACCGGAATCGTAAATGGTGTCCACCGCGTTGGCGGCACCGAACTGAAGCGTGTAGAAGCCGGCTTCCTCGATGGTGTAGGTGGATTTGATCCAGCCGGTATAGCCGCAACCCGTGCTGAAGCAGAGACCGGAGCTACCCTGCAGCGGCGACCACACCGGGGCACCCGGGATGATCGGAGTGGACGCCGGATCGAGAACGACACCGGGGGCAAGGCCGGGAAGGCCGAAGCCGGGCACCGTGTCACCCGAAGGCGTGGTCCGCGCCGTGAACAGGGTCAGGCTGCCGCTGCCGCCGTTGAGCGCCGCCCAGCCGAAGTCGGAGAAGCCGGACCCGTCGGACGTCACGTAATTGAAGTAGAATTCGAGCGTGGAGCCCGCCTGCGCCTCGAAGGCGGAGGTGGTGAAGTTCGAACCGTTCGTCGCCTCGCCAACAGCGAAGCCGGGAATGTCGCCGCCGCCATCCGGGCCGATGGTGGTGACATAACGATACTGCCCGCCGATGGGCGGCGCCGTCACCACGCCATCCGCGCCCAGTACGCCGCAGTCACCGACGCAGACATTGGCGGACGCAGCCGACGGAACCATCGCCAGGCCGAGCGCCGCGACGCCGAGGCCGAAAACCGCTTTCAGACCTTTTGCCATGAGTAATACCCTCCATGTTGACATATTGCCCCCTCGAGGCCGGCAGCCCGGCCCGAAGCGAAACATTTCGTGCATGATTCATGCCAAAGTATCAAACCACTGATTCAAAACAAATTAAGAAAATCCTCCTCAACGAATTTGTAAAATATTCCGACATTCGGATAGCCTGCTTCACTTGCAGCGCAAACCTTGCGTGCACCCGGCGGGCGCCCTGTGGGCATCTTGCGGGCACTGGGGGGAGCACCTAGAGCCGGAGCCATGTTCAAGCTGCTTCGCCCCGCGCTCTTCACGCTCGATCCGGAAACCGCGCACGGGCTGACGCTCGCAGCCCTCGCGCACCTCCCGGCAGGCCGGGGGCCGGCCTTCGACCCGGTGCTTGAAACCCGCATCGCCGGCCTTCGCTTTCCGTCCCCCATCGGGCTTGCGGCCGGGTTCGACAAGGATGCCCGGGTCTGGCGGCAGATGCTGGGCTTCGGCTTCGGCTTTGCCGAAGTGGGCACGCTGACCCCCCGGCCGCAGCAGGGCAACCCGAGGCCACGAATCTTCCGGCTGGTCGAGGACAGGGCCGTCATCAACCGGCTTGGATTCAATAATGGCGGGCTTCAAGCCGCCCTTCCCCGCCTTGCCCCGAACCCGCGCCTGGGTGTGAACGTGGGCGCCAACAAGGACAGCGCCGACCGCATCGCCGATTATGTGACCGGCGTCACCGCCGTCCGCGACCGGGCCGCCTGGATCACGCTCAACATCTCCTCGCCCAACACGCCCGGCCTGCGCGGCCTGCAGGGCGAGGCGCTGCCGGAGCTGCTGGCGGCCGCCGCCGAAGCACGCGGCACGGACGGGCCGCCGTTGTTCCTGAAGGTCGCCCCCGATCTCGATGACAGCCAGATCGACTTCATCGCCCGCACCCTCATCGAAAGCCGCCTGCAGGGCCTCATCATTTCAAACACCACGCTTGCCCGGCCCGAAAGCCTGAAAAGCCGCCATGCCGGCGAAACCGGCGGCTTGTCTGGCGCGCCGCTCATGGCGCCATCGACTGCCGTGCTCGCAGCCTTCGCGCAGCGCATCGAAGGGCGGTTGCCGCTGATCGGGGCGGGCGGTATCGTCAGCGCCGA
Organism: uncultured Sandaracinobacter sp.; assembly: GCA_964394815.1. Classification (GTDB taxonomy): domain Bacteria; phylum Pseudomonadota; class Alphaproteobacteria; order Sphingomonadales; family Sphingomonadaceae; genus Sandaracinobacteroides. The sequence goes on along the minus strand of CAYMZC010000077.1, from coordinate 6,201 downwards.
TGACGCCTATGCGAAGATCCGCGCCGGGGCTTCGGCAGTCCAGCTCTATTCGGCGCTGGTCTATGAGGGGCCGGGCCTGCCGGCGCGCCTTGCAGCCGGCCTTGCCGCCCTGCTGAAGCGCGAGGGCTTCACCCGCATCGAAGAGGCCGTCGGCACGGGCCTCAAGGCTTGAGCCTTTCGTGCGCCGGCCCTATCCACGGTCTCATGATGATGAAGCGCCTGCTGGCAGCCCCGGCGTTATTCGCCCTTCTCGCCCTGCCCTCAACCGCCAGCGCGCAGCTTGCGCCGGCAGCCCCCAGCGCCCGGCTTGCGCCGGTAACGGCAGCACCCGAAACCACCCCCGGCACGCGCTTTTACGAACCGGATGACCGCAAGTTCCGCCGGCCGCCGGCAGATACGGCGGCCAGTGGCGCCGCCGCCGTGACAGCGGCGGACCCGCTGGCAACCGCCGCCGGGCAGGCGATGCTGAAGGCGGGCGGCACGGCCGCGGATGCCGCCATCGCCATGATGATCACACTCACCGTCGTCGAGCCGCAGTCGAGCGGCCTGGGCGGTGGCGGCTTCCTGCTGTGGCATGATGGCAAAAGCGGCGCGACCACCACGCTCGACGGCCGCGAAAAGGCCCCCGCCGCCGCCGGCCCGGACCGGTTCCTGAAGGCCGAAGGCCAGCCCATGGGGTTCGCCGAAGCCGTCCCCGGCGGCTATTCGGTGGGCGTGCCCGGCGCCGTGGCGCTGGCAGCCGAAGCGCATGGGCGCTGGGGCCGGCTGCCTTGGGCGGATCTGTTCCGGCCCGCCATCCGCCTTGCCCGGCACGGCTTTCCCGTCAGCGAGCGGCTCAACCGCTTCACCGCCAGCCGCAAGGCCATGCTGGCGCGCGATCCGGCGGCCCGCGCCATCTTCCTCGACCCCCGTGGCGAACCCTGGCCGGTTGGCCATGTGCTGCGCCAGCCGGCGCTTGCCGAAAGCCTGGAGCAGATCGCCGCAGAGGGGCCGGACGCCTTCTACAAGGGGCCAGTGGGTGCCGCCGTATCAGAAGCGGTCGCCAATGCCTTTTCGAACCAGGCAGCCCTTACGGCGGCGGATCTCGCCGCCTATCGCGTGACAGAACGCGAGGCCCTCTGCCGCCCCTACCGGCAGTGGCGGGCCTGCACCATGGGTCCGCCCTCGGCGGGTGGTATCGCGGTGCTGCAGATCCTCGGCCAGCTCGAACGCTTCGACCTCGGGAAACTGGGGCCGGACAATCTGCTCTCATGGCACCTGTTCGCCGAATCCCAGCGCCTGGCCTTTGCCGACCGCGAGGCCTATGGCGCCGATGCCGACCATGCGCCCGTGCCGGTTGCCGGGCTGCTCGACAGCGACTACATCGCGCAGCGCTCGGCGCTCATCCGGCTCGACCGGGCGATGGCGGAAGCCGGGCCGGGAACGCCGCCGGGCACTGCCCCGCGCGCAGCCCGGCCGCTCGCCGATGTACCGTCCACCTCGCATCTGGCCGCCGCCGATTCGCGCGGCAATGTCGCCAGCCTCACCTCAACTATCGAAGGGCCGTTCGGCAGCGGGCTGGTTGCGGCCGGCATCGTCCTCAACAACGAACTGACCGATTTCGACTTCAACCCCGTGCGTGATGCAGCACCCGCGCCCAACCGGGTCGAGCCGGGCAAACGGCCGCGCAGCTCGATGGCGCCCACCATCATCTTCGACCGTGCGGGAAAACCGGTCGCAGCCTTCGGGGCAGCGGGCGGGGCGACCATCATCGCACAGGTGGCCAAAGCTATCATCGCCCACCTGGACTGGGGCATGAGCGTGGAGGACGCACTGGCCGCACCCCAGGTCTTCGCCGACAGGCGTGGTTTTCGTTACGAGGCGGACACCCGGATCGAGGCAATGGCCGCCGGACTGAAGGCGCTGGGCCATAAAGATGTCCGCTCGGCAACATTGCCATTGAAAGGCAATGCCCTTGTGCGGCAGGGGAGTGGCTGGCGCGCGGCAGCGGACCCGCGAAGCGAGGGCCAGGCGCTGGCAATCAGCCGATAAAAAGCCAGGTATTCACCAGAGGGTCGCAGGGAGCAGGACATGAGCAAGGCGGACATCGCTGAGGCGGAGCGACTGAGGGAAGCGGAGCGCGCGGTCGCCCTGACGGGGATCGAGCGCTGGCAGAATCTGGTGGAAATGTTCTTCGGCCAGGCCGAAAAGCTGGGGAGCGCCGCCATGCTGTGGCGCCGCTCGGGCGAAAGCTGGCAGTCGATCAGCTGGGCAGACGCCGCCAGGACGGTGGCGACCATTGCGACCGCCCTGCGCGCCAATGGCGTCACCCCGGGCAGCCGCGTCGTCCTGATTTCGGAAAACCGGCCCGAATTCTGCCTCTGGGATCTCGGCATCATGGCGGCGGGCGCCATCACCGTGCCCACCTACACGACCAACACGGCGCGCGATCACGCGCACATCCTGTCCGACAGCGGCGCGATCGCGGCTGTCGTCTCCGGCCCGAAGCTCGCCAAACCGCTGATGGAAGCGCTGATCGGCGTCAGCAGCTGCAAGCTCGTCATCGGGCTGGAACCGCTGGGCCTCGCGCAGCACCCGCCGCATGTCGATGTGACGGACGCAGCAAGCCTCATGGCCGCCCACACCGGCAGCGTCGCCGCCGTCAAGGGCTGGGCGCGGATGAAGCGCCAGGACACGGCCTGCATCATCTACACCTCCGGCACCGGCGGAACGCCGCGCGGCGTTCTCCAGCACCACGGCGCCATCCTGCACAATGTGGCTGGCTGCGTCGACGTGATCCGCAACGATTTCCCGGATACCGGCCGCGAGACCTTCCTGTCCTTCCTGCCGCTGTCGCATGCCTATGAGCACACGGCCGGCCAGTTCCTGCCGATCGGCCTCGGCGGGGAAATCTACTATGCCGAAAGCCTGGAGCGGCTGTCCGCCAACATCGAGGAGGTGCGCCCCAGCATCATGGTGGTCGTGCCGCGCCTGTTCGAGGTGCTGCGCATGCGCATGCTGAAGGCGATAGACAAGCAGGGCGGCATGGCGCCCAGGATGCTGGCGCAGGCCGAGGCGCTGACGCGCAAGCGCGCAACCCGGGGCGGCCTCTCCATGTCGGACAGGCTCCTCGATGCGGTGATCGAGCGCACGCTGCGCCGCAAGGTGCGCGACAAGCTCGGCGGGCGGATCAAGGCGATGGTCTCGGGCGGCGCACCGCTCAACCCCGATGTCGGCATCTTCTTCCAGTCCATCGGCGTCACCTTGCTGCAGGGCTATGGCCAGACGGAGGCAGGCCCCGTCATCAGCTGCAACCGCCCCGCCACGGGCATCAAGATGCACACGGTCGGCCCGCCGCTGAAGGATGTGGACGTGCGCATCGCCGAGGATGGCGAAATTCTCGTGGCCGGCGAACTGGTGATGTCGGGCTACTGGAACCGCCCGGAGGAAAGCGAAGCCGCCCTCCGGGACGGCTGGCTCCACACCGGCGACATCGGCGAACTGGACGAAGACGGCCACATCGTCATCACCGACCGCAAGAAGGACATCATCGTCAACGACAAGGGCGACAATGTCGCCCCGCAGCGGATCGAGGGCATGCTCACCCTGCAGCCCGAAATCGGGCAGGCGATGGTCTATGGCGACAGGCGGCCCCATCTCGTGGGGGTGGTGGTGCCCGATGCGGAATGGGCTGCCGAATGGGCCGCCAGCCGCAACCTCGATCCGGAAGGGCTGAACGGAAACCCCGAATTCGTGCGCGCGGTGCAGGCCGCAGTCGACCGGGTGAACACCCAGCTTTCGGTTATCGAGAAGGTGCGTCGCGTGATGCTGGCGGATGCACCCTTCACGGTCGAAAATGAACAGATGACGCCCAGCCTGAAGATCCGCCGCCACGTCCTGAAACAGGCTTATGGCGCACGTCTGGACGCGCTCTACCACTAGGCGAACGGAAACATGGCCTGGCGGCCCCCCGAAAGCCGGGGGACCGCCAGCCGGTTCAGGCTTTCAGCTCGCTGCCCCCTGGCTGTCCCCGCGGGTGCGCCACAGCGAATAGCCAACGCCCGCCGCCAGAATGGCAAAGGTGATGCCCAGCCCCCATTCCGGCGGGAACTTGCCGCCCGGGAAGGCAAGGATGTCCGCCAGGAAGATCTTGGCGCCGATGAACACAAGCAGCACCGCCAGCGCATATTTCAGGTAATGGAAGCGGTGAACCATCGCCGACAGCGCGAAATAGAGCGCCCTCAGGCCGAGAATGGCGAAGATGTTCGACGTATAGACGATGTAGGGATCGGTGGTGATGGCGAAGATGGCCGGCACCGAATCCACCGCAAAGACCACATCCACGAACTCCACCATGACCAGCGCCAGGAAAAGCGGCGTGGCGTGCGTGACCACGCGCCCCGTCAGCCGGTGCGGCGTCTTCACGAAGAAGCGGTCGCCGTGCAGGTCGTCCGTCACGTTGAGGCGTCGGCGCACCCAGGCGAGCACCGGCGAACCGCCGACATCGAACGCGCTGTCGGCCATGCGCCACATCTTCACGCCGGTGTAGATGAGGAAGGCCGCGAAGAAATAGAGAATCCAGCCGAATTCCGAAACCAGCGTCGCGCCCAGCCCGATCATGATGCCGCGCAGCACGATCACGCCCAATATGCCCCAGAACAGCACCCGGTGCTGGTAGAGCCTCGGCACGGCGAAATAGGAAAAGATCATCGCGATGACGAAGACATTGTCCATCGCCAGGCTTTTCTCGACAACGAAGCCGGTCACATATTCCTTGGCTGCCGTCGCCCCCAGCTGCCACCATACGAAGCCGCCGAAGGCCAGCCCGAGGGTGATGTAGAAAGCCGACATCCACAGCGATTCCCGCACCTCGATCTCGCGGTTCTCCCGGTGGAGAACGCCCAGATCGAGGACGAGAAGTGACAGCACGATGCCGAAAAAGGCGAGCCACAGCCACAAGGGCTTGCCCAGCCAGTCCGTGAACAGGAACTCCATCAGGCCCCTCTGCATATCCGCATGGCGCCGCGTCCGCGCCGGTTTCCCTTGCGCGGTTCCGACATCGCCGTGCCGCCGCACGACCAGAGGGGCCCGGAACCCGAGGCTTCCAGATGGACCCCGGCCTCCGGGCTTTCAAGCGGGAAAGAACGGAATGTTCAGAGGATGAACTTGCTCAGGTCATTGTCGCGGGCGATGGCGGCCAGCTGACGATCGACATAGGCGGCGTCGATCACCACTTCGCTGCCGCCGGCGTCGGGCGCCTCGAAGCTCAGCTCGTCGAGCAGCTTTTCCATCACCGTCTGCAGACGCCGGGCGCCGATGTTCTCGACCCGCTCGTTCACCTCGGCCGCCACCCGCGCGACAGCCGCGATGCCGTCGTCCGTGAAGGACAGGCTGACGCCCTCGGTCGCCATCAGCGCCACATACTGCCGGACGAGGCTCGCCTCGGTATCGGACAGGATGCGCACGAAATCCGCCTGCGACAGGCCGGTCAGCTCAACCCGGATGGGAAGCCGGCCCTGAAGCTCGGGCAGAAGATCGGACGGCTTCGCCACATGAAAGGCGCCCGAGGCGATGAACAGGATATGGTCCGTCTTCACCGGGCCATATTTGGTGGCAACCGTCGTGCCCTCGATCAGCGGCAGCAGATCACGCTGCACGCCTTCGCGGGAAACGGAACCGCCCCGCACATCCGAAACGGCGATCTTGTCGATCTCGTCCAGGAAGACGATGCCATTGGCTTCGGCCGCCTTCACCGCCTCGCGGGTCAGCTCCTCGGTGTCGAGGCGCTTGTCGCTTTCCTCGTTCACCAGCAATTCCCAGGCATCTTCCACCGGCATCCTGCGACGCCGCATGCGCTTGGGGCCCAGGCCCTTCAGCATGTCGCCCAGATTGATCATGCCGACGGAACCGGGCGGCATGCCCGGCATCTCGAACGGCATGCCGCCGCCATTGTCCTCCACCTCGACATCGACTTCCCGGCCCTTCAGCTGGCCGGCGAAGATGCGGTCGCGGAAGGCAAGCCGCGTCGCTTCCGAGGCATCCTTGCCCACCAGCGCATCGAGCAGACGGTCGAGCGCCGCCTTTTCGGCCGCGTCGCGAACGGACGCCCGCCTTGCATCACGGGTCAGGCGGATGGATTCCTCGACGAGATCGCGAATGATGCTGTCCACGTCGCGGCCGACATAGCCGACCTCAGTGAACTTCGTGGCCTCGATCTTCAGG
>CAYMZC010000076.1:0-12181 GCA_964394815.1 uncultured Sandaracinobacter sp. | reverse complement strand
AGATTTCGCGGAGTGACTGGAGTTCAGACGTGTGCTCTTCCGATCTAAAGGCGCTGGGCATCGCCGACAAGGTCGGTTCGCTCGAACCCGGCAAGCAGGCCGATGTGGTGCTGTGGAACGGCAACCCGCTTTCTGTCTATTCACGGCCGGAAAAAGTCTGGGTCGATGGCGCGCTTCTCTATGACACGGATGATCCCGCGCGGCGGCCGGTGAGCGATTTCGAACTCGGCCAGCCTGGCGAAGGAGACCGCAAGTGAGGAAACTCGTTCTCGCACTGATGATCGGCGCGGCGGTGCCCGCCATGGCTCAGGAACGGCTGGCGATCGTGGGCGGCAAGGTCGTGACCAACGCCGGCCAGCCCGTGGAAGGCGGCACCCTGCTGCTTTCCGGCGGCAAGGTGGTTGCTGTGCAGCCGCAGGGCGCGCCGGTGCCGGCCGGCTATCGCCAGATCGACGCGCGCGGCAAATGGGTGACGCCCGGCGTGATTGCCGGCATCAGCCAGATCGGCGCTGCCGAAGTCCATGGCGACGACAGCGCCAATGATGTTTCGGCACGCCAGTCGCCTGCCTCGGCGGCGCTGCAGCTCGATGTCGTCATCAACCCGGCTGAAACCTCCATCCCCGTGACGCGCGCCGAAGGCGTGACGACGGCTGTCGTCGGCCCGGCGCCCGGACGCACGCTCTTTGCCGGGCAGGGGCTGGTGCTTTCGATGGCCGATGGTGCAGCATCCCCCGCAAAGCCACGCGCCTTCCAGTATCTTGCCTATGGTGAACAGGGTGCGCGGCTTGCCGGCGGCTCGCGCGCTGCGGCCTGGGCGGAAATCGTGAACGCGCTGGACGAGGCTAAGCGTGTGACGGCCGGCCGCGCCGGTGAACGGGACCAGAGCCGTGACCTGCGGCTCACGCGCGAGGATGCCGAAGCGCTCGTGGCGGTGCTGCGCGGCACGCAGCCGCTGCTGGTTCGGGTGGATCGCGCGTCCGACATAAGGCAGGTGCTGAAGCTGCCTGCCCTCTATCCGGGCCTGAAGCTCGTGCTCGTCTCGGCGAATGAGGGCTGGATGGTGGCCGACGAGATCGCCCGCGCCGGGGTGCCGGTGATCACGCTGGGCATGGACAATCTGCCCGGCCGCTTTGAAGCGCTTGGCGCCACCATGTCGAACGTGGGGCGCATGGTGCGCGCCGGCGTGAAGGTGGCGCTCGGCACGCCCGATCTCGATGCCAGCTTCCAGCCGCGGCTTCTGCCCCATTATGCCGGCAATCTGGTGGCGCAGGGCCGCGTGCCCGGCGCCATCGGGCTGGAATGGGCCGATGCCTTCGCCACCATCAGCAGCGCGCCAGCCGAAATCTTCGGGCTGCAGGGCCACGGGGTTCTGCGCCCGGGCGCGGTTGCCGATGTCGTCGTCTGGTCCGGCGACCCGCTCGAGCTTTCGACCCATGCCGAGCATGTGGTGATCGGGGGGCAGCCGCAATCCCTTGAAAGCCGGCAGTCGAAGCTGGCGCGGCGTTACGCACCGGGGCGCGACAGGACGCGCCTGCCGGAAAGCTACAGCCGCTAGGCCTGTCATCCGGCCCGCACGGCGAGGGAGACGCCGTGCGGGCCATTTCCCCATTCATGGGGAAGCGGGCGCCGGCGGAAGGAGGAGGGAGGAATTGCCATGCTGCTGTTCGTTGCGCTTCTGCTGGCCTTTGTCGCCAGCCACATGCTGCTCGCCAACCCGCCACTGCGGGATGTGCTGGTGGCAAGGCTGGGGGAAAAGGGCTTTCAGGCTTTTTATTCCCTGCTGTCGCTGGCGCTGCTGGCGGGCGCCGTCCACGCCTATCGCGCAACGCCTGACAGGCTGTTGTGGGTCGCGCCGATCGGCTTCTGGCATGTCTCGACACTGGTGATGCTGCTGGCTGCCATATTGTTCGTCGGGTCGCTGACTCCGGCCAACAAGGCGCTTGCGGGTGTTCCGGCCAGCAACCGGCCGGCCAGCGGCGTTCTCAGGATTACGCGCCATCCCATGATGTGGGCCTTCGGCCTGTGGGCGGCCGTGCATGCAACCCTGTCCGGCAACCTGCCGACCGTGATCATGGCGGCCGGTATCGGCATTCTGGCGCTGGCGGGCGCACGCCTGCAGGATGGCAAGAAGCGCCGGCAGCTCGGCTCTGCCTGGGCCGCCTATGAGGCACAGACCAGCTACTGGCCTTTGGGCGCGATCCTAACGCGCCGCCAGCCGCTTTCGGCCCTTTGGCCGGGGTTCGTTCCGGTGGCGGGGGGCGTGGCGCTGTGGGCGCTCGTCACCTTCGTGCACCCCATGCTCCTGAAGGCGCCGGTGGTGCCGCCCTGGGGCTTCATGACGGGAGGAGGATTGTGATGGCATTCGAAGGCAAGCGCGTCTGGATCACGGGTGCATCCTCGGGCATCGGCGCCGGGCTTGCGCGGGCGTTCGGCAAGGCGGGCGCGACAGTGATCCTTTCGGGCCGCAACCGCGATGCGCTGGCGGCGGTTGCCGCCGATGTTCCCGACCATGTGATCCTGCCGTTCGAGGTGACGGATTACGAAGTCCTTCCTGCCGTGGTCGACCATGCCGGCCGGGTGGACCTGCTGATCAACAATGCCGGCATTTCCCAGCGCGGTCTTGCCGAGGATACCGGCATGGATGTCTATCGCCGGATCATGGAGGTGGATTATTTCGCCCCCGTCGCGCTTACGAAGCTGGTGCTGCCTGCCATGCTGGCGCGCGGCGAAGGCCATGTGTCGGTCGTCTCAAGCATCGCCGGCAAGGTCGGGTCTCCCCAGCGCACCGGCTATTCCGCTGCCAAGCACGCGGTGATGGGCTTTTTCGATGCGCTGCGAACCGAAGTCGGCCATCGCGGCGTCAGGGTGACGACAATCGTGCCGGGCCTTGTGCGCACGGAAATCGGCAAGCGCGCGCTCACGTCCGACGGCACCCCCAAGGGGGACAGCCCGGATGATGTCGACGCCGGCATCACGCCGGATGAAGCCGCCGCCATCATCCTCGACGGTTTTGCGCGCGGCCTGCGCGAGATTCCCGTGGGCGCCAGCGGCGGCGCCGACATGGCGCTCCTCGACCTGAAGCGCCAGGATCCGGACGCCTTGCTCGATGCCATGGGGCAGATGGGCGCCGAAGTCGTGCGGCGGTTTCGCGGCCAGGCCTGACGGTGGAATCCCTGCACCGGGCCAGCCTGGCGCTGGCGGCCCTTCTGGCCTTCGGCTTCGGTGCGCTGTCCCATGCGGCCGATCTCGCGCCATATCTCTGGGGGCCCATACTCCTGATCGTCATCTTGCTCCTCTATCGCGTTCCGGTTCAGCCGCACGTGAAGGGAGACGCAGAGATGCAGCCGAAGCCCGGCAGGGTTCAGGAAACAGGCCGTGACGATGGCGACCGGGTTTCGATCGCCGCCCTCGCTGACCCTGCGATCCTTGCATCGCCGGGCTGGCGGGTGCTGGCAGCCAATGAAGGCGCCCAGGCCATGTTCGGTCGCCGGATCGTCGGCGGGGATCTCAGGCAGACCGTGCGCCATCCTGTCGTCATCGATGCGGTGCGACTGGGCATGCTGGGGGAAAGCCCGGTCCTGCGTGAGGTGACGGGCCTCGGATCGCAGGACGGCGCCTTCCGCGTGCGGGTTGCAGGGCTGGAGGACGGCACCTTCCTCCTCGGCTTCACCGATATCACCCAGACCCGTCTCACCGAGCGGATGCGGGTCGATTTCGTCGCCAATGCCAGCCACGAGCTGCGCACCCCGCTGGCGAACATCTCCGGTTTCATCGAGACCCTGCAGGGGCCTGCCGCCGACGATGCGCCGGCCCGTGCGCGCTTTCTGGATATCATGGGCCGCGAGGCGTCGCGCATGTCGCGCCTCATCGATGATCTTCTGTCGCTCTCGAGGATCGAGCTGGACAAATATGTCCGGCCGCAGACCATGCTCGATCTCGCGCCGATCCTGTCCGATGTGGGCAAGACGCTGGCGATGCGCCTGGAGGCGGATGGCCGTCGCCTCGACATCGCGGTGGCCCCGGATCTGCCGCAGGTGGTGGCCGACCGCGACCAGATTCTCCAGGTCCTCCACAATCTTGTTTCCAACGCCCTGAAATATGGCCGGGAGGGAACGCCCATCCGGCTCTCGGCAACGCTGGAGCATGGGCCGGCCGGGCGTGCGGCAGACATGGTGCGCATCAGCGTCTCCGACGAAGGGGAGGGCATAGCCCCCGAGCACCTGCCGCGCCTGACAGAGCGTTTCTACCGCATCGACACCGGACGGTCCCGCTCCATGGGGGGGACGGGGCTCGGGCTCGCCATCGTGAAGCATATCGTCGAGCGGCATCGCGGCCGGCTCGAGATCGAAAGCCGGCAGGGTATCGGCACGACGGTCTCGTTCCTGCTGCCGACGATGCTGGCCGCCCAGGCTTCTGTTACAGCCACTGCGATTGCCGGGCCGGCACTGTCACAAAACCGAAACGGGGATGTAACATAAGCCGCACCGTCGGGCGCTAGAGCGGCTGCGACCGAAGCCGGTGGTGCCGGCTTTGCGATATCATGGCCCGTCAAAAGGCCGGAAACTGGGCTGTCACAAGGGGAAAACTGGTGCAGGCGCGAAGGGTTGGACAATTCGCACTCGCGGCCGTCACGCTGGCATTTCTGGCGGGCTGCTCCGATTCGCGCACCCAGATCAGGATCGTCGGCTCCTCGACAGTCTTCCCCTTCACCACGGCCGTTGCGGAAAATTTCAGCCGCAACCACCCGGAGTTCCCGGCGCCGATCGTCGAATCGACCGGCACGGGCGGCGGCATCAAGCTGTTCTGCGGGGGCGTTGGCTCGCGCCACCCCGACATCGTGAACGCCTCTCGTCGCATCAAGCCATCAGAACTTGAGGATTGCGCGAAGAATGGCGCCACCGAAGTGGTCGAGATCCAGGTGGGGATTGACGGGCTGGTGCTGGCGCAGGGCAAGGGCGGAACGCCTTTCTCGCTCAGTCTGCGTGATGTCTATGCGGCATTGGCAGCCGAGCCGTTCGGCAAGCCGCAGATGGCGCGCACCTGGCAGGATGTGAACCCGTCGCTGCCTGCCATCCGCATCGAGGTCATCGGCCCGCCGCCCACCTCCGGCACACGCGACAGCTTCAACGAGCTTTACATGCTGGCCGGCTGCAACACCGACCCGTCGATGAAGGAACTGAAGAAAAGCGACGAAAGCCGCTACAAGACCGTCTGCGAAAAGATCCGCGAGGACGGCGCCTATGTCGAGGCGGGTGAGAATGACAATCTGATCGTCCAGAAGCTGGCCGCCAACCCCAACGCCATCGGCGCCTTCGGCTACAGCTTCCTTGATGCCAATCTCGACACGCTGCGCGACGTGCCGATCGATGGCGTGCAGGCCGATTATGACTCCATCTCGAACCGCACCTATCCGGCCGCCCGGCCGATGTTCATCTATGTGAAGGCGCAGCATGTGCGCGCGATCCGCGGGCTTCGGGAGTTTCTCGACGAATATACCCGCGAGCGTGCCTGGGGCCCCGGCGGCTATCTGCAGCGGCGCGGCCTTGTCGCTTCGCCCGAGGATGTGCGCGAAGCGAATCACACGCGGGCATCCGGGCTTATGCCGCTGAAGGCTGAGGATCTGGCGAAATGAACGGGACGATTGCTTTCGCCGCTGTTCTGGCGCTCGGCGCGCTGGGCTGGTGGTTTGGCCGCCAGCGCGGTCTTTCCTATGCGATGGCGGGTGGATCGCGGGTCGGCGCTGTCCACTCGCGCCCGAATTATCATGGCGCCTATGTGGCGGTCTTCGCCCTCGTGCCCTCATTCCTCATCCTGATTGCATGGGCAATCTTCGGGGAAGGGCTGGTCTCGCGCGAAGTGCTGGCGGCCCTCCCGCCGGAAGCGCGCCCTGAGACGGGTCTCGACCGCGCGGCCTTCTTCTCGGAAGTGCGCGGCCTTGTGCGCGGCGATTATGCCGAGGCGTTCAGCGCCAACGCCGAAGAGGCGGCCCGCGTCTGGAAGGCGGCATCCTGGCGTTATGGCCTGATGTTCGGAAGCGCTGCCATCGCGCTTGGCCTGATGGGCGGGCTGTGGGGCTGGAGCCGCCTGCGCCCGGATTTCCGCGCCCGCACCCGGGTCGAACGGATGGTGATGCTGCTTCTTGTGGTCGCCTCCCTCGTCGCCATCCTCACCACCTTCGGCATCGTGGCGAGCCTCGTGTTCGAAAGCTTCCGCTTCTTCCAGATGGTCAGCCCGGTCGAGTTCCTGTTCGGAACCCAGTGGTCGCCGCAGACCGCGATGCGGGCCGACCAGGTCGGGTCGTCCGGCGCCTTCGGGGCCGTGCCGCTCTTCTGGGGCACGGTGTTCATCGGCGCCATCATCGCCATGATCGTCGCCATTCCACTCGGCCTGATGACAGCGATCTATCTCACCCAATATGCAGCCCCCGGCTTCCGCCGCGTGGCAAAGCCGGTGCTTGAAGTGCTGGCCGGGGTGCCGACCGTCGTTTACGGCTTCTTTGCAACGCTTACCGTTGCGCCGGCGGTGCGGGATTTCGCGCTTTCCATCGGCATTTCCAATGCGTCTTCCGAATCCGCGCTTGCCGCGGGCCTCGTGATGGGGGTGATGATCATCCCCTTCGTTTCCTCCATGGCCGATGATGCGCTCGCCGCCGTGCCGCAATCCATGCGTGATGGCAGCCTCGCCATGGGGGCAACGCCTTCGGAGACGATCCGCAAGGTGCTGATCCCGGCAGCGCTTCCGGGTATCGTGGGAGGGGTGCTTCTTGCCGTCTCGCGCGCCATTGGCGAAACGATGATCGTGGTGATGGCCGCCGGCCTTGCCGCCAAGCTGACCGCCAACCCGTTCGACAGCGTGACCACCGTGACGGCCCAGATCGTGGCCCTGCTGACAGGCGACCAGGAATTCGACAGCGCCAAGACCCTGTCGGCCTTCGCCCTGGGGCTGGTTCTGTTCCTCGTCACGCTTGCGCTCAACATCTACGCACTGTCCGTCGTGCGCAAATATCGGGAAGCCTATGACTGAGGCCGTTCAGAAAGCAGCCGTGGCGCCGACCGCCTGGTCCTCGCCCGAGATGCAGGCGCGCATCCGCCGCCGTTACCGTTCGGAACGCAATTTCCGCACCATGGGGATGGTCGCCATCTCCATTGCTGTCGGCTTCCTGCTGTTCCTGATGGGAACGATCGTGGCCGATGGCTGGAACGCCTTCCGGCAGACACAGGTGGCCGTGCCCGTCACCTTCGATCCGGCCCGCCTGGAACTGACCGAGGAACAGGCGCGCAGCGATCCGCAGGCCGTTTCCCGCGCGAACTATCAGGGCATCCTCACGGATTCCCTCGAGCGCTCGCATGGAGCCAGCGTCGAGATCGTTTCGGAAGCGGCGTGGCTTGCCCTGCGCGAAGCAGTCATTGCCGATCCGTCGGTCATCGGCAGCACGCGCGACATGTGGCTCATCTCCACCTCCAGCATCGACCAGCTTGCCAAGGGCGGGATCGACCTCGACGCCGACGAAGGCGACCGCCCCGTGTCTGATGCCGAAGTCGCCATGTGGAAGACGCTGGCCGAAGCGGGCCAGATCCGCACAGGCCTCAACATCAGCTTCCTCACCGGTTCGGATTCCGTCGATCCCGAGCTTGCCGGCATCTGGGGCGCCCTGAAGGGCAGCTTCCTCACCGTGCTCGTTACGCTGCTGATCAGCTTCCCCGTGGGTGTTCTGGCGGCCGTCTATCTGGAGGAGTTCGCGCCCCGCAACCGCTGGACCGACGTGATCGAGGTGTCGATCAACAATCTCGCAGCCGTTCCCTCCATCATCTTCGGCCTGCTGGGCCTTGCCGTGTTCCTCAACACGCTCAACATGCCGCGGTCGGCGCCTGTCGTCGGCGGCCTGACACTAGCCCTGATGACGCTTCCGGTCATCGTCATCGCCAGCCGCGCGGCCATCAAGTCGGTGCCGCCGTCCATCCGTGACGCAGCGCTCGGCGTGGGCGCCAGCCCGGTGCAGGTCGTGTTCCACCATGTGCTGCCGCTGGCGCTGCCCGGCATGCTGACCGGCACGATCCTCGGCATGGCACGCGCGCTCGGGGAAACGGCGCCGCTGCTGATGATCGGCATGCGGGCCTTCCTGACATCCGCCCCCCAGGGGCTTGAACAGCCGGCAACCGTGCTGCCGGTGCAGATCTTCATCTGGTCCGACAATGTCTCGCGGGGCTTCGTCGAGAAGACCAGCGGCGCGATCATCGTGCTGCTCATGTTCCTTCTCGCGATCAACGGTCTCGCCATCTATCTCCGCAACAGGTTCGAGGTGCGCTGGTGAACGAAATTGGCATGATGGCCGTATCCGCGGCAGCTTCGAAGGCGTCGCCGTCGAAGCCCAAGATGACAGCGCGCGATGTTCGCGTCTCCTATGGCGAGACGGAGGCCCTGAAGGGCGTTTCGATCGATGTCTCGAACGAGGACGTGACCGCCTTCATCGGCCCGTCGGGCTGCGGCAAGTCCACCTTCCTGCGCTGCCTGAACCGCATGAACGACACGGTGGCGTCGGCGCGGGTGACGGGGAAGATCGAGCTTGACGGCGAAGACATCTATTCACCCGACATGGATGTGGTCCAGTTGCGCGCGCGGGTGGGCATGGTCTTCCAGAAGCCCAACCCCTTCCCGAAATCCATTTATGAGAATGTGGCCTATGGGCCGCGCATCCATGGTCTTGCCCATAAGAAGCCCGATCTCGACATCATCGTCGAGCAGTCGCTGCGCCGCGCCGGCCTGTGGGATGAAGTGAAGGACAGGCTGCTCGACAGCGGCACCGCGCTTTCGGGCGGGCAGCAGCAGCGCCTGTGCATCGCGCGCGCGATCGCGGTGAACCCCGAGGTGATCCTGATGGACGAGCCGGCCTCGGCGCTCGACCCCATCGCGACCGCCAAGATCGAGGAACTGATCGACGAACTGCGCGGACGCTATGCCATCGTGATCGTCACGCACAACATGCAGCAGGCCGCCCGCGTCAGCCAGAAGACGGCCTTTTTCCACCTCGGCACGCTGGTGGAATATGGCGACACGCGCGAGATCTTCACCAACCCGCGCGAAACGCGGACGAAAGACTATATCACCGGCCGCTACGGCTGAGGGGAGCGATCAATGCCGCAGACACCCACCGCACACACTGTCCGCTCCTTCGACGAGCAGATCCACGAACTGCGCAGCCTGATCGCCCAGATGGGCGGACTGGCCGAAAGCCAGGTGAAGGATGCCGTCGATGCCATGGTCCGTCGCGATGTCGATGCAGCGGAACTGGTCGTCGCGCGTGACGCCGAGCTTGACCGGCTGGAAGTGGAAGCCGAACGCCTGGCCGTCACTATCATCGCGCTGCGCGCGCCCATGGCCGACGATCTGCGCGAAATCATCGCCGCGCTCAAGATGTCGGCCATCATCGAGCGCATCGGCGATTATGCCAAGAACATCGCCAAGCGCGTGCCAGTGCTGACTCAGGGCGCGCCGGTCGGCCCGGCCGTCATCATTCCGGAAATGGCGAAGACGGCAGGCTCGATGGTGCGCGACGCGCTGGACAGCTATGTCGACCGGGACCCCCAGCTTGCCCGCCAGGTCGCCGAGCGGGACCGGATCGTGGACGATTTCTACAATTCGCTGTTCCGCACGCTGCTTACCTACATGATGGAAAACCCCCATCACATCACGCCCTCGGCCCATCTTCTGTTCATCGCCAAGAACCTCGAGCGTGTCGGTGACCATGCGACGAACATCGCCGAAATGGTCTATTTCTCGGTGACTGGGCAGGACCTGGGTGAGCGTCCGAAGACCGACGAGACTGCGTCGATCGCCGTCGACGAGGCGGGCGGCAACTGACATGCGCCCCAAGATCCTTCTCGTCGAGGATGACAGCAGCCTTGTCGAGCTTATCCGCTACAATCTCGACCGTGAAGGTTTTTCCGTCGTCACCACGCCCGATGGCGAGGAGGCGCTGGTGCTGGCCGAGGAAGAGCAGCCCGATCTCGTCATACTCGACTGGATGATCGCCAATCTTTCGGGAATCGAAGTCTGCCGCCGGCTGCGTCGCGCGCCGGAAACAGCCTCGCTGCCCATCATCATGCTGACGGCCCGCGCCGAGGAGACGGACCGTATCCGCGGCCTCGAGACCGGAGCGGACGATTATGTGACCAAGCCCTTTTCCCCGCGCGAGCTGGTGGCCCGCGTGCGGGCGCTGCTGCGGCGCCTGCGGCCGGCTCTGTCCGGCGGCCATCTGGAGCATGGCGGCGTGGTGATGGACACATCGGCCCACAAGGTCACACGCGATGGCGTGCCGGTTCAGCTGGGGCCGACGGAATTCCGCCTGCTGCGGCACTTCCTCGAGCATCCCGGACGCGTCTTCAGCCGCGAGCAGCTGCTCGATGCCGTCTGGGGGCGCGATGTCTATGTAGAGCAGCGCACGGTCGATGTGCATATCCGTCGCCTGCGCAAGGCCATAAACCAGGACAATCTGCCCGACATCATCCGTACCGTGCGCTCGGCCGGCTATGCCCTCGATGCAGACGGGAGCGCCCGCGTCGCGGGTTGAAAAAGGCCCTGCTGCCGGGCCTTTTCATCAAAATTTCATGCATGCGCGGGCCTTGACCACCCAGGCCGCAATGCCTATCTGCCCTTGCGTTAGCACTCGCCAAGCGTGAGTGCTAAAAGCTTCGGGCCCGGTCGCCTGGCCCGTGGCTTCCAACACAAGCGACAAGAGGGAATATCCATGAGCTTTACCCCGCTGCACGATCGCGTGCTTGTCCGCCGTGTCGAGGCCGAGGAAAAGACGGCCGCTGGGATCATCATCCCCGACTCTGCCAAGGAAAAGCCGCAGGAAGGCGAAGTCATCGCCGTCGGCAAGGGTGCCCGCGACGAGAAGGGCGCCCGTGTGGAGCTTGACGTCAAGGTGGGTGACCGCATCCTGTTCGGCAAGTGGTCCGGCACCGAAGTCAAGGTTGCCGGCGAAGACCTGATCATCATGAAGGAAAGCGACATCCTCGGCGTTCTCGCCTGAGGCTCTTTCCTCCATTCATCGCCCAACAAGACAGCAAGGATATTGAACTATGGCAGCCAAGGACGTGAAGTTCGGGCGTGACGCCCGCGAACGCATCCTCGAAGGTGTGGACATTCTCGCCAACGCCGTGAAGGTGACCCTCGGCCCGAAGGGTCGCAATGTCGTCATCGAAAAGAGCTTCGGCGCGCCGCGCATCACCAAGGACGGCGTTTCCGTCGCCAAGGAAATCGAGCTCAAGGACAAGTATCAGAACCTCGGCGCCCAGATGGTGCGCGAAGTTGCGTCCAAGACCAACGACATTGCCGGTGACGGCACCACCACCGCCACGGTGCTGGCCCAGGCGATCGTTCGCGAAGGCCTGAAGTCGGTTGCAGCCGGCATGAACCCGATGGACCTGAAGCGCGGCATCGACCTCGCTGTCATCAAGGTCATCGAAGACCTGAAGGGCCGCTCCAAGCCGGTCGCCAACTCCTCCGAGATTGCCCAGGTCGGCATCATTTCGGCCAATGGCGACACCGTCGTCGGCGAAAAGATCGCCGAAGCGATGGAAAAGGTCGGCAAGGAAGGCGTGATCACCGTGGAAGAGGCCAAGGGCCTCGACTTCGAACTGGATGTCGTCGAGGGCATGCAGTTCGACCGCGGCTACCTCAGCCCCTATTTCATCACCAACGCCGAGAAGATGCAGGTGGAACTCGAAAACCCTTACATCCTCATCCACGAGAAGAAGCTCTCGAACCTGCAGTCGATGCTGCCGATCCTCGAAGCCGTGGTGCAGTCTGGCCGTCCGCTCCTCATCATCGCCGAAGATGTCGAAGGCGAAGCGCTGGCGACCCTCGTCGTCAACAAGCTGCGTGGCGGCCTGAAGATCGCCGCCGTCAAGGCGCCGGGCTTCGGCGATCGCCGCAAGGCGATGCTTGAAGACATCGCGATCCTGACGGCTGGTGAAGTCATCTCGGAAGACCTCGGCATCAAGCTCGAGAACGTCACCCTTCCGATGCTCGGTCAGGCCAAGAAGGTCACGATCGACAAGGACAACACCACCATCGTCGATGGCTCGGGCACGGAAAGCGCCATCAAGGGCCGCGTGGAACAGATCCGCGCCCAGATCGAGACGACCACCAGCGACTATGACCGCGAGAAGCTGCAGGA
>CAYMZC010000075.1:0-12191 GCA_964394815.1 uncultured Sandaracinobacter sp. | reverse complement strand
TGGCCAAGCCGCTCGTAAAGCAGGGTGACGAGCTGATGCGGGCTGGCGGCCGCCACGCGCGCCTCCAGCGACAGTTGGCCATAGTGCGCGATGGCCTCATTGGAGTTTCGCGGCTGTGCGCTGCGGGCGGCAAGGAGCTGAAGCATGATTGGCCTCTATCGATCCGATGACCTGGTCCACAGGTCGATCTGCTGGGACAGGAATGTCTGCACCGCGCGCGACTGGCCGACGGCCCTGTCGAGCGCCGCGAACTGGCGGGTGTAATTGTCGCGCAGGCGCTGGGTGCGGCTTTCAAGCTGCTCCCGCTCGCGGGCGATGGTGGCTGCCTCGCGCTGCAATGCCGTCGGCTGGCCGGCCGCACCTTGCGCCGCCAGGCGGAAACTTTCCGCCACCTGCCGCAAGGGCCCGGCGGCCTTGCCCGGCGCGGCGGGCGCGTTGAGGGCCGAGATCAGCTTTTCCACGCTTTCCGGGTGGCTGGCGACGGCAGCGGCAAGGCGCGCTTCGTCCACCGTGAAATTGCCGTTGCGGTCGACCGTGAGGCCGATTCCCGAAAGGCGGACAGGGGCGTCACCATCCGGCGCGACCAGGTCACGCCCCGTGATGGCGCCCAGTGTCTGCAGCGTGCGGCGGGTCATGCTGTCAGAAACCAGGGCGCCGGCTGCCGATGTGGCGGATTGGCCGCCTGAAAGCCCGCGCCCGATGGACAGAAGTTCGTTGAGGGCGCCGGCGATGTCGCGCACGACCTGCGAAAGTGCCTCGCCGTCGCGTTCGGCTTCGATGGTCACGATCCGGCCGGGCTCGGCGCGGCCGAGTGCGATGCGGGCGCCGGGGACGAGATCCGCGATGCTGTTCGATGGCCGGCGCAGTTCCAGCCCGTCGACGGCGACGAGGGCATCGGCAGCAGTCTGGGTGCGGGTCATGCCGCCGGCGGTCATGTCGTTGAAGGCAAAAGCCTCCAGCGCCGGGTCGCCTGCTGTCTCGATGATGAAGCCCGAGGCTTCCCCCATGGCGCCGCGCAACACCAGCCGGCTGCCGCCGGCATCGCTCAGCACCTGTGCCTGAATGGGGGCGCCCGCCACGGCTGCGGCATCATTGATGGCGTTTTTCAGCCCGGCGAGGCTGTCATCCCCCGGGCCGATGCTAACGGAAAGATTGGCGATTGATCCCGCGGTGAACCCTGTTGCCGCGTCCGTTCCGGCCACTGTTCCGAAACGGATGGTGAGCGTGCCCTGACCGACAGGGGCTTCGGCATCGGCCAGCGAAGCCGAGGCCAGCGACTGGACGCGCGCAAGCTGACGCACCTCGATCAGCTGGCGGGGTACGGTTGCGCCGCCATCGACCTGCAGGGTCAATATGTCCGGGTCGGAAACCCGGGGGATGCCCGAAAGCGAGCCCGACGATATCCGCGTGGAAAGCGCGCCCGTCAGTGCATCAAGGGCGGAGCGGAACTGCCCCATGGCCGAAATGCGGGCATCCACGCGCGCCTGCCGATTGTCCAGCAGCTGCTGGCGCGGTGTGCGCTCGGCTTCCACCAGGCCATCGACAAGAGCCTTCAGGTCGATGCCGGAACCGGCGTTGAGCGTTGTCAGGATATTGGTCATGGCACAGGCACTGAACGGCCATTGCCGGAAAATGCTTAGGGCCTGATGGCACTTGCCCGACAGGCTTGCCGGGCTGCCGGGGTGGTGCTAGCAGCAATCGACGGGCATGTTTGCCATGGCTGCCGGAAGCGGGACCGCGTTTATCGCAGACCGCGCCGCGCGCCGGGCTTGGTGCCCCCCATGGATTGATGACGCGCCGGGAAACAGGCGCGCCAGGCCATGGCAGGAACGCCGGGGTGGAATGACGATTACTGGAAGCGCAGACGCAATGGTTGCAGCCGGGCCCCAAGGGGCGGACGCGCTGCATTCCCATTGTCATGCGCCCCGTGAATCGCGCCTGCCACGCCATGGTGCCGCCATGCGGTGGCGCCGGCGCATTCCTGCATCGCTACTGCCTGCAACTTCACCTTCCGGGCCCGGGGGCATTGCCCCCGATGCCCCCGCAACGGGATCGTGCGGCCCCCTTTCCGGCCTTCCGGCCGGTCTGGCCGCTCGTCTTTCCAGAACCTGCGCCGCGCGGAAATCCGCCGCCGGCGCGCCCCGGCAATCAGGCGCCACCGGCGCCAGGAGTGAATTTCATGACAACCAGAATGCTGATCGATGCCCGCCACCCGGAGGAAACCCGGGTCGCGGTCGTCAAGGGTAACCGCATCGAGGAATTCGATTTCGAGGCCGCGGCCCGCAAGCAGATCAAGGGCAACATCTACCTCGCCAAGATCACCCGCGTGGAGCCGTCGCTCCAGGCGGCCTTTGTCGATTATGGCGGCAACCGCCACGGCTTCCTCGCCTTCTCGGAAATCCATCCGGATTATTACCAGATCCCGAAGGAAGACCGCGACGCGCTTCTGCGTGAAGAGCAGGAACTGGTGGAGGAAGCCGCCGCCGGTGACTTCGATGCCGATGACGATGGCGGCGAGCGCCCGGCCTACGATAGGGCCGCCGGCGATGGCGTCAGCGACAATGGCGCAGGAGATTCGGGCGCAGACGGTGGCAGCAGCGATGGTGGTGAGCCGGCAGCCCGCCCCGAAGAGCATGGCAATGCCGAAGAGGCCGGCGCCGAGGCCCTGCGCCGCCGCCGCATGGCCCTGCGTCGCCGCTACAAGATCCAGGAAGTGATCCGTCGCCGGCAGGTCATGCTGGTCCAGGTCGTGAAGGAAGAGCGCGGCAACAAGGGTGCGGCGCTCACCACCTATATTTCGCTTGCCGGCCGCTATTCGGTGCTGATGCCCAACACGGCCCAAGGCGGCGGCATCAGCCGCAAGATCGCCAATGCGGCCGACCGCAAGCGGCTGAAGACCATCATGGCGGAGCTGAACCTGCCTTCGAGCATGGGCGCCATTGTCCGCACCGCCGGGCTCGAGCGTACCAAGACCGAGATCAAGCGCGATTTCGACTATCTCGCCCGCCTGTGGGACGAAATCCGCGAAAAGACCCTCACCTCCACCGCGCCCGCCCTCATCTACGAGGATTCGGATCTGGTGAAGCGCGCCATCCGCGACATCTACACCCGCGAGATCGATGAAGTGCTGGTGGACGGGCAGGAAGGCTATGCCCAGGCAAAGAGCTTCATGAAGCTGCTGATGCCCAGCCACGCGAAGAAGGTGCAGCTTTACGCCGACCCGGTGCCGCTTTTCCATCGCGCCGCCGTGGAATCGCAGCTTGCAGCCCTGCTCAACCCTGTCGTCACACTGAGATCGGGTGGCTATATCGTCATCAACCCGACAGAGGCGCTGGTTGCCATCGACGTGAACTCGGGCCGCTCGACGCGGGAATATAATATTGAGGAAACGGCCCTCAAGACGAACATCGAAGCGGCCGAGGAGGTTGCCCGCCAGCTTCGCCTGCGCGACCTCGCCGGGCTTGTCGTGGTCGATTTCATCGACATGGAATCGAACAGCAACAACCGCAAGGTCGAGCGCGCGCTCAAGGATGCGCTGAAGCACGACCGGGCGCGGATCCAGGTTGGCCGCATCTCGCCCTTTGGTCTTCTGGAAATGAGCCGCCAGCGCCTGCGCACGGGCGTGCTCGAGGCCTCCACCCAGGTCTGCCCCATGTGCGATGGTTCGGGCCTCATCCGCACCGATGGCTCGGCGGCACTGGCGGCGCTCAGGCTGCTTGAGGAAGAGGCCGTGAAGGGGCGTGCTAGCGTCTTCCGCCTCAGGGCCGACAGGTCGGTCGCGGTCTATATGCTGAATCGCAAGCGGCTGGAACTGGCCGAACTCGAGGCGCGCTATGCCGTTCTGATCGAAGTCCTGCCCGACGAGAGCCTGATCGGCGGCCGCATGCAGATCGATTCCAGCGGCCCGCCCCCGGCCCAGGCCCCGCGCATGGCGGCACTGGCCGCCCCGCGCCATGTCGAGCCTGATCCCGAGGAAGCATTCGAGGAGCTTGACGAGGAGGAAGAAGCCGAAGTGGCCGAAGGCCGCGACGCGGGCCGCGATTCCGACCGTGACGGACAGGACGAGCGCGGCGAACGCCGCGGCCGTCGCCGGCGGGGCCGCCGTGCACGGGGCGGCCGCGACCGTGAACGTGACGAGACCCGCGAGGAAAGCGGCGAGGCGGAACGCGCCACGAGCGACGCACCTGCCACCGGGGAAGACAGCGCCGATGTCGGCGAAGGTGACGAAGAAGCCGTCGCCCGCGACGGACAGGAAGAGCGCGGCGATCGCCGTGGCCGGCGCGGCCGTCGCCGGCGTGGTGGGCGTCGTGGCAGAAACGGCGACGCTGTCGTCGAGGGCCACGATGAAGCCGGGGAAGCCGTGCTGGGCGAAGCCGCCATTGCGGATGCCGATGAAGCCACTCTGCCGGCTGCTGAAGATGTGGTCGCGCCTGCTGTGGTGGCAGAAGCGGAAGTTGCGGAAGATGCGGCAGTTGTTGCCGGGGTGTCCGGCGAAGAGTCGGCTGAAAAGCCGAAGCGCACGCGCCGCCGTCCTGCAGCCCGCGCCCGGGCTGCAGCCGATACCGATGCCGGCACTGCGGACATGACTGCCGCGCCGGTCGCGGCCGAAGTGGCCGCAACCGACACTGCCGCAACCGACACGGCGGCAGAGGAGGCGCCCAAGCCTGCCCGCAAGCGGCGCACGCGGGCGACAGCTCCCGCAAAAACCGAAGCTGCAAGCGAAGCTGCAACCGAAGTGGCGGCGAGCGAACCCGCGCCTCGCCCGAAGCGCACCCGCAAGCCCAGGGCGGCTGCCCCGGACGCGACTTTGGAAGCAGCCCCTGAAGCTGCGGCCGAGGTGGGTGTCGAGCCTGCGGTCCAGGTGGAAGCCGCGCCCGTTGGCGAGACTGTCGCAACGCCGCAGGCCGAGGAGGCGAAGGCCGAGGAGGCAAAAACCGGTGAGGTGACGCCAGAAGCAGAACCTGCCGAGCCGCCCCGGCGCGGCTGGTGGCAGCGCACCTTCGGCGAGTGACAGGCAGGGCAGGGCAAGGGCCGGCTGCATCGGGCTGGCCCCTACCTTCTGCCGAGACCGGCAAGGGCGTGGCGGGATGGAAACCCCGCCGCGCCCTTGCCATATGAAGGGCATGGAGAGCCCGCCGACCAGCGAAATCCCCGCACGCCCGGAGGCTTGCCCCCCTGGTGCGCAATTGCCGGGCGACGGGGCTGCCTTCGCTGCGCCGCCCGGCCCGCCCGGCTTGCTCGCCTATGCGGCCGAAGTCCGCGCACTTGCAGAACTCTCCGCCTTCTGGCGCCAGCGTGTCCAGCTCATCCGCACCCTGCCGGGCTGGCCGACGCGGCATGTGCTGGTGATTCCGGGTTTCCTGTCCAGCGATCTGGCCATGGCGCCGCTGCGGGGCGTGCTGAACGCCATCGGCCATCGTGCCGAGGGCTGGCGGCTTGGGCGCAACTTCGGCATGCGGCCGGGCCGGTTCGAAGCGCTGGAACAGCGCCTTCTCGGCCTTGCTGGCCAGACAGGGGCACCGCTTTCGCTTGTGGGGCACAGCCTTGGCGGCTTGCTGGCGGTCGAGCTTGCCCGCCGCCATCCGCAGGCGGTGCGGCAGGTCATCACCCTCGGGTCGCCTGTATCGGGCGATCTCACCTCGAACAATGCATGGCGGCTTTACGAGCGCGTTGCCGGCCACAGCATCGGGGCGGCCCCCGTTGCCTGGGTTCCGGGGGCGCTGCCCGAAGTGCCTTTTACCGCCATCGTCGCGACAGGCGACGGCATCGTCCATCCGCAGGCGGCGCGCGCCCGGCCCGGTCCACTTTCCGAAACGCTGGATGTTCCCGGCAGCCATGCCGGGCTGCCCTGGAACCCGCACGCCATCCGCCTTGTTGCCGACAGGCTTGCCCGCAGCTAGGCTGCCCCGGCAAACAGGGAGTTTTCAATGGCATCCAGCTGGATTGGCGTGATCCTGATCGGTTTCTTCGCCGGGCTTCTCGCGCGTTTCTTCGCATCCGATCCGCGCAATCCGCAGGGTTGCCTGCTGACGACCCTGCTCGGCATTGCGGGCGCTGCGCTTTTCACATGGATCGGGCAATTCGCCGGCATGTATGCGCAGGGCGAGCGCGCCGGCTTCATCGGCGCCGTGATCGGCGCGGTGCTGGTGCTGCTGATCTGGCGGGCGCTTCTGGACAAGCGGGCGTAAGCGCCCCCCGCTAGAGGATCGCCGCGATCTGCCCAAGAAGGGGCTTGTCCGCCGGCGGCATGTCCAGACGGAACAGGCCGTTCACCGGCACCCACTGCAGCCTCTGCCCCTCCTGCGGGGCAGGCGTGCCTTTCCATTTCCTCAGCGCGAAGGCCAGCAGCAGAACATGGCTCTTTTCATAGGCGTGTGAGGCAAAGCCGCAGGGGGCAAGGCAGCTTGTGGCGGTTTCCACCCCCAGTTCCTCGCGCAGTTCGCGCACGAGGGCGGCCTCGGGGCTTTCCTCCGGCTCGACCTTGCCACCGGGGAATTCCCACAAGCCGGCCATGTCCTTGCCCGGCGGCCTGTCAGCAACGAGAATGCGGCCGTCGGGGTCCACCATGACCGCGCAGGCAACCGTCACGAGCGGCAGCCGCCGTTCCGGCTGCCCGCCCGGACACCAGGGCAGATCATTCGACAATCAGCTTGATCCGCTGCCCGGCCCGCACGTCCGACGGCTGGAAGCCGTTGAGTGCCAGCAGGCTCTGGTCCCGGTTGTAGGGCGGTGACATGCGCGCCGCGAGGCTGGCTACCGTCTGCCCCGGCTGAATGCGCACAACTTCGATGTGGCGGCCACGCGCGGCGTCCGCCTTTTCCTTCTGTGTCAGCCGGCGGAAGGAGGAAATCAGGCTGTCGAACTGCCCGCCACGCCCGGCCGGGGCAATGGTGCGGATGATGTAGGCCTGATCGGCCGCCGTGCGGAAGGCATGGACGCCGACATCGACCGCGCCCTTGTTGCTGTTGAGCCGTGCAGTCGACAGCGCGGCATCGAGGCTGTTGATCCGTTGTTCGTTGTAATTCACCTGTGGCACGGTGCCGTTGTTGATCTGCTGCCAGCCTGTCGTCACCAGTTGATGGAGCGACTGCCCCGGGCTGAGGCGCGCTCCGACGAACAGGAAATTCGATCCGTCACGGCCCTGGCCCTGTACTGCAGAAGGGCTGTTCTGCAGGCTGAAGCCAACCGGCGCATCGAAGCCTATGCCCAGTGACGCGTGGCGGAAGCTCGGACCGCTGATGATCCCCTGGGCGGGCGAATCGCCGAAGGTCATGCCGTTGAGGGCATTGAGGAAAGCATCCCGGTTGACAGTGCCGGTCCGCCCGGTGGCGGCTGCTGCCTGGCTGACCCGGCGAACCCGCTCGGAGGTGATGGGGTGGGTGGAGAAGAAGCTGGCGAGCCCCCCGCGCTCCATCGATTCCTTGCCTTCGACGGCGGCAACGCGGTCAAGGGCGGCCAGCATGGAGGCAGAGGCCTTCGGATCATAGCCGGCAGCCATGGCGTAGCGCATGCCGAGCGTGTCGGCCTCGTTTTCCTGCGAGCGCGAGAAGCCGCTGACCCAGGCCGACGCGCCGATGTTCGCGATCTGCGCCACTTCCGATCCGCCGAGCACGGCCGCTGCGATGGTGGCAAGACCACCGAGTGTCGCCCGGGTGTTGCGCTGCTGGGAATGATTGGCGGCGACATGGCCGGCTTCATGCCCCAGCACCGAGGCCAGTTCCGCCTCGGAGTTGATCATCGCCAGCATGCCGCGGGTGATGTAGAGATAGCCGCCCGGCGTCGCCATGGCGTTGGGCACGGGGGAATCGAGGACAGTGATCGTCCAGTCGGCCGCCGTGGAGCCGGGCACCGACGGTATCGCGACCTTCAGCCCGACGCTGCGCACATAGTCGGCCAGCGGGCCATCGACGCGGCCGCCGAACTGTTCCAGGATTTCCTTGTAGCCTTGCGCGCCAATCTGCTTGTCACGCGCGCTGAGGCCGATCATCTGGCCCGAGCGTGCATCGACGGGGGCGCAGGCAGGAGCCGCGAGGAGCGAAAGCGCCGCCACGGCTGCCGGGAGGGCGGCAGCCTTGCCCATCATCATCGGGAACCTGCGCATCAGCCAGCCCTCGCGAAAGCCAGGAAACGGGCACGGCGCTGCGCCTTCAGCTCCGCCGGAGACATGGCTGAAAGCCCGGCGAGGGCTTCGGCAATGCCGTCGCCAAGCCGTTCGATCGCGGTTTCGGGGGCGCGGTGCGCGCCACCCACCGGTTCGGGGACGATGCTGTCGATCACGCCGAGCTCGGCCAGATCCTGGGCTGAAATTCGCATGGCAACTGCGGCGTCCGCCGCCCTCCCTGAATCGCGCCACAGGATCGAGGCGCATCCTTCAGGGGAAATCACGGCATAGACGGAATGTTCCAGCATCAGCACGCGATTTCCGGCTGCCAGCGCCACGGCGCCACCCGATCCGCCCTCGCCGATGATCACGGATACCAGTGGCACTTCGGCCTGCAGGCAGGCTTCGGTTCCCCGTGCGATGGCTTCGGCCTGGCCGCGTTCCTCGGCCTCGATGCCGGGGAAGGCGCCGGGGGTGTCCACGAGGGTTATGATGGGCAGGCCGAAGCGGCTGGCCATGTCCATCAGCCGGGCGGCCTTGCGATAGCCCTCGGGCTTGGCCATGCCGAAGTTGCGCTTTACGCGGCTTGCCGTGTCCGAGCCTTTTTCATGGCCGATCAGCATTACCGGCTGGCCGCGGAAACGGGCCGGGCCGCCCAGGATCGCCGGGTCGTCGGCAAAGCCGCGGTCGCCTGCCAGCGGTTCCCATTCGGTGAACAGCTGCTTCGCGATTCCAAGCAGGCGCGGCCTGTCCGGGTGGCGAGCCACCATCGTTTTCTGCCAGGGGGAGAGATTGCCGTAGATCTCCGCCAGCAGCGCGTCGCGTTTATGCCTGAGCGCCTGCGCCTCGGGGGCTTTCGCCTCAGTGGCTTCAAGGCTTGCAAGCTCGCTGTCGAGCCTGGCGACGGGTTTTTCGAATTCGAGGATCTGGGCCATGATGTTCCTGCAGGTGGTTCAGCGGCGCCGGTAAATCAAGCGCCAGACGTCGTGGCCCAGCGCGCGGGCCTTCATCGCGAACCGCGTGTCGGGCCAGTCTTCGGGCACATTTTCCCAGTCATCGCGGCTGGTTGCGGTCCATTCGAAGGCATCCATGTGCTGCATCACGGAAAGGGTGTGGCGCATGTAGCCGACATGATCCGTCGCGATGCGGAATTCCCCGCCCGGCTTCAGCCGGCGGGCGACAAGCCCCACCGGGCCGGGGTTCACGAAGCGCCGCTTGGCATGGCGGGCCTTGGGCCATGGGTCGGGATGGAGCAGATAGACGGCCGAAAGGCTGGCATCGGGCAGGCGGTCGAGCACGTCGATGGCGTCACCCTTCAGGATGCGCACGTTCGAAAGCCCGTGGCTGTCGACTTCCGCCAGAAGCCCGGCCACGCCGTTCACATAGGGTTCCGCGCCGATGAAGCCCCGGTCGGGCCGGCGCGCGGCCTGGAAGGCCAGGTGCTCGCCCTTGCCGAAGCCGATCTCGAGGACCAGCGGGCGGTCATCGCCGAAAAGTCGGCGCGCATCGAGCGGGCCCTGCGGGGGAATGGCGATGCGTGGCAGTAGTTCGTCCACCAGGCGCTGGGCATTGGCCCTGAGGGCGTGGCCCTGCGCCCTGCCGTAGAGACGCCGGATGCTGAGAGGATCGTTCATGGGTGGCTCATAGCAGCTTCGCCCTGCGGCAGAAGCCGCCATCGTATCCTGGCAGAAGCCGCCATCGTATTCTGGCAGAAGCCGCCATCGTATCCCGGCAGAAGCCGCCATCCGTATCAGTCGCCATCGAGGATGTGATACTCGAGGTCGCCGGCATCCACTTCGCTGACTGTCCAGCCGCGGATGGAGGCGCCGGCTTCGTGCACCGTATCGCGGCTGCCGGAAACAAGATGATGCCATGCCGGCAGCGGCTTTCCTTCTTCCACCAGCCGGTAGGCGCAGGTGGAGGGCAGCCAGTCGATCTGCGGCACCAGATCTGGGCGGAGCTGCACGCAATCGGGCACATGGGCGCGACGGTTGCGGTAATCGCTGCAGCGGGCGGTTTCCCGGTCCAGCAGGCGGCAGGCGACATTGGTGCGATAGATGCGGCCGCTTTCCTCATCCTCCAGCTTGTGGAGGCAGCATTTGCCGCAGCCGTCGCACAGGGCCTCCCACTCTTCGCGATCGAGGTCGGAAAGGCGGCGGCCTTCCCAGAAGCGCGGGCGCAGCATGGGGGGTCAGGCGAGGAAGCGTGACAGCATCGCCTCGACCAGCTCCGGCGTTGCCGTCGGTCCGGCGATGAACTCGACGGGGCGACCCTTCGGGTCCATCAGGTAGATGACGGCGAGATGGTCGTAGGTGTAGCTGCCTTCGGTCACGCCCGGCACCTTAGAGGCGTAGATGCGGAAGGTCTTCAGCGCGGCTTCGATTTCCGCCCGGCTGCCGGTGAGGCCGACGAGACGGGGGTGGAAATTGTCGGTGAACTCGGCGAGCGCTTCGGGCGTGTCGCGTTCCGGGTCCACTGTCACGAACAGGGGTTGCACCTTGAGGGCTGCGTCGGGGTGTTTCGCCTCGAACAGCTTCAGCCCTTCGCCCAGTTTCGCGGTATCCACCGGGCAGACATCGGGGCAGTAGGTGAAGCCGAAATACATCAGCCGCCACTTGCCGTCATAGCTTTCCGAAGTGACGCGGGCGCCGGTTTCATCGGTCAGCGTGAAGGGGCCGCCCACGGCCGCGCCGGAAAGATTGCCTTCCGGCGCCTTGTCCGGCTTCAGCACCCACAGGGCTGCCAGCACTATGGCGGCCAGCACCAGAAGGATGAGCGGCAGGCGTGACGATCTGGACAAGCGACTGTTCATGCGGCTCCCATATAAGCTATCGGATGGATATGCGAGAGAAACGAACATTCCGGCCTTCCCCGATGCGCCTGCTTGCCGCGCTTCGTGCCGCGGCATTCTCCTTCATGCTGGCGCTCGGCCTGCTGGCCGGCACCCCCGCCAGCGCGCAGTTCTCCGACAGCTACAATTTCCTCAAGGCTGTCCGCGACAAGGATGTGCTGAAGGCGAAATCCCTGATCGACAAGCCGGGCAGCACCATCATCAACACGCGCGACTATGACAATGGCGACACCGCGCTGCTGATCGCCATCAAGCGGCGCGATCCGCCCTGGATCGGCTTCCTGCTGCAGAATGGCGCCGATCCGAACCTGCCCGACCGCGAAGGCAACACGCCCCTCATTGTGTCCGCCATGGGCGGCTTTTCCGATGGCGTTCGCCTGCTGCTGGCGGGCAAGGCGCAGGTCGACATGGCGAACAGCCGGGGCGAGACGCCGCTGATAAAGGCCGTGCACGCCCGCGACCATGTGACCGCCGACATGCTGCTGAAGGCCGGCGCCGACCCGGACCGGACCGACAATCTGACCGGCATGTCCGCGCGCGACTATGCAGCGCGCGACGCGCGTGGCGGCCCGCTTGGCCGCCTGCTCGCCGATGCCCCGCGCAAGGCCGCTGCCGCCACCTTCGGCCCGCAACTCTGATCCGGACGCCCCGATGACAGCAGCCCTGCTCCCGGCCCGCCCATGGGCCTGAGTTCCGCCTCGCGGCAGACCATGGAGGTGGAGCAGGGCGGGGTACGGGTGCGCACGCTCATCGCCATCCGCTGGGGGGCGATCGCCGGGCAGCTCATCGCGCTTGTCGTCGTCGGCCTTTTGCTCGGCTTTCCGTTGCCCTGGGGGCCGGCGCTGGCAGCGGTGGGCGCGGCGGCCGCGGTCAACCTCGGCCTGCACAGCATCTACCGCAGCCAGGACAGGATCGACGGCCGCAGCGCCTGGGTCCACCTCGCCTTCGATCTCGTGCAGATCTCGACGATCCTCGCGCTGACGGGCGGGCTGGCAAACCCCTTCGCGCTCTGGATCCTCGTTCCCGTCACCATTTCGGCAACGTTGCTGAGCGCGCGGCAGGCGGCGCTTCTGGTGCTGGTGGCGCTGGCGCTGCTGTTGACGATGTGGTTCTGGCACATGCCCCTTCCCTGGGGGGAGGGGCGCTTCACCCTGCCGGCCACCTATCGCGCCGGCATCCTCGTGGCGATTGCCCTCGGCACCATCTTCCTCACCTTCTACGCCTGGAAACTGTCCGCCG
>CAYMZC010000074.1:0-12263 GCA_964394815.1 uncultured Sandaracinobacter sp. | reverse complement strand
GGTGCGGATTCGGATGGCTCGGCGCTGACCGGCGCCTGCGCCCCGGACCGGCTGAAGCCCGGCGTGTCTTCGAAGGGGGTGGAGCTTGAACTGTCGGCTTCGCCCATCCGCAATCTGTCCTTCACCCAGGGCCTGACCTACACGGATACGCGCTTCGCCAAGAATCTGGTGGGCACACAGGGCCGTCCGCTGGCGCCGACCCTCTTCCAGCTTCCGGGCCGCCGCATGTCGAACGCGCCGGAGTTCGTGATGTCCGGTTCCGCCTCCTGGACTCCGGATATCGGGGATAGCGGCCTCAAGGGCCTTGTCTATGTCGATTATCGCTTCCAGTCGGATACCAACACCGGCTCCGACCTCGATATCGAGAAGATCCAGGATGCCTATGTGATCGTGAACGGCCGCATCGGCATCGCCGGCCCGGATCGCCGCTGGTCGGTCGAGCTGTGGGGCCAGAACCTTTTCAACAAGCAGTATTTCCAGATCGGCGCGGACATGCCGCTGCAGGGCTCGGGCACATTCCGGGGCGTTGCAAGCGGCCTTCAGAACAACACCAATGCCTTGTTCGTCACCTTTCCGGGCGAACCGCGCATGTTCGGAATCACCGGCCGCGTCCGCTTCTGAACCAGGCTGTCGCGGGGTTTCTGCCCTGCCAGCTTCAAGGGGCCGGGGGGATCCTCCCGGCCCTTTCTTCTGGTTGCAAGGCGCCCGCCGCACTGGCGGGGCCGTTTGCCATTCGCGGCAAGCTCAATACTTCAAAGAGGGCTCGCGGGGCTTGACCCGGAGCGCCCTTGCAGCGAGAGGGGCCGCGCCATGGATATCAACAAGATCCCGATCGGGGAAAACCCGCCCAAGGACGTTTACGCCATCATCGAGATTCCGATGGGCGGCGTTCCCGTGAAATATGAACTGGACAAGGAATCGGGCGCGATGTTCGTCGACCGCTTCCTGCACACGGCCATGTTCTATCCCGGAAACTATGGTTTCATCCCGCACACCCTGTCCGATGACGGTGACCCGTGCGATGTGATCGTGGTGGGTCCGCATGCCGTCGTGCCCGGCTCCGTCATCCGCTGCCGGCCCATCGGCGCGCTGATGATGGAAGATGAAAGCGGCGGGGACGAGAAGATCATCGCCGTGCCGGTGGACAAGCTCCACCCCTTCTACACCAATGTGCGCAACTACACCGATCTTCCCACTGTCCTGATCGAGCAGATCGGCCACTTCTTCCAGCACTACAAGGATCTGGAAAAGGGCAAGTGGGCCAAGATTTCGCGTCTTGTCGATGTGACGGGTGCGGAAGAAATGGTCGCGGCGGCAATCGAGCGCGCAAAGGCCGCCAAGACGGCCTGACCGGCAGCGCCCTTCGGGGCCTGCCCTTGGAACGGTAAACCCTGCTCCCCATCGGGGGCGGGGCGTTTCCCATTTCCCGCGCAATCCTCTTGACGGCATCTGCCAATATCCCATTTCTTGATGTGCGGCAGGCCATGGCTCTGGCTGTCATGGCTGCCGGGCTGGTGGCGCGCCTGCTCGGCCTTGCCTCCTCGGTCGCGCCGATGTGACAGGAGACAAGATGATGGATTTTCGTTCCCTCATTCCGTTCCGCACCGGCCATGTCGAGCAGACGACCGGCTCCGATCCCTTCTCGATGCTCCGGCGCGAGATGGACAGGATGTTCGAGGATTATGGCCGCAGCTGGCAGCTACCGCCTGCCTTTTCGGCCGGCAACGGCTTTCTCAGCCCGCGCGTGGATATTGCCGAGACCGAAAGCGGGCTTGAACTGACCGCCGAACTTCCCGGAATCGCCGAGAAGGACATCCATGTCGAAATCGAGGATGGTGTGCTGACGCTCAGGGCCGAACATTCCGCCGAGCGCACGCAAGATGACGAGAAGCGGAAATATCATCTCGTCGAGCGCAGTCGCGGCAGCTATCTGCGCCGCTTCCAGCTTCCCTTCAAGGCAGAGGAGGACAAGGTGGAAGCCCGGTTCGACAATGGTGTGCTGAAGGTGAGCATTCCGCGTGCGGCGGCACAGGGCAATGGCGGCCGCAAGATCGAGGTGAAGAAGGCCTGACAGAAGGGCGGGGCGCCCGGGTGATCCGGTCTTCCTGATAGGCCGCGCTTCACAGGCCCGCCCGCCCGGCCTATTCCCTGTTCCATGCAGGGAAAGGGTAAGAGAATGCTCAGGGCAGCTGCTGCGGGATTTATGCTTCTGGCCGCCGGGGTTGCCCAGGCCGCCCCGGCTGACGACTTTCGCGCGCTTCTGGATGATCACTGGGCCTGGTGGCTTTCCGAAAACCCTGTAAGCGCAACCCTCGTGGGGGAGCGGGGGCACGACGACAGGCTCGATGACCTGTCGCTGGCGGCGATGGACCGGGCCACCGCCCGCGCGGCGGATTTTCGCAAGCGCCTCGCCGCGATTCCGAAAGACACGCTCTCGGCCGAAGACCGGGTTTCGGCCGACATTCTGGACCGGGTTCTTGCCCGGCAGATGGATGGCAACCGCTTTGCCGCGCGCGCCATGCTCTTCACCAACCGCGAAGGTTTCCACAGCTGGTTCTCCAGCCTGCCGCTCCAGCTTCCCTTCTTCACCCGCGCCGATCATGAAAACTATCTGTCCCGGCTCGAAGCCTTTCCGGCCCAGATGGAGCAGGCCATCGCCACCACCCGCTTTGCCATCAGCGCCGGACAGGTGCTGCCCTGCGCCGTGCTGGACGGGCTGGAACCGGGCGTGCGCCAGCTGGCCGAGCCGGTCGCCACGTCGCGTTTCATGGCGCCCTATGCCAGCCGCCCGGCCAGTATAGCCGAGGCCGACTGGGTGGCGCTGAAGGCGCGCGCCGGCGCCCTTGTCGAGACGAAGGTGAACCCGGCCTATATCCGCTTCGCCGATTTCCTCGCGAAGGACTATCTGCCTGTCTGCGCCAAGGCGGTGGGCGTTTCGGCCCGGCCCGAGGGGCGGGATTATTATGTCTGGCGCGTGGCGCAGGAAACGACGACCAGCCTGACGCCCGATCAGGTCCATGCCATCGGCCTGGACGAAGTCGCGCGCATCCGGGCCGAGATGGAGACGGTTGCGAAACAGGCGGGCTTCGACAGCCGCGAGGCCTATGTCGCCCATCTGCGGACGGACCCTGCATATTATGCAAAAACGCCTGAGGAACTGATGGCCGCCGCCAGCCGGCAGGCCAAGATCGCCGATGGCTGGATGCCGCGCCTGTTCGGCCGGCTGCCGCGCCTGCCCTATACGCTGCGGGACATTCCGGCCGACATCGCGCCCGGCACGACGACGGCCTATTACATGCCCGGTTCGGCAGCCACGGGCACGGCCGGCACCTATTATGTGAACACCTCCAAGCTGAACGAGCGGCCGCTGTTCGAGCTTCCGGCGCTCACCATCCACGAAGCCGTGCCGGGCCATCACCACCAGATCGCGCTGGCCCAGGAACTCGACCTGCCGCCCTTCCGTCGCCACGCCGCCTTCTTCACCGCCTTCGTCGAGGGCTGGGGCCTTTATGCCGAGCGGCTGGGGATCGAAATGGGCATGTATGACACCCCCGCGCGCGACATGGGGCGCCTGTCCTACGAAATGTGGCGCGCGACGCGGCTTGTCGTCGATACCGGCATGCACTGGAAGGGCTGGAGCCGCGACAGAGCGATTGCCTATATGCTCGACAATACGGCGCTCAGCCGGGCCAATGTCGAGGCGGAAGTGAACCGCTACATCGCCTGGCCGGGGCAGGCCCTTGGCTACAAGATCGGCGAGCTGAAGATCCGGGAGCTGCGGGCTGACGCGGAGCGCAGGCTCGGCACGGCCTTCGATCTGCGTGCCTTCCACGACATGGTGCTCGAAGCCGGCCCGCTTCCTCTCGACCTGCTGGAACAACGGGTGCGCGACTGGATCACGCATCAGGCACCGAGCTGAGGCGGGGCATGCCGGCCCTTTTCCAGCCGCCAAAACTTCACTACGGGTCTTGGCCATGGAACCTGTCAACACCATCGCCGGCCGTGCCGTTCCCTTCGGCGCCGCCAATGTCGACACCGATGTCATCATCCCGGCGCGCTTCCTGAAGGCCGTGACCCGCGTGGGGCTGGGCAAGGGCGCCTTCGCAAACCTGCGCGAAGACCCGGAGAATGTCTTCGACAAGCCCGAGAACAAGGGCGCGCCGATCCTGATCGCCGGGGACAATTTCGGCTGCGGTTCCAGCCGTGAGCATGCCCCCTGGGCGCTGATGGACATGGGCTTCCGCGCCGTGATCGCGCCAAGCTTTGCCGACATCTTTTCGGGCAACAGCTTCAAGAACGGCCTGCTGCTCGTGGCGCTGCCGCAGGCGCAGGTGGACCGGCTGATGGCGGTGGCCGCCGAAGGCCAGCCGATCACCGTCGATCTCGAATCCCAGGTGGTGACCACCCCCTATCAGGACAGGTTCGAATTCCCGATCGACCCGTTCCGCAAACATTGCCTGATGAACGGCCTGGACGAAATCGGCCTGACGCTGGCCATGGCGGACCAGATCACGACCCATGAAGCCCGGCTGGCGGCCGAGCGGCCCTGGGTTGCGGGCGCTGCCCGCCGGCAGGAGGCCGCCTGATGCCCCGTCTGCTTCTCCTGCCCGGCGATGGCATCGGCCCGGAAGTCTCGGCCGAAAGCCGCCGCATCCTCGATGCGCTTGCCTTGCCGGGCCTCGAAATCGCCGAGGCGGCCTTCGGCGGCGCCTCGATCGATGCCCACGGCGTGCCCCTGACCGATTCGGTGCTCGAAGAGGCCCTTGCAAGCGATGCCGTGCTGATGGGCGCCGTTGGCGGGCCGAAATGGGCCGATGTCGCCTATGACCGCAGGCCGGAAGCCGGGCTTCTGAAGCTGCGCGCCCGGATGGACGTCTATGCCAATCTGCGCCCCGCGCGCTGCTTCGCGGCGCTGGCGGACGCCTCCAGCCTGAAGCGCGAGCTGGTCGAGGGCCTCGACATCCTGTTCGTGCGCGAACTGGTTGGCGGGGTGTATTTCGGCGAGCCGCGCGGAATCGAGATGCTGCCCGATGGCCAGCGCCGCGGTTTCAACACCCAGAGCTACACCACATCGGAAATCCGTCGTGTCGCGCGGGTGGCCTTCGAGCTGGCGCGCGGGCGCACGGGCAAGGTCTGCTCGGTCGAGAAGGCCAATGTCATGGAATCGGGCGTTCTCTGGCGCGAGGAAGTGCAGACGCTGCGCGACGAGGCCTATCCCGACATTGCCCTGAGCCACATGTATGCCGACAATTGCGCCATGCAGCTGGTGAAGGCCCCGCTTCAGTTCGATGTGATCCTTACCGACAATCTCTTCGGGGATCTGCTGTCCGATCTCGCCGCCATGTCCACCGGCTCGCTTGGCATGCTGCCGTCCGCCGCCCTGGGCGATGCCGGCAGGCCCGGCCTTTACGAGCCAATCCATGGGTCCGCCCCCGACATCGCCGGGCAGGGCGCGGCCAACCCTTGCGCGTCCATCCTCAGCCTTGCCATGGCGTTGCGCCACTCGCTTGGCGCGGCGGATGCCGCCGACAGGGTCGAGCGCGCGGTCGAGGCTGCGCTCGACGCGGGCGCCCGCACACGCGATCTGGGCGGAACGCTCGGCACGGCGGCCATGGGTGACGCCATTCTGGCGCTGCTGTGATCGACGAGAACCGGCATCTGCGCCGCGCCCGCCGCGCGCTGAGGCCGAAACGGCTCGTATCCGCCTTCCTCACCGGCCTCGCCTTCCTGGCGCCGCTGCTGCTGACAGCCATCGTGCTGGGCTGGGTGTTCAGCCAGCTGATTTCCTTTGTCGGCCCCGATTCGGTGATCGGCCAGATCATCACGGCTGGCGGCCGTCTCTTTACCGGCGCACCGGAGAGCCCGCTCCTGTCCTTCAGCATCGGCGTACTGCTGTTACTGGCCGGCATCACCGCTCTCGGCCTTCTGGTGCGGGACAAGGCAAAACAGGTTCTGGAAGACGCCATCGACAGCGGAATCGGGCGTATCCCGATTCTGGGCGGCATCTACCGGCCCGTGGCGCAACTGGTGCGCAGCATGAGCGGCAGCCGGTCGGAGCAGATGGCCAGCATGGGCGTCTGCCGCGTGACCTTCGGCGGCGGAATCGAGACGATCGCCTTTCTGGCTTCCAATGAAATCTTCGACATCGGTGGTGGCCCGGCGAAGCTGGTGCTGATTCCCACCGCGCCGGTGCCAGTGGGCGGCGCCCTCATCCTCGTGCCGGTGGAAAAGGTGCAGGTGATCCCGAGCATGAAGTTCGAGGATCTCGCGCGGCTCTACCTGACCATGGGCATGACCCCGCCACCCCAGATGCGGATGCCGGGCGGCCTTGCCGCCGCGCCCGAGGCACCGGCAGGCCCCGCAACGACCCCGCCGGCCACAATCACGCCATCAGCGGGCATGGCGCCGCCTGCTGCCGAAGATGGCGAGGCCGGGCGCTGATTGCACGGCATCGCTTTTTTCCTGCACTTTCCCCTTGCCCTTTGCGCGCATGCTGGCTAAGGCCGGCCCTCCAGAGTGGGCGCGTAGCTCAGTGGTAGAGCACTGTGTTGACATCGCAGGGGTCGCAAGTTCAATCCTTGCCGCGCCCACCATCTTTTCCCCTTCCATAAGGCACAAGCGCCGGCCCTGACCGGCCCCGGCATGGCCTGGAAAGCGCCTGAAACTGCTTGATCGGTTTCGGCTGGCGGTGGTAACAGCCCAACGCTCAGGCGGGTATGATGTAATGGTAGCCTGTCAGCTTCCCAAGCTGATCGCGCGGGTTCGATTCCCGCTACCCGCTCCAGCCCGCCGGTTCCGGCGAGTTGACATCCCCAGCTTTCCCATGCCCCTGTTTGCCCCGTCCAGCAGCGGGAGGAAGGCGGCATGGGTGACATGGCAGACGGGTTCGAAACCATTCTCTACGGTAAGCCGGCCGATCATGTCGTCCGCATCTGCCTCAACCGGCCCGAAAAGGCCAATGCGCAGAACACGCTGCTGTTGCATGAGCTGAACAGCGCCTTCGATCGCGCCGCGCGTGACAATGCTGTGAAGGTTGTGATTCTTGCTGGCGCGGGCCGGCATTTTTCGGCCGGGCATGACCTGCGCGAAAGCCCGGAAGAGGCTGATCCCTCCCGCTTCGAGCCGGTGGGCACCTGGTGCGGCTTTGGCAGCGACGGGCAGGAAGGCCCCTTCCAGCGTGAGAAGGAAATCTACCAGGGCTTCTCGGAGCGGTGGCGCAATTTCTCCAAGCCAACCATCGCCGAAGTCCATGGCCTGTGTGTCGCGGGCGGTCTGATGCTGGTCTGGCCGTGCGACATCATCGTCTGTTCGGAAGACGCGCGCTTCATGGACAATGCCGTGGACATGGGCATCCCCGGAGTCGAATTCTTCGCCCACCCATGGGAGCTGGGGCCACGCAAGGCCAAGGAGTTCCTGTTCACGGCAGACATGTGGGACGCGCGCGAAGCCCATCGCCTCGGCATGGTGAACCATGTGGTGAA
Source organism: uncultured Sandaracinobacter sp. (assembly GCA_964394815.1). Classification (GTDB taxonomy): domain Bacteria; phylum Pseudomonadota; class Alphaproteobacteria; order Sphingomonadales; family Sphingomonadaceae; genus Sandaracinobacteroides. Next base: position 4,782 of record CAYMZC010000074.1, on the reverse strand, counting down.
GCGCGAGGAGCTGGAAGGCTTCACCCTCGATCTGGCGCGGCGCATCGCCCGCAAGCCGCTGTTCGCCCTGAAGGCCGCGAAGGAAGCGGTGAACAACGCACAGGATGCAGCGGGGCGCACCACCGTGATGAACGCCCAGTTCGCGCTGCACCATCTGTGCCATTCCCACAACATGCAGAAATACGGCATGTCGATCGACCCCAATTCGGATGGCGCGCGGCTGATGGCCGGAAAGGCCAAATCCGGTTGATATGCCCTTTGCTTCGCTATCAATCCCCGCCGCGCCGCCTGAAGGCGGCGGCAAGAAGCAGATAGAGCACAAGCCCCGCCGGCCCGGCCATCAGGGTCAGGCCAAGGAGAGGCAGCAGCAGCCAGTGCGGCACGCCGGCCTTCGGCGCATCGGCTGCCATCCAGCTTCCAACGAAAAGGTCGAAGGCCAGGAAGTGTATCCACGCGCCCAGCATGGCTTCCCTGCGGGAAAGAAGGGCGATCACGCCGTCCAGCGTATCGAAACCCGCGCCTTCCGGAAGCCCGCCGCCCATGGCGAGGCCGCGCGCCAATAGCAGCACATAGATGGCCGCGACCGAGGCTGCCGCAATGCGCGCGGCCAGCACCAGCGCGTTGCGTTTCAAAGGGGCAAGGGCAAGTGCCAGCCAGCCGCCAAGCGCCAGCCAGTTGGCGATTGCAAAAACCAGATCCGCCCGTTCCATGCGCCAGCCTTCCCGCTTTTCCGCTGCTGCGCGTCACGCTACAGCGACAGCATGAACAGCACCACCCGCACCCGCGCCTCCTCCGGTTCCCCGTTCGAGGCAAGCATCGGCTTTTCCCGCGCTGTCCGCGTGGGCGACCGAATCCTCGTTTCCGGCACCGCGCCTGTCGAGCCGGACGGCAGCTCGACGCCCGGCGATGCCGAGGCGCAGACCGCGCGCTGCCTCGAGGTCATTCTGGCGGCGATCGGGCAGCTGGGCGGCACTGCCGCCGACGTGGTGCGGACCCGCGTTTTCCTTGTGGAACCTGCCGACGCCGACGGCGCGGGCCGGGCGCATGGCCGCATCTTCGGGGACATCCGGCCCGCCTCCACCATGATTGCAGGCGCCGTGCTGCTGCGGCCGGAATGGCGCGTGGAGGTGGAAGCGGAGGCCATTGTGGGCGGGCATGGCTGAGCCGGCGCTTTCGCCCGCGGCCGCGCGCCTTGCGGCAGCCGGCCAGGCAAGCGCATGGGCCATCGCCGACGAGGCGCTGCGCCGGGTTGCCGCTGGCGAGGACATACTGTTGATGACGCTGGGCGACCCTGTCTGCCCGCCGCACCCGGCCATCGTGGAAGCGACCTGCAAGGCGCTTCACGGCGGGCGGACACACTACACCCCGCTTCTGGGCGAACCGGCCCTGCGGGCTGCTGTCGCGCGTGCGGAAGGCTGTGCGCCCGATGATGTGGTGATCGTGCCGGGCGCGCAGCATGCGGCGCTTTCGGTGATGGCGATGATCGCCGGCGAAGGCGACGAGGTGATCCTGTCCGCCCCCTATTATGCGACCTATCCGGGCGTTGTCGCATCCAGCGGCGCGCGGCCGCATGTGGTTCCGTCCCGCCCGGACCTGTCCATCGATGTCGAGGCGATTGCGGCAGCGATAACCCCGGCCACGCGCGCCATATTCCTCAACAGCCCCTGCAATCCCAGCGGTGCAGCGCTCACACAGGCAGATTTCGCCCGGCTGTCCGGGCTCTGCACGGCACATGATCTGTGGCTGGTGGTGGATGAAGTCTATGCCCGCTTCCGCTTCGATGGCGCCCATGTCGGTGCGTGGGCCAATGGCCCGGCCGGGCGCACGGTGGTATTGAACAGCCTGTCCAAAAGCCACGCCATGACAGGCTATCGCATCGGCTGGGTGCTGGCGCCCCCCGCCCTGGTGCGGGCGCTGGCCGACTGGCAGGCCGCCGCGCTCTTCGGGGTCAGCCAGTTCGTGCAGGATGCCGCCGTCGCGGCGCTCAGCCTGCCGGAAAGCGCGTTTGCCACCTACCGCTCCGGATTTGCCCGGCGTGCAGCCCAGGTGGTGGAGCGGGCGAATGCGATCCCGGGCCTTTCCGCCCGCATGCCCGTCGGCGGCATGTTCGTGATGCTGGACATCCGGGGCATTCACCCGGATGACAGGATTGTCGCGCGCCGCATGCTGGACGAGGCCGGGGTTGCGGTGGTGCCAGGCAGCGGCTTCGGGCCAAGCGGGCAGGGCCATGTGCGCGTAAGCCTTACGGGCGATGCCGCAATGCTGGATCGCGCCTTCGATCGCATTGCGTTGATGGCGGCCGCATCCGCCGGCCTGACGGCGCCGCTGGGCAGGCATGCTGGCTGATCGAATATGAATACAGCCACGGAAGACCTTGGAAGGTCTTCCGTGGCTGCGTCAACGGGCCTGCGCCCGCGTTGAATCAGGTCGGCGTCAGTTCTTCTCGGTGATCGCGTCGGCGACATCCTCGCCCCGCTCTTCCACCGATTCCGACATGGCCTTGGCGGCGTCACGCACGGCGTCAGCCTGCTCCTCGAGGGCATCGGCCTTCATTTCTGCATTTTCTTCAATGACTTCGGCCTTGACCTCGGCCTGTTCCTCAACGGCTTCCGCCTGTTTATCGGCCGGGCTCTGGTTGCAGGCTGCCAGCAGGGCCGCACCGGCAACGAGAATCGGGGCTGCAAACTTCATGGTTATTCCTCCTGTTGCGGCGTGGCACAGCCACACGGCTGGCAAACGCCTTTCGGGACTCGATGTTCCCGGCGTCCGGAAAAATTCGCATTGATAATCCGGACGCCGGGAAAGCCTATCAGTTCAGGCCGCGATTGCGAAGCAGGGCCTCGGGGGTGGGCATGCGGCCACGGAAGGCGACATAGCTTTCCTGCGGCGGGCGGCTGTTGCCCACGGCGAGGATGTTGTCGCGGTAGCTTTTTGCCACCTCCCGGCTCCACACATCGCCGGCTTCCTTCCACTTGTCGAAGGCATCGGCCTCGAGCACCTCGGCCCAGGTATAGGCGTAATAGCCGGCCGAATAGCCGCCCGAGAACAGATGGCCGAAATGCGCCAGCCGGTGGCGCATGCCGATGGCCGAGGGCACGCCATATTTCTCGAGCGTCGCCTTTTCGAAGGCCTTTGCGTCGAAATCGTCCGGAATGCTTTCCAGCCGGTGCAGGTCCATGTCCACCAGGGCGGAGGCGAGCTGCTGCACGGTCAGATAGCCCTGATTGAAGTTGCGCGCCTTCATCAGGGCATCGAGCAGATCGCCCGGCATGGGTTCGCCGGCCGCGTTGCGCGCATGGGCCGACAGGATGTCGCGTTCGGCCACCCAATGTTCATAGACCTGGCTCGGAAACTCCACGAAGTCACGATAGACGTTCGTGCCCGCCATTGACGGGTAGCGGGTGTTCGACAGCAGGCCGTGAAGCGCGTGGCCGAATTCGTGGAACAGCGTTTCCGCATCGTCGAAGGACAGAAGCGCCGGTTCACCGGCTGCCGGCGGGGTGTAGTTGCAGTTGTTCACGACCTGCGGGCTGAGGCCGCGCAGCCCATCCTGTCCGCGGATCTCGTTCATCCAGGCGCCGGGCTGCTTGGTGGGGCGGGCGAACCAGTCGGCATAGAAGAGGCCGATGCGCTTTCCGTCAGCCTCGAACACGTCGAAGGTGCGCACCTCCGGGTGCCAGGTCGGGATGTCCTTGCGCTCCACCATCTTCAGGCCGAACAGGCGCTCGTTGGTTTCCTTCAGCGCGTTCAGCATGCCTTCGAGCGGCAGATAGGGCTTCAGCTTCGTTTCATCGAGATTGTAGCGCTCGATCCTCAGCTTCTCGGAATAATAGCGCCAGTCCCAGGGTTCGAGCTTCGTGATCCCGTCGGCTGCGGCAAGCTTCAGGAGATCGGCTTCCTCTTGCGCGGCGCGCCTGAGGCCGGCTTCGTAAATCTGCTTCAGAAGGGTGCTGGCTGCTTCCGGCGTTTCCGCCATCGATGTCACCAGCTGGAAGTCGGCGTGGCTCTTGTAGCCCAGCAGCTTCGCCCGCTCGAGCCGCAGTTCCACCATTTTGCGGATGGTGGCATTGGTGTCGTTGGCATTGCCATTGTCGCCCCGGTTGTCGAAGGCGCGGAAGACCTTCTCGCGCGCGCCGCGATCGGTGGCGAGCGTCATGAAGGGCTCGAACTCGGAACGCGTGGCAGCGACAAGATAGCCGCCCTTCTTCCCGGCGGCCTCGGCCCTGGTTGCGGCGGCGGCACGGAAGCCTTCGGGCATTCCGGCCATTTCCGCAGCCGTCAGCAGTACGTCGCCGGCTTTCTGATCGGCCAGCACCTTCTGCCCGAAGGTGACGTTCAGGCTTGCCATTTCCTCGTCGATGGCGGCCAGGCGCTTGCGGCCTTCCTCGGGAAGGGCAGCACCCGCGCGCACGAAATTGCGGTGCGTCACTTCCAGCAGGCGCAGCTGCTCCGGCTCGAGTTTCAGTGTCTCGCGCTTGCGGTAGAGCGTGTCGATCCGGTTGAAGAGCGCCTTGTCGAGGTAGGTCTCGCTCTGGAAGCGGGCGAGCTTCGGCGTGATTTCGCCCTCGATCTTCTGGATTTCGTCTGTCGCATGGCTGGAGGCGACGTTGAAGAAGACGGCGCTGGTGCGGTTGAGCAGTTCGCCCGCCTTTTCCATCCGCTCAAGCGTGTTGGCGAAGGTTGGGGCGGAGCGCTGCGCGCCGATCATGTTCATGTCGTGCCGGGCCAGCCGCATCGCTTCCTCGAAGGCGGGCATGTAATGTTCGGGGCGGATGCGGTCAT
>CAYMZC010000073.1:0-12302 GCA_964394815.1 uncultured Sandaracinobacter sp. | reverse complement strand
CTTGTGGACGATGAGGTTCACGGCATAGGGCGCATCCGCGTCCGTCAGTTCGGTCGACAGGCGGTGCAGCCATTCATCGAGCTGGGACAGCGGGCGCGCATTCAGGCTCGGGAAGGAGCCGATGATGCCGGCCTTGCACTGGGCGATCACCAGCTCCGGGTTGGAAATGATGAACAGCGGCGAGGCGATGACCGGCAGTTTCAGCCGGGCCTTCAGCTTGGCGGTAGTCGGGTGCAAGGGCGTCATCCTTTCAGAGTGCGTAGCTGGGGGGTATCGGGCTGCCGGCTGGTCAGGCCTGCATCTCTTTCAGCGGAATGCTCGCATCGGCGAGGCGGTCCGGTGCGACCTTCGCGCCGCGTTCCACCAGCGCCTTGCCCTGCACATAGTCGCGCGGGGCGTTGATGCAGTCGAGCGCGATGATGGCGCCCTCGCGCAGATAGACAAGGGTGAAGCTGCCCGATTCCGGGTCGCCGCGCGTCACGGTCTCGTCATGGCCGGCCGAAAGGCCAACCGTCTGCAACCGCACATCATACTGGTTGGACCAGAACCAGGGGCAGGCGGCATAGGGCCTGGCTGCATCGCCATGCACGATATGGGCTGCGGCAGCCTTTGCCATGTCCACTGCATTCTGCACCGATTCCAGGCGGATCACCTGCCCGCGGGCATAGGCATTGGCATGGGCCGCGCAATCGCCGATGGCATAGACATCGGGAATCGCGGTCCGGCAGTGGGCATCCACCGGCACGCCATTGCCGTCCAGCCCCAGCGGCGCGACGGACGGCTCGAGGCCGATGCCCACGATCGCAACATCGCAAGGGATGCCGCGCCCGTCGGCAAGCCGCACCGTCGAAACACGGCCATCGCCCTCCAGCGCTTCCACCTGGGCTGACAGCAGAACCTCGACCCCGTGGCTGCGGTGAAGCGCGAGATAATGGTCGCTGATGGCGGGCGCGGTCACACGCGCCAGCAGGCGCGGCTGCGCCTCGATCACCGTGACCGTCTTGCCATGGGCCGCCAGCACGGCGGCGGCTTCCAGACCGACATAGCCACCACCGATCACGGCCACCCGCTGGGCGACGGAAAGGTCGGCGCGGAGATTGTCCACATCCTGCCGGGTGCGGATCACATGCACGCCGCCCAGATCGCCGCCGGGGCAGCGCAGCTTGCGGGCATGGCCGCCCGCCGCCCAGATCAGCTTGCCAAAATGGAAAAGGCGGCCATCCTCGGCGGTGGCCACGCCGCGCTCGACATGGGCGATGCGCGTTTCGGGAAGGATGGTGACATCGCGCTCCGTCCAGAAGGCCGGCGGGCGGATGAGCAGCCTGTCGGCGGGCTTTTCGCCGGCCAGATAATCCTTGGAGAGCGGCGGCCGCTCATAGGGCAGGTCGGATTCCTCCCCCACCATCAGGATCGAGCCCGTGAAGCCTTCCTGCCTCAGGGCGATAGCCGCCATGGCGCCGGCCTGGCCCGCGCCCACGATCAGGACATCGAAAACACCGCTGGTCATTCGTCTGCGTAAATCCCTGTCTCGCGGCTGCCGCCGGCGCTTGCGCGCGCGCGATACATGCCGCTGCTGTTCATGGCAAAAAGCCCGTCGCCCCCGGGGCCGAGGACGATCACGCCCCCGTCGCCGCCCAGTGCGCCAAGCTCGGCGATGGCGGCAGCGGCGGCGGCCTCCGGATCCTGCCCCCCGAAGCGCACCCGGTCGCAGATCTGGCCGGCCACGCGGACGCGGATGAAGATTTCGCCCGTGCCGGTGCCCGATACCGCGCAGGCACGGTTGTCGGCAATGGTGCCTGCGCCGATGATGGGCGTATCCCCCACCCGGCCGGGCGCCTTGCCGGTCAGCCCGCCCGTCGAGGTGGCGGCGGCGAGATTGCCGGCACGGTCGCGGGCGACGGCGCCCACGGTTCCGAAGCGCAGTTCATCGGTGCGCGACCCCGGCGCCAGCATCGCGCCTTGGCCATGCATCTTCAGGCTGTCGAGCTGCCGGCGGCGGCGCTCGGTCATGAAATGGCTGTTGGGCACCTGCGCAAGGCCAGCCGCCTTCGCATGGGAATCGGCAGCAGCCCCCGCAAGAAAGACATGCGGCCCACGCTCCATCAGCACCCGGGCGAGGCTGACAGGATTCTTCGTGGTTGCAACACCGGTGACGGCGCCGGCCTTCAGGGTCTGGCCGTCCATGATGGCGGCATCCAGTTCGATGCTGCCGGCCGAAGTGAAGACAGCGCCATGGCCGGCGTTGAAATGGGGGCTGTCCTCCATGACCCGAACGGCGGCTTCCACGGCATCGAGCGCGGGGCCGCCGGCGGCCAGCACATCCTCGCCCGCCTTCAGCGCGGCCGAAAGCGTCGTGCGGATGGCGGCATCGGTTTCAGGCGAAAGGCTGCCGCGCTCGATGACGCCGGCGCCGCCATGAATGGCGATGGCCCAGCCAACCGTTGCCCCGTCAGACGCCTTGCGCGGCGCTGCCCCGTCCGCCCCGGCAACCGCGGCCGGCGCCCAGAGCAGGGCCACTACAGCCATAAGGGCCGCAAGAGCCTTCGGCATGATCCTGAAAAAAGCCACGCGCTTCATTTCCGCCTCCGTCTTGCCTGATAGCGCGCGAAGGGCGGAAGGCAATGCGTTTATGGCGCACGCCATGCCGCAGGCACGATACAGGCCGCAGGCATGATACAGGCGGCAGGCATGATACAGGCCGCAGGCGGAGCCGGCGCGTCAGCGCGGCTCCGCCCATGGACGGCAGGATCAGAAGCGGACCCGCACGCCGCCCGTCACATGTTCGGCCCCATAGCCCGAACGAAGCTCGGCGCCGCCCTGCAGATAGAGGCTGACGGCTCCGGTCAGCTGATAGTCCATGCCGCCGCTCAGGGTGGCAAAGGTCTTCTCACGCTCGACCCCCAGCACGGTGAAGCCAGTCGGCGTGCCATCGAAGCTGGCCGTCGCCCTGATGGCGTCCCCCGAAATCCGGTGGCTGATACCGGCCGAAAGCCAGGGGCGGGCGCGGATGCTGTCGTTCGTCATCACAAGGTCGCCAGTCAGGAAGGTGGCCTTGTAATCCTCCTTCGCAAGGCTCAGGGCAAAGGCGGCGTCACCGGCTTCCGCCACATCACCCCGGCTGGTGATGACATGCGTGAGGCCAAGCTGCGGGCCAAGGCGCCAGCCCGATTCCGCCACCGCCATGCCATAGCGGACATAGCCATCGAAGGTAGTGGAACGCAGGCTGTAACGATCACGCACCGTAGCGCCGTTGAAAAGGCTGCGGCTGGTGCGCGCCGAGCTGTGATCGACGATCAGGGCGCCGCCCGCCACAAGCGGGCCGCTGGCATATTGCACGCTGGTGCCAAAGAAGGTGCCGTCGGTGTCCGTGTCTGCCCCGATCGCCGCGATCTGCTGGCTGCCATCGATCGAGCCTATGAAGGCGTTGATCATGAAGCTGCCATTGTTGAACCCAAGGCCGCCCATCACGCCACGGCTTTCCAGCGTGGAGCGCGAGACACCCGTCACGCGATCGCCTTCAAGGCGACGCCACTGGCCAAGACCCTGCACGAAGGTAAACATGCCCGGTTCCTCGCCAATGGCGGCGAAGTTGCCGGAGCGGATGGCGGACCGGATGGCCAGCGCATTCTCGTGACCGAGCTGCGCGATCGAGCCATAGGCTTCCGGGTGCAACGTGCCCAGGGCTGCCGCATTGCCATAGCCCTCACCATCGACAAGACCGGGAACAGCGGCAAGGATCGCAGGGGTTGCGGCGCCCGCGACGAACAGGCTGTTGAGGTGGCTGGCGGTCAGCACGGCCTGCGGGTTTGCCGCCTGGCGCATGCCGAAAAGGCTGACCAGTTCGAGGCTGCTGGCCGTCTGTCGCAGCGCGCCCCATACGCCCGCGTCCAGCGTGACCGTCGAATAGGCGCCTGCCAGGCCGCCAGTGGTGGTGACAAGGGTGCGCACGCTGCCCGGAAGGCCGGGCGCCGCCTGCACCTGGGCCGAGGCGCCGTCCTCGATCGTCACCGTACCGTCGACGCTGATCGCGTCTCCGAAGATGCTGAGCGAACCGCTGCCGAGCGTTACATCGCCGCTGATGTTCATGCCACCAAGGATTGTGCCGCCATCGCCAACGATCACGTCGCCAAGGGTGTCGCCCGAACCGCCCAGCGTGCCGCCTGCAAAGACACGGAAAGCCGGCGCCTGGAAGCTGCCGAGGATGAGAAGCGTGCCGTCATTGACCAGCACGTCGCCGCCAAGGAGGCTCGCACCTGTCAGGGAGAGGGTGCCGAGGCCCGCCTTGGCAAGCCCGCCCGGCCCGGTGAAATCACCCGAGAAGGTGACATCCTGTCCGGCGGTATCGATGGTGCCGCCAAGGGTCTCGACGGCGAAGTCATTGGCCACGATGTCCGCCGAGCTTGCGACCAGCGTGCCGCCCGCGAAGACGGGGTTGACCTGAGAGGCTGCCAGCTGTGCGGTGGTGTAGATGCCGTCGATATCCGGCGTGTCGCCATTGTCGAAATCGCCACCGCCCGACGCACCCGGGGAATAGGATGCCCCGCCATAGGTGGCGTAGCTGTCATACTCGCTGAAGCCATAGATCATCAGCAGGAAGCGCTCGGCCGCCGAGATGGTGATCGGGCCGAGCAGGCCGGACACATCGTAGCTCGCATAGCTGAAGCCGGAAGAGCCGATGGGCGTGAACAGCGTAAGATCGGGCGTTTCGCCATCGATGGTCAGCGTGTCGACGCTGCCAGCCGTCATCACGATGGTGGCGAAATCGCTCACGAAGTCAGCCGAACCGGCAGGTGTCGCGAACACATAGGAATCGAGCCAGTCCTCCACGCCCGGAACGACAGCCAGAGCCGGGTCGGTCACTTCCCCTGCCAGGGATTCACCAATCAGATACTGGCCCACCAGCACCGGCTGGCTGGACGTGATGCGGGCGCCGCCTGCCAGGGACGTTTCGACATACTGGCCGGCATCAAGTGTCGTCAGCAAGGCGCCATCAAGGCGGACCTCGGTGCCATCCTGCGATGCAACGACACGATAGACGTTTCCATAGCTTCCGGTGCGCGGCGATTGCGCCACGACATAATCACTGGAATACATCTCGACCGAAGGCATCTGCTCGACGAGGTGGTCGCAAGCTGATGCCCCCATCGGAACATTGGCGCATTCATTGCCCGAAAAGACCGAAACCGGGCGATCGGCGGTAACCCGGCTTCCGGTGAGATTGCTGCCGGAGGTATGCATGTAGGTCTGGCCGGCATTCAGGCTGATCTGGAATGCTCCGGTGCCGTCGCTTGGCGAGATCGTGACAGTCGTGTTGTCCTCGGTCGCCTGAACCGAAATCTGGTCGTTGAGAGCACCCGCATAGCCAAGCGTGAAATAATCCGTCCCCAGGCTCCGGCTGTCGATCAGATAGGTCATGTCCGTCGTATATTGCTGACGGCTCAGGAAATAGCCGCTGATATCGCTGCCGGAGCTGACCTTCAGACCCTTGTTTTCGACTGCCCCGCTCGAAAGAACAAAACTCTTGGGAAGTGTGATGACGGCATAGCCCTCATCTCCAAGCGTAAAATTCTCGGCGTAACCTTCACCCTGAATCGCGCCCGTGCTGCCAGCTGTGCCGAAAATGAAAAGCTGCTCGGACCCGCCGTTGAAGTAATTGGGGTTCAGCTGAACATAAAAATCATTGGCCGAGGCAGGGAGGGTGCCACCCAGAAATGACAGGCCCATTGCGACTGCCGCCTTGGCCGAACAGGAAAGCAGCTGTCCGCCGAGTGACATGCGCGATTTCATGAGCATCTTCTTTGACTCCCTTGATACAAGACACCTGCATCTGACCAGAAATACGGCCATGCAACATAAAAGAATAACCATATTCCTTCTGGAACGTATTTGTCTGACATCAAGAAAATTGTGAGAAATTCGTAACTTTCGAGATCTTCTCTCGGATCGGAATCGAGCATGAGAACTTCGAAAAAGGGCAATAAATTCACATGTTTGCATGTTGCAGCCATGCATTCAGCAATAGCTTGCGGCGTCATCATCCGTAACAATCTGAAATGACATCAGCGCGAGTCCCCGGGACATTCGCCTCGGGTCCGGCGTGAGGCATTGCAGGGAGATGGCGCGGAAAGTGGTGGCGGGGGCGGGACTTGAACCCGCGGCCTCAGGGTTATGAATCCTGTGCTCTAACCAGCTGAGCTACCCCGCCAGCCTTCGTTCGAAAGCGAAGCCGGGCCGATAGCGGCAAGCGCGGCAGCGGTCAAGCAGAGCGGTTGCCGGAAAGGAAATGGCGGCGGGCACGCCGGCCTCCGTCCGCAGGCTCGCACATGGCCTAGCGGGCCGCCTTCACCCAGTCCGCCACATCCTGGGCGACCGCATTGGCGCCGGCATTCAGCGCGCGGGCAACGGCTGCGCCTTCCACCCGCGGCACGGCCACCTCGCGCTCGAACCGGCGCTGGCGCACGCCGTCAGGGCCGGTGAGCGTGGCGTCATAGCGCACGCGCGCGACCGGTGCGCCGCGCACATCGACACCGAAGGTCATGAGCTGGCCTGCAAGCCTGATGCCGCCAGCCTGGCCGCTGCTGCGCGGGTCGATCACCGCGATGCCCTGGTGCACCAGCACATCGGCCAGAAGATGCTGGAACAGGCGCGCCGGCTGTTCCGACCATTGTGCCGCCTTCACATACTGGATCGTGGTGTCCGTGTTGCTGACAGGAATCCTGAGGGTCTGGAGCGCGCCGGGCACGGCCGGCAAACCGATGGTGACGGCGCGCGCCATGTCCACCGGCTGCACCCCGGCCGGCACCGCCGCCGGGCCGATTGCGGAAAGCGTATAAAGCGAATCGGGCCTTGGGGCATTGCCACCCACCTGCACGATAGGGCCGCAGGCCGAAAGCGCGGCGGCAAGGCAGGCCGCGCCCAGAAGCTGCGAAAGGGCTGGAAAGGTCCGGCGCATCACTGTTTACCTTCAGGCTCGTAGTCGGGAAGCGGGCGTCCGCCGACGACAGCGCCCAGCGGGTCTTCATCCAGCTTGGCGGAAAGCGCGCCAATCTGGCGGGTCACCTCGCGCAGGTCCGATACCAGCTGGTTCATCTGCGGCAGCGTATCGGTGGCCAGCGTGCGGACACCGGGTTCGGCGGCAGCCGAAAGCCTGTCCACGCGCTTCAGGGTCGATTCCGCAGAAGCAACAGCGCTGCGCAGTTCCGCCAGCAGGGGCTTGCCATCTTCCGTCAGCAGCGTGTCGGCGGTGGTTCCGGCCTTTTCCAGCGCGGCGGCGGCACGGGTTGCGGCCTTCAGCGTCGCTTCCGATTCCCGGATGGCCGCGCGCAGGGCGGGGCCTTCCTCGGCCAGCACGGCCGTGGTGCGGTCCAGGTTCGTCAGCATGCCCTTCATGGCGGCGCGGTTCTCGTCGTCGAACACTTCGTTCAGCCGGGCCAGAAGGGTCGAGGCGCGCTCCAGCACCTGCGGCGCCGATTCCAGCAACTGGCCAAAGCCCGATGCAGCTGCTGGAATCACCGGCACGCCATAAGGTCCCGGCTCGTTCCGCTCGGCCTGGCCTGCAAGCCCGCCCTTCAGCTGGATTTCGGTAACCCCGGTGAACCCGACGGACTGAAGTGTGGCGCTGGTGCCCTCCAGCACGGGAACATCCTGCCCCACCTCGATCCGCACGCGCACGAATTCCGGGCTTTCGGGCATCAGCGCGATCTTCTTCACCTGCCCCACGGGAACGCCCGAGAAGGTGACAGCCGAGCCGGTCGCCAGCCCCGCGACGGACTGGCGGAAAAAGATGTCATATTCGTCCCGCGTCTCGCCGGTGAAGCGCGTGAGCCAGAGGATGAAAGCGAACAGCGCCACCACCAGCAGGATGGTGACGCCGCCCACCAGCATGTGCGATTGCCGGTTTTCCATCAGGCCGCCCCTTCCGTTCCGCCTTGCGGCATCGTGCCCGGCGCATCGCCCCGCTTGGCATCACCGGCCGCCGGGCCGGCGATCGCATGCCCATGGCCCGAGGCCGCTGCCCGGCCACGCGGGCCGGCGAAATAGTCCTGGATCCAGGGGTGGTCGTTCATCACAAGCTCCTGAATCGTTCCCACGGCAATGATGCGCTTGTCCGCGATCACGGCAACCCGGTCGCAGATCGCGTGCAGCGTGTCGAGGTCGTGGGTGATGAGGAAGACGGTCAGCCCCATGGCGCGGGCCAGGGCGAGGATCAGCCGGTCGAAGCCGTCGGCGGCGATCGGGTCCAGCCCGGCCGTCGGCTCGTCGAGGAAGAGTAGCGCCGGGTCGAGCGCCAGCGCGCGGGCAAGCGCGGCCCGCTTCTTCATCCCGCCCGAAAGTTCGGACGGATATTTGGCCCCCGCCTCTGCCGGCAGGCCAACCAGCGCCACCTTGTAGGCGGCGATCTCGTCCATCAGCGCCTCGGGCATGTCGAAATATTCGCGCATGGGCACCTGCACATTCTCGGCCACCGTCAGGCCCGAGAACAGCGCCCCGCCCTGGAACAGAACGCCCCAGCTGCGCGCCAGTTCGGCATGCGATCCGGAATCCATCGCGCCGACATCCTGCCCGAACAGCGCGATCCGGCCTTCGGCCGGCTGCTGCAGGCCGATGATCGAGCGCATCAGCACGGATTTGCCCGAGCCCGAACCGCCGACGACGCCGAGGATCTCGCCCGCGCGCACTTCGAGGTCGAGGCCCTGGTGGACCACCTGTTCCCCGAAACGGGTCACGAGACCGCTAACCTGGATCGCCGCCGCCATCAGTCGAACCCGATGGCCGAATAGAAGAGCGCGAAAAAGGCATCCAGCACGATCACGAGGAAGATCGCCTGCACCACGGCCAGCGTGGTGCGCAGGCCCACGGATTCGGTGTTGCCTGTCACCTGAAAGCCCTGGAAACAGCCGATGACGGCAATCATCGCCCCGAAGACGGGCGCCTTCGAAAGACCGATCCACACATCGGACAGCGGCACCACTTCGCGCAGGCGCTGGACAAAGGTGGCCGGCGGAATGTCCAGCGACAGCCAGGTGAAGAGGCCCCCGCCCACCACCGCCAGAATGGAGGCGAAGAAGGCGAGAATCGGCATCATCAGCACCAGCGCGATCACGCGCGGCAGAACCAGCACCTCCATCGGGTCGAGACCGATGGTGCGCATGGCATCCACCTCCTCGGCCAGCTTCATCGCCCCGATCTGCGCCGCGAAGGCCGAAGCCGATCGTCCGGCGACCATGATCGCCGTGAGCAGGATGCCAAGCTCGCGGAAGGTGGCCCGGCCGACGAGATTGATGACATAGACGTCGGCGCCGAACTCGCGCAGCTGCACCGCGCCCTGCTGGGCGATGACGATGCCGACAAGGAAGCTCATCAGCCCGACGATTCCGAGCGCGCTGACACCTGTCTGCTCCATCTGGATGAAGACGCTGTTCCAGCGCAGGCCGCGCCCGCTGGCAAGCGCCTGCCAGAAGGAAATCAGGGTCCGCCCGATGAAGGCCAGCGCCGCGCCCGTGGTGTTCAGAAGCTCGATGACATAGACGCCGATCTTGGCCAGCTCGCGCTGCAGGAAGGGCGGCTGATCGCGGTGGACCGGGCCGGGCCTGTCGGCCGCGCCGACCTGCGCAATCAGCCCCAGCGCCCGTTCCCCGGCTGCGGCGATGTCGCTTCCCGGCCTGTCCCGCAGCAGGCGGTGCACCAGCCAGGCGCCCACCGTGTCGATGCGGCCCAGACCCGCCATGTCGATGACGACCGGCCCGTCATGGCCCGCAAGTGCTGCATGCAGCGCCTGTTCGAGCCGGGCGGCGGCGGCGATCGTCCAGTCCCCTGAAAGACGCAGGCGTCCGGCTTCCAGCCGCACTTCGGCCACTGCGGCGGATGGGGCCGTGGCCTGCAGCCTGTCCGGATCGTCTGGCGGGCTGGGCATGGCTGTCGGTCGGCTCCTCGGGGCCAGCCCTGCGACGCAGCCAGGGCGGATCATGTATGCCTCACGTCACATGCAAGGACGGCTTGTGGCAAGGGTTTTGCATATCGGGCCGTGGCGTTGCAAGGGAACAGCGCCATGCCCATGCGTCTTTCCGCCCTGCTGCCCCTGCTGCTTCGCACTCTGCTTGCCGGCCTTCTGCTTTGCCAGCTTCCGGCAGCCGCCCATGCCACCACCAGCTTCGAGGGGCGGGTGGTGCGCGTGAAGGATGGCGATTCCCTCGTCGTCGAGCGGGCGGGCGTGAAACGCCGAAGCGAAATCCGCCTCGCCGGGATCGACGCGCCCGAACTGGCCCAGCCCTGGGGCATCCAGTCCCGCTCGGCGTTGCGGCGCATCGCCATGGGAAAGCAGGTGCGCGTCGAGGTGACGGACCGCGACCGCTACGGCCGGCTCGTGGCGCGGCTATGGGTGGGGCGCACCCATGTGAACGCCCGCATGACAGCCGAGGGACATGCCTGGGCGTTCAGCCGCTACCTCGATGATCCCGAAATCCGCGCCGGGCAGGTCGCCGCGCGCAAGGCCGGGCGCGGCCTGTGGAGCCTGCGCCCGGAAGATCGCCTGCCGCCGCCTGCCTGGCGCGCGCGCAACCCCCGCCAACAGGACTGACCATGCCCGCAACCAACCCCCGGGTCGCCATCCCGGATCTCGCCACCACCGGCCTCGCCATCTACGACATGGACAAGACCATCACCCGCAAGGCGAGCTGGACCAGCTGGCTCTTCTTCTTCGCCCGGACCGAAGCGCCGGCCCGGCTGCTGCTGGCGCCGCTGATGCTGCTGCCCGGCCTTGCCTTCCTTCTTGGCTTCACCGACCGCAAGGGCCTGAAGGAAGCAACCCACCGGCTGATGATGGGACGCCGCGTGCCGCGCGCCACGGTGGAACGCGCCGCCGCCCGCTTCGCCGCGCGCTTCGGGGCGGCGCAGGAACTGCCCGGCGCGCTCGAAGCGATCGCCACCGACCGGGCCGCGGGGCGCCACCTGCTCCTCGCCACGGCAAGCTGCCGCTACTACAGCGCCCATCTCGCCGCGCGCTGGGGCTTCGACACGGTCGTCGCCACCGAAAACCACTGGGATGGCGACATGCTCACCCACCGCATCCGCGGCGAGAATTGCTACGACATGGGCAAGCTGCGGATGATCCTCGATGCGCTGCCGGCCCGCCCGCCCCATGTGCGCTTCCTGAGCGACCATGTGAGCGACCTGCCCGTGCTGCTGTGGGCCGATGACCCGGTGGCGGCCAACCCGTCGAAGGCGCTCGGACAGATGGCGCGCCTCAGGGGCTGGCCGATCCGGAACTGGGCCTGAATCGCAAGGCCAGCAACAGAAGCAGAAGACCCGCGTAAAGCCACGGGTCCGGCTGGAAACCCTTTACCCTGAAGAGATAATGCACGGCGCCCGCCAGCCCGGCCACATAGGCAAGCCGGTGCAGCCGAAGCCAGCGGCGCGCGCCCAGCGCCCGGATCGCGCCATTGCTGCTGGTGGCCGCCAGCGGCGCCATGGCCAGCAGCGCCGCCAGCCCGAACAGGATGAAGGGCTTTTCCGCAGCCTCCGCCAGCAGCCGCACGACCGACCCGTCAAGGTCCATCACGAGGTAGAAGCCGAGGTGCAGCAGCGCATAGGCAAAGGCCCACAGGCCGAGCATCCGCCTGACCCCCTGGATCGCCCCCCACCCCGTGATCCGCCGCAGCGGCGTGACGGCAAGGCTGGCCACCAGAAGCCGAAGCGCCCCGAGGCCGAGCGCATTATGGGTGTGTGCGACAGGCTCGGCCGAAAGCCGCAGCGACCCCGGCGCGAACCACAGCAGCTCCGCCCAGCCGAAGGCGAGCCGGGCGAGCGTGGCGGCGGCAAGCAGGTGCAAAGCGGGCTTCAGCCACCATGGCAGCGGTCGCCTGAACAGGGCCGGCACGGGGGGCTTCAGAAAAAGCGTTTCAGGTCCATGCCGCGATAGAGGTGGGCGACCTCTTCGGCATAGCCGTTGAAGACCAGTGTCGGGCGCTTGCGGAATTCGCCGATCCGGCGCTCAGTCGCCTGGCTCCAGCGGGGGTGCGGCACATCCGGGTTCACATTGGAATAAAAGCCATATTCGCGCGGCTGCGCCATGGCCCAGCTGGTCTTCGGCTGGCGCTCCACGAAGTCGATGGCGACGATCGACTTGATCGACTTGAAGCCATATTTCCACGGCACCACCAGCCTGAGCGGCGCGCCATTCTGGTTCGGCAGCCGCCGCCCGTAGAGGCCGACCGCCAGAAAGCTCAAGGGGTGCATCGCCTCGTCGAGGCGCAGCCCCTCGCGGTAGGGCCAGTCGAGCGCCGGAACCCTGAGGCCGGGCATCT
>CAYMZC010000072.1:0-12483 GCA_964394815.1 uncultured Sandaracinobacter sp. | reverse complement strand
TGCCGAATGGGCCAGACAGCGCGCCCTTTTCACCGCCTTTCCCTCGGATGGGGACCTGTGGCTTGACGATCTTGCCCCGGCGCAGGCCGAAGTTGCCGCCATGGTGCGGCAACTGGCGCAGACCGTGCCCGTGAAGTTGCTGGCGAGCGGCGCGGAAGCGGCCCGGGCGGCGCGCACGGCCGTCGGCGACTGCGCCGAGATCCACGACATCCGCTTCGGCGACATCTGGCTGCGCGACACCGGCCCCCTGTTCACCGGGCCGGAAACGGCCGTGCGCTTCCGCTTCAACGGCTGGGGCGGCAAATATGACCTGGAAGGCGATGACACGGTCGGCGCGCACATGGCCGGGCTGATGGCGGCCTCTGTCGATTCGCATGATTTCGTGCTGGAAGGCGGCGCCATCGAATCCGACGGGCAGGGTCTGTTGCTGACCACGGAACAATGCCTGCTGAACCCCAACCGCAACCCCGGCTGGACCCGTGCGGCAGCGGAAGCGGCGCTCGGGAAGGCGCTGGGCGTTCGCCGCATCGTCTGGCTGGGGGACGGGCTATTGAACGACCATACGGACGGGCATGTCGACAATCTCGCCCGTTTCGTCGCGCCAGGCACCGTTGCCGTGCCGGCTTCGGCTGACGATGACCCCAATGCCCCGGTCTTTGCCGATGCGGCCGCCCGCCTGCGCGCGGCAGGCCTTGCTGTCGTGCATGTTCCGTCGGTTGGCCGGTTCGAGCAGGACGGGGAACTGGTTCCGGCCTCGCACATGAACTGGATCGTCGCCAACGGGCAGGTGGTGGTGCCGCTTTACGGCGGCGCCAGCGACGGCCCGGCGGTGGATGCAGTGAAGCGCGCCTTTCCGCGCCACAAGGTCAGCGGCCTTCCCGCCAGCCACATATTGACCGGCGGTGGCAGTTTTCATTGCATCACCCAGCAGGTTCCGGAGGAATGACCATGCTTCATGTGGGCGCCATCCAGATGGCGATGAGCGGCAACCGCGATGCCGACATCGCCAGGGCCATGCGCCTCGTGCGCGAGGCTGCGGCCCAGGGCGCGAAGGTGATCCTGCCGCCGGAGCTTTTCGAGGGCCATTATTTCTGCACCGCACAGGACGAGGCGGTCTTTGCGACGGCGGCCCCGGTTGCCAGCCACCCGGCGGTGGAAGCCGCGCGCGAGGTGGCGCGCGCCGAACGCATCTTCATTCCCACCAGCTTCTTCGAGCGCGACGGCCATCATTATTACAACAGCATCGCCTTCGTGGGCGAGGATGGCATGGTGGCGGGCACATATCGCAAGAGCCATATTCCCGATGGTCCGGGCTATATGGAGAAATTCTATTTCCGCCCCGGAAACACGGGTTTCCGGGTGTGGCCGACACGGCATGGCGTCATTGGCGTCGGCATCTGCTGGGACCAGTGGTACCCCGAAACCGCGCGCGCGATGATGCTGATGGGGGCCGATGTGCTGATGTTCCCCACGGCCATCGGATCTGAGCCGCATGACCCGGAGCTGGACACGCGCCGCCTGTGGCTGCGCGCGATGATCGGCCACAGCGTTTCGAACGTGGTGCCCGTGGTGGCCGCAAACCGTGTCGGTATCGAGCCGACGGCGGACGGGCAGGGCCAGCATTTCTATGGCAACAGCTTCATCTGCAACCAGCGTGGCGACATGGTGGCCGAGATGGACACTGCCTCCGAAGGGGTGGTCACCGCCGCTTTCGACCTCGACCTGATCGACCGCCATCGCGCCGCCTTCGGCTTTTTCCGCGATCGTCGCCCGGCGCTTTACGGGCGGCTGGCGGAAGATATCTGATGCTCACCCGGCGCGCGCTGCTGGCTGCCGGCCTTGCCATGGGCGCATCGCCGCTCCTGGCTGCGGCGCGGCGGTCTTCACCCTGGTCTGCGGGCACGCCGCTGCCGTTCGCCGTGCAGGAAATCTACCCCACGGCCTGGCGCGGCGCGCTGGTGCTGGCCGGCGGTTTCCGGGCGCGCGGTCCGGGCTTTGTCGCCAATCTTGGCGCTTTGTGGCCGACGGCGGCGACGATCCGCCTGCAGCCCGGAGCCGGGGCGTGGGACGCCCTGACCGACATGCCCGGCCAGCTGCATCATCCGTTTCTGGCCGCGCCCGGGGTGCCTGCGGGGCGTGACCCACTGCTTGCCATCGGCGGTTTTTCCTCGGGCACGGGGGGCATCTGGACGATGGAGCGCCAGTGCTGGATGCTGGACGCGCCCGATGGCGCCTGGCGCGAAGGCCCGGCCCTGCCGCTGCCGCAGGCAGAAGTTGCCGGCGGCGTGATCGACGGGGCGGTTCTGCTGGCCGGTGGCCGCCGGCCATCGGGCGATGCCAATGGCGGCTATGGCGACCATGAAGACACCGGGGCTGCCTTCATCCTGAAGCCAGGACGTACACTCTTTCCCTACACGACGCTCTTCCGATCTGCCTTCATCCTGAAGCCCGGCAGCCGTCAGTGGGAAGCGCTGGCGCCCCTGCCCGTGGCGCGCAACAGCGCGGCGGCAGCCGTGCTGGGCGGCAGGCTGCATGTGGCGGGCGGGCGCGTGGTAACGCCGGGCGGGCTGGTGAACCGCACCGACCACCATGCCTATGACCCCGTGACGGGGCGCTGGCAGACGCTTGCCCCCATGCCCGCTGCACGCGGCGGCCATGCAGCAGCCGTTCTGGGCGGCCGGCTGTGGTGCTTTGGCGGCGAGAGCTTCGGCAAGGATGGCAGGGCGCATCATGAGGTCTTTGCCTATGATCCGGCGGCCGATCGCTGGACGCGCGAGGCGGACCTGCCCCAGCCCGTGCATGGCCTTGGCGCTGTTGCCCTAAATGGCGCCGTTCATCTGCTGGGCGGCGCTGCTGAAGTCGGCGGCCGGGCGACCCGGCGCGCGCACGATATCTTCCGCCCCTAGGAAGGGCTTCAGAGCAGCAGGGCTGCCACCAGCCGGTCTTCCGCGAGCAGGACGTTGAAGGTGCGGGCGGCAGCCTGGCTGTCCATCGGCTCGACGCGGACGCCGCGCGCGCGCATCGCCTCGGCAAAGGGGCGGGGCGCGCGCTTCATCACAGTGCCCGTGCCCAGCAGCAGCAGGTCCACGCCGTCGGGAAGCGGGGGGATGCTGGCAGCATCGAGGGTTTCGAGTTCGAGACCGGCGAGGCTGCGGGCGTCGGCGGCCGTTGCCAGCAGGGCCGGCGGGTGGAGGCGGCCGCCGACGACCCAGCCGCCTGCCGCCCGGCCTTCGATCCGTGTGGGGGCCTGCTGCAGCTTCGGGCCTGATGCCGGCCCGGCCGGGATGCCTGTTCCTGTCAAACCCGGCCCTGCTCGGCGGCGCGCTTTGCCTTCAGCTTTTCTTCCGGGCCGGTTTCGGCCGGGACGAAGGTGTCACTGTTGACGCCCAGCCAGATCAGGAAGGGGGCACCGATGAACACCGAGGAATAGGTGCCGATCAGGACGCCGAGCAGCATGGCGACGGCAAAGCCGAACAACACCGACCCGCCCAGCAGCACCAGCGTGCCGAGCGCCAGGACCATGGAGATCGAGGTCACGATGGTGCGCGAGAGCGTCTCGTTGATGGAGAGGTCGAGCACTTCCTCGATGCTCATCTTGCGGTATTTCCGCAGGTTCTCGCGGATGCGGTCATAGATGACGATGGTGTCGTTCAGCGAGTAGCCGACGATGGTGAGCACGGCCGCCACGATGTTGAGATCGAATTCAAGCTGGGTGAGCGCGAAGAAGCCGAGGGTGAGCGCCACATCGTGCACCAGCGCGAACATCGAGCCGACCCCGAACTGCCATTCGAAGCGGAACCAGATGTAGATCGAGATGCCGATCATGGCGAAGAGGATGGCGAAGGCCCCGTCACGGATCAGTTCGCCCGAAACCATGCCCGAGACGGTTTCGACACGTCGGAAATCTGCCTTCGGATTGTCGGCGCGGATGCTGTCCTGCACATGCTTCACCACGGCCTGCACGGCCTCGTCATCCCCCGGGGGGAGGGGCAGGCGGACGGAGACGGTGCGCGGATCGCCGAAGCTCTGGAGGGAGGCATCGCCGGCGCCGGCCGAATTGACGGTGGCGCGCAGGTCATCGAGCCGGACCTGTTCCTCGAAGCGGACTTCCATCATGAGGCCGCCGGCGAAATCGACGCCGAAATTCAGCCCCCGGATGGCGACGAGCGCGATCGAGGCGAGGATCAACAGAACCGACAGGCCGACCGCCACGTTGCGCCAGCGCAGGAAGCGGATGTTGGTGTTGTCGGGTACGAGTTTCAGAAGCCGCATGGTCATTCCCCCGAACTAGAGCACAAGGGTCTGCGGCCGCGAACGGCGCACCCAGAAGGACACCATCAGCCGGGTTACGGTGACGGCCGTGAAGACCGAAGTGACGATGCCGATGGTGAGAACCACGGCAAACCCCTTGATCGGGCCGGAACCGAACCAGAACATGATGACAGCGGCGATCGTGTTCGTGACATTGGCGTCGAAGATGGTGCGCGAGGCTTCGCGATAGCCGGTCTCGATCGAGCCGATGATGGCCCGGCCCTTTCGCAGTTCCTCGCGGATGTGCTCGTTGATGAGCACATTGGCATCGACTGCGGCGCCGATGGTGAGAACGAAGCCGGCGATGCCCGGCAATGTGAGCGTTGCCCCCAGGACCGACATGACGCCCATGATGATCACGGCGTTCAGAACCAGCGCCGCGACGGAATAGATGCCGAAGCGGCCGTAGGTGACGATCATGTAGGCGGCGACCAGAAGCGTCGCCAGTGCGCTGGCGATGGCCCCGGCGCGGATCGAATCGGCGCCGAGATCGGGGCCGACGGTGCGTTCCTCGATCACCTTGAGGGCGACAGGAAGTTTGCCCGAGCGCAGCAGGATGGCGAGTTCGTTGGCGCTCTGGGTGGTGAAGTTGCCGCTGATGATTCCGGATCCGCCGAGGATGGGCTCGTTGATTCGCGGCGCGGAAATCACCTGGCCGTCGAGCACGATGGCGAAGGGCCGGCCGACATTTTCCTGGGTCGCCTTGGCGAAGCGCCGGCCGCCGACGCTGTCGAAGCGGAAGGAGACGACGGGCATGCCGTCCTGGAAGGTGGGCTGGCTGTCCACCAGCTGGTCGCCGGTGATGAGGGCGCGGCGCTGCACCACGATCACGCCGCCATCGGCGTTGGGCAGGATCTGGCTTCCCGGCGGGGCGCGGCCCTCGGCGACCATCGCCGGGTCTGCCTCGAGGTTGACGAGGCGGAATTCGAGCCGCGCCGTCTTGCCGATGAGCGCCTTCAGGGCATCCGGGTCCTGGAGGCCGGGCACCTGCACCACGATGCGGGTGTCGCCCTGGCGGATGATGGTCGGCTCGCGGGTGCCGAGTTCGTCGATCCGGCGGCGGATCACCTCGACGGCCTGCACCATGGCGGCATCGGTTTCGGCGGCGATTCCGGCGGCGGTCGGACGGACCACGACACGGGTTCCGTCCATGACGCTGACATCCAGATCGCGCTGGGCTGTCAGCTGGCCGACAGGGCGCGACATGGCGCGCATCGTCTCGACCGCGCGGTCGATGTCGGCCGTGTCGCGGACGGTGAAGCTGATGGCGCCCTCCCGGGTGGAGAGGTCACGGAAGCCGATGGCCCCGCCGTCTGCCTGCCGCAATTCGGTGCGGACGACTTCTTCCAGTGTTTCGAGCCGGGCCTTCGCGATGTCGGCGGGGTCCGCCTCGAGGAGGATGTGGCTTCCCCCGCGCAGGTCGAGGCCCAGGTTGAGCTGCTGCCTGGGCAGCCAGTCGGGCAGTTCGGCCAGCTGACGCTCGGAGAGCAGGTTGGGCAGGGCGAAGATGGTGCCGGCCAGGATGGTCAGCGTGATCGCCCAGATCTTCCAGCGCGGGAAGTCCAGCATCGGGGGGCTCAGGCCTTGGCGTCGTTGGCGGGCGCGCCGGCGCCGCGCTGCGTGACGGTGGCCAGCGTGGATTTGATCGCCTTCACCCGCATGTTGGGGCCAAGCTCGATTTCCACTTCGTCTCCGGTGACTTTCACGACCCGCCCGACGAGGCCGCCGCCCGTGACGACATCATCACCCTTCTTCACGGCATCCACCATGGCGCGGTGGGCCTTCACGCGCTGCTGCTGCGGGCGGATGATCAGGAACCAGAAGATCACGAACAGCAGGATCAGCGGCACGATCTGGATCAGGAAGGCCGAGGTGCCGCCGGCGGCGCCTCCGGCGGCGCTCTGGGCAAAGGCGGGAGTGGAGAACATGTGGTGTCAATTCCCTTGGTGGGTCAAATGACGGCGGGTCTACACGCGGGCGACGGCTTTTTCAAATGGTGCGAAGCGGCTAGGTGGGCAAGGCCATGACAGATGCTCTTGCCCGTATCGCCGCCGCCCTTGAACGGCTTGCGCCCGCCCATGCAACGGAAGTGGACCCGGCCAGCGGGGAGCGCTTCCGCTGGGACGGCGCGCGGCTTCACGATGCCGGCGCTGGGGACATCCTGCCGCTGGCGCGCTTTGCCGGGGTGGATGGCCAGATCGCGGCGCTTTCCCGCAATGCCCGGGCGCTGGCGGCGGGCGCCCCTGCCCATGACATGCTGCTGTGGGGTGCGCGCGGCATGGGCAAATCCGCCCTTGTGCGCGCCATTGCCGCCGATTGCGGCGTGGCGCTTGTGCAGGCGGGCGGCGACGCCCTTTCCACCCTGCCCGATCTGTTCCGGCTGCTGGCCCGCGCCGGGCGGCCCTTCATCGTCTTCGTGGACGACCTTGCCTTCGAGGCGGCGGATCCGACGGTCCGGCTTCTGCGCTCGTTGCTCGATGGCGGAATCGCCGAGCGGCCGGCCAATGTCCGGCTGGCCGTGACATCCAATCATCGCCATCTGATCGCCGGGAGCGGCATGCAGCAGGATGGGGCACGCCATGCGCGCGACGCCGCCGATGACCAGCTTGCGCTGGTGGATCGCTTCGGCCTCGTGCTCGGCTTTCATGTGCCTGACCAGGACAGCTATCTGGAGATGGTGCGGCGGCATGCCGAGGCCGAGGGCCTTTCCTTCGAGCCCGAGGATGCGATTGCCTTCGCGCTGGCTCGGGGCGGCCGTTCGGGCCGGACGGCGTGGCATTACCGCACCGAACTTCTGACACGACGTGCGGCTGCCGATTAAGCTTGAAACTGATAATCATTCGCAATAACTTTGCCTCCATCATCCAGGACGGAGGTATCCATGCCCTTGCTTTCCAGCGCTCTTCTTGCCCTTCCCCGCGTGGACCGTATCGACGAGGAGCAACGCCTTTTCCTGAAGGCCGCGCGCATGTGGGTGATGCTGGCGCGGGCCGGCCGCTCCCCGCGTGCGCCGGTGCGCGCCCTGCTCGGCCCGGCGGCCTCCGGCTTCGGCATGATGATGGAGATGATGGTCGCCGCCTGGCCCGACCCCTTCACCTGCCATCCGCCCTGTGCCGCCGCGCTCACCCATGACGAGGCGACCTTGACGGGGCTGCTGGGCGGTGTTGCGCGCGGCGATGCCGCTGCCGCCCATGCGGTGCTCGAGGACCTGCTGCCTGCCCCCGTGTGCGAACGGCTCGTCATCATGGCCGGACGATTGGTGGCGGACCGGGCGGGCCTCGACTGATACGGAGACTGATACGGGGGCTGATACGGGGGCTGATATGGGGGCTGATATGGGGGTTGAATCGGGCGGCCGGACGCCATTGCCCTTTCGCGCAGCGGCCTAACCGGCTAGCGCGACCCCATGTCGATCGAAGCCGATATCATCCTGATGCAGCGCCTTGCCGATGTGGCGGCCGAGGCCAGCCTGCCCTATTTCCGCGGACAGCCTGCCATCGAGCAGAAGGCGGATCTGTCCCCGGTGACGGTTGCCGACCGCGCGGCGGAAAGCGCCATGCGCCGGATGCTGGAGCGCGACCGGCCCTCGGATGGCATCTATGGCGAGGAATATGGCGTGTCGGCCAGCCGGTCGGGGCGTTTCTGGGTGCTGGACCCGATCGACGGCACGCGCGCCTTCGTGGCCGGCCGCCCCATCTATGGCACGCTTGTCGCGCTGGTGGAGGATACACGCCCCATTCTGGGCCTCATTTCGGCGCCTGCCGCCGGGGACCGCTGGCTGGGCTGCACGGTCGGGACACCGCGCACCACGCACAATGGCCGCCCCGTGCGCACCCGCGCCTGCGAAGGGCTTGGCGCGGCCCGCGCGGCCTCCACGCACCCGCTGCTCTTTTCGGCGGCGGGCCATGCCGCCTTCCAGCGAATCGGCCGGTCGGTCACCGACATGCTGTTCGGCGGAGATTGCCACAATTACGGCCTTGTCGCCTCGGGCAGCCTTGATCTTGTGATGGAGGAAGGGCTGAAGCCCTATGACTGGGCGGCGCTTGTGCCCGTGATCGAGGGCGCGGGCGGGCAGGTGACGGACTGGCGCGGGCGCCCGCTCACCATGGCGGATACGGAAGGGCGGGTGCTGGCGACGGGCGACGCCCGCGTACACGAGGAAGCGCTGGCGCGGATCTGATCGGGCAGGCCGGAAAAGGGCGGGGCATGCCCTGCCGGCCGGATCAGTCCTCGTAATCCATGCCGATGTCGGCGGCGGGCGCACTCTGGGTGATCCGCCCGACCGACACATGGGTAACGCCGGTGGCGGCGATGGCGGCAATGGTATCGAGGTTGACGCCGCCCGACGCTTCGGTCGGCACGCGCCCGGCAACCAGCGCGACGGCGGCGCGCAGGGTTTCCGGGGCCATGTTGTCGAGCAGGAGACGGTCGGCGCCGGCAGCGATCGCGGCTTCGATCTGGTCGATCCGGTCGACCTCGACCGTGATGTTGGACAGCCCCTCCGCCTTGCAGGCTGAGACCGCCTCGGTCACGCCGCCGGCGGCCGCGATGTGATTGTCCTTCACCATGGGCGCATCGTGAAGGCCCATGCGGTGGTTGGTGCCGCCGCCCATGCGCACGGCATATTTTTCCAGCTGACGAAGGCCGGGCAGGGTCTTTCGCGTGTCGAGGAGGGTGGCGCCGGTTCCGGCCATGGCGTCCACATAGTCCCGTGTCAGGGTGGCGATGCCGGTCAGGTGCTGGAGGCTGTTGAGGGCCGAGCGTTCGGCCGCCAGAAGCGCGCGCGCATTGCCTTCGACCCGCAGCAGGGCAGTGCCCGGCGCCACATGGTCACCATCGGCCACCAGCGCCTTTACGGTGCAGGCCGGATCGAGCGCGCGGAAGAAGCGGTCTGCGAGGAAGAGGCCGGCGACCACCACCGCGCCGCGCGCGGCGAGCACGGCCGACAGCCGGGCATCGGGTTTCAGGCAGGCCGTGGCGGTGAGGTCACGGGCGGCATCGGCGACGCCGCCCAGATCCTCTGCCAGTGTCGCGGTGATGAACGCGTCGAGGTCGAAGCCGCCGAGATCGGGCGTCTGCATCAGTTCAGCTCCCGGTTGAGATAGGCGAGCATCAGCGCCGAGCGGTAGGCGCTTTCCTTCAGATTGGCGACGCCGGAATGGCCGCCATCGATATTCTCGTAATAATAGATGGGGTGCCCCTGCGCTTCCATGCGGGCCGCCATCTTGCGGGCATGGGCGGGGTGGACCCGATCATCCTTGGTGGAGGTGTAGAAGAAGACGCGCGGATAGCGCGCGCCGGGACGGATGTTCTGATAGGGGCTGTACTGGCGGATATAGGCCCATTCCCCGGGCACGTCCGGGTTGCCATATTCGGCCATCCAGGAAGCGCCGGCCAGAAGCCTGTGATAGCGGCGCATGTCGGCCAGCGGCACGCCCACCATCGCGCCATCATAGAGATCGGGGCGCTGGGTATAGGCGACACTTGCCATGAGCCCGCCGTTCGAGCGGCCATGGACCGCGATCTTCGACGCCAGGCCTTCGCTCTTCAGCGCTTCGGCGACGGCGTGGAGATCATCATAGCTGCGCTGGCGCGCTTCCTTCAGCGCCGCCTGGTGCCAGCGCGGGCCGAACTCGCCGCCGCCGCGGATATTGGCGACCACATACTGGTTGCCCTGTTCCAGCCACATCTGCACCTCGGGCGAGACATAGGCAGGCGTCAGCGGGATCTCGAAGCCGCCATAGGACCAGTAGAGCGTCCTGAGCGGGCCTTTGGCATGCTTCGGGCGCACGACGAAATAGGGGATGCGGGTTCCGTCCTTCGATGTGGCGAAACGCTGGGACACGCTGAACTGCGCGCCATCGAAGAAGGCCGGGGCCGATGCCATGACAGATGCTGCGGCGCCGTTCTGGCTGAGCATCAGGCGCGAAGGCTCGGTGAAGGCGGCGACATTGACATAGAGGCTGTCGGCGGAATCGGCCGCGACGATCTGGAGCGCCGAATTGGCCGGAATGGCGACATCATCCGCTGCCCAGGAAACGGACCCGCCTTCGGACCCGCCATCGGTCTCACGCGTCAGCCGAACGAGACGGGCCGCCACATTGTCGAGAAGGCCGATGTAGATGGCCTTTCCGGTGGCGTCGATGTCGGCGATCGCCTGGGTCTCGCCGGGCGTGAGGACGCGCTCCACCGCGCCGGGTGTGCCGACATTGGGCACCGCATAGGAAACGAGGCTTCCGGCCGGGATGTCGTTGAACGCGGTACGGAGCAGGGCATAGGCGCGCGGCCCGTCGCCGAGGTTTGCGATGAAGCGGAAATCGGCATCGTCGGGAAGCGGGCTCTTCACCCAGCTCCAGTCCGCCATCAGGTGAAAGACCCGGCCGGTCCAGAAGCTGGTGCGCTGGTCGATGACGGCGCGCCGGCCTTCGCCATCGCCATAGGCGGACGCCCATGCCCCCATGTCGGCCTCTTCGGCGGAGAGCATCAGCTTCGCTTCGGAAAAGGGCGTGCCGCGCTGCCACAGGCGCACGTCGCGGGCATAGCCGGACGTGGTCACCGGGCCGGCAGCCGTGGCGACGAGCAGCCGTCCCTCATCGAGCCAGGCGACGGATTGCTTGGCTTCCGGCAGCGTGAAGCCGCCCTCGGCCTCGGGGATGAAGCGCTTCGCCACCGTATCGAATTCGCGCACGACGACGGCATCCTTGCCGCCGACGGAGAGGCTGACGAGGCAGCGCTGCTGTGCCGGGGGCAGGCAGGTGGCGCCGCCGAACTGCCAGTTGCCCTTTTCGGCTGCGTCCAGCGCATCCATGTCGATGAGTGTCGACCATTCCGGCTTGCCGGCATCATAGGCCGCGCGTGGCGAAACCCGCCACAGGCCGCGCACATTGCGTTCATCGCGCCAGAAGTTGAAGACCTGGTTGGCTGTGACGCCCGTGGGCGCGGCGCCGGTGGGGTAGGCGATGCGGCGCGGATCCTCGAGGATCCGCCGGGCCTTGTCGCGCCATGCCTCGAAGCCGGGCGTGGCTTCCAGTTCGGGCAGATATTTCGTGTTGCGCGCCCGGACCCATTCGAGCGCCTTTTCCCCGGTCACCTCTTCCAGCCACTGATGCTGGTCGGCGGGTTCGGTTGTGGCCGGGGATTGTGCGGCCGAAGTCTGTGCGGTCATGAGGGCGGCTGTCAGGATGGAGGCAAGCAGGGGCGCGCGCATGTGTGTCCTTCGGTCAGTCCCCGGTCACGGGCGGGTAGGTCTGGGCGGGCGTCAGGTCGGTCGCGGCGCCGCTGGCGATGGCGAGCATGCGGTTGAGCGGCAGCAGCGCCCGCAGCCGCAGCGCCTCGTCCACCTCGATGCGCGGCTCGAGATCGCGCAGCGCCAGATAGAGTTTTTCCATGGTGTTGAGCGCCATGTAGGGACACATGTTGCAGCTGCACTTGCCGTCGGCGCCCGGCGCACCGATGAAGGTCTTGCCCGGGGCCTGCTTTTCCATCTGGTGGATGATGTGCGGCTCGGTCGCGACGATGATGGTCTGGCTCGGGCTTTCGAGCGCGAACTTCAGGATCGCGCTGGTCGAGCCGATCATGTCGGCATGGTCGAGGATATGGGCCGGGCATTCCGGGTGGGCGGCGACCGGTGCTTCAGGATGAAGCGCCTTCAGTTTCAGCAGTTCGGTTTCGCTGAAGGCCTCGTGGACGATGCAGGTGCCATCCCACAGCAGCATGTCGCGGCCGGTCTTGCGGGCGAGCCATGCGCCCAGATGCTTGTCGGGCGCGAACAGGATCTTCTGGTCGGCCGGAAGGGCTGCGATGATCTTTTCGGCGCTCGAGGATGTCACGATGATGTCGGAGTGCGCCTTCACCGCCGCCGAGCAGTTGATGTAGGTGAGGCTGATGTGATCGGGATGCGCGGCGCGGAAGGCCGCGAAATCATCCGGCGGGCAGCTGTCCTCGAGCGAACAGCCGGCGTCCATGTCTGGCAGGACGACGATCTTTTCCGGCGACAGGATCTTGGCCACTTCGGCCATGAAGCGCACGCCGCAGAAGGCGATCACGTCGGCGTCGGTTTCGGCCGCCTTGCGCGACAGCTCCAGCGAATCGCCGACGAAGTCCGCGATGTCCTGCAGGTCGGGCGTCTGATAGTAATGGGCGAGGATGACGGCATTGCGCTCCTTGCGCAGC
>CAYMZC010000071.1:0-12520 GCA_964394815.1 uncultured Sandaracinobacter sp. | reverse complement strand
CCAGCGCCACGCAGCCTGAGATCGGCCTCGGCGATCACGAATCCGTCGTCGGTCGCGCGCATCATCTTCAGCCGCTCGCGCGCGGCGGCAGACAGCTTTTCCCCGCGCAAGAGCAGGCAGACGGATTTCGCCGTGCCCCGGCCGACCCGGCCACGCAGCTGGTGCAACTGGGCAAGGCCGAATCGCTCGGCCGCCTCGATCAGCATCAGGCTGGCGTTGGGCACATCCACCCCCACCTCGATCACCGTCGTGGCAACCAGAAGCTTCGCCTCGCCGCGCTGGAAGCGGGCCATTTCCGCATCGCGCGCGGGGCCTGGCAGCTTGCCATGCACCAGCGCCACCGTATCGCCGAAGCGGGCCTTCAGCATCGCCGCCCGGGCCACCGCCGGGGCAGCCGCGTCCGGCTCGGCCTCGTCTTCCGCCCCGGCATCGAGCAGCGGGCACACCCAATAGGCCTGCGCGCCGGTCGCCAGATGGCGCCCGAGCGCTTCGAGCACTTCCTCCAGACGGGCAAGCGGCACCACGCGCGTATCCACCGGCTGCCGGCCGGGCGGGCGTTCGGCCAGCCTGGAGACATCCATCTCGCCGAAATGGGCAAGCGCGAGCGAACGCGGAATGGGCGTGGCCGTCATCACCAGCAGGTGCGGCGGGCGTTCGGCCTTGTCGGCAAGCATCATCCGCTGGGCGACACCGAAGCGGTGCTGCTCGTCCACCACGGCGAGGCCGAGGTCGCGATAGACCACGGCCTCCTGGAAGATGGCATGGGTGCCGACGAGAATGTCGATCTCGCCAGCCGCAAGCCGGTCGAGCACGGCCTGACGCGTCTTTCCCTTGTCCCGCCCCGACAGGAATCCCAGCCGCACCGGCAGCCCGTCGAGCAGCTTTTCCAGAGTCGCATGATGCTGGCGGGCGAGAAGGTCCGTCGGGGCAAGCAAGGCCCCTTGCGTGCCGGCTTCCACCGCGATCAGCAGCGCCATCAGCGCCACGACCGTCTTGCCGCTGCCCACATCGCCCTGCAGCAGCCGCAGCATCGCGGCCGGGCGCGCCATGTCCCCGGCGATTTCGGCGACGGCCTGTGTCTGCGCACCCGTCAGCCGCCAGGGCAGGCCATCGAGAAGCGGCCGGGTCAGCCGCCCGTCCCCGGCGAGCGCACGCCCACGCGCACGCCGCCGCTTCGCCCTGACCAGCGCCCAGGCAAGCTGGCTGGCGAACAATTCGTCGTGGGCCAGCCGGTCACGGGCAAGGGCGCTGTCCTCCCGGCCATGGATCTGCGCCAGCGACTCGGCAAAGCCGGGCCAGCCATTCTTCGATAGCAGGCTCGGCTCGATCCATTCCGCCAGCGGCGGAACGCGCTCGAGCGCTGTGGCAACCAGGGTCGCGATGCGCCGGCTCGTCATGCCCTCGGTCAGCGGATAGACCGGCTCGGCCTCGGGCATGGCGCCTTTCGGAAGCTCGGGGTGGACCATCTGCCAGCGACCGTTCCACAGCTCGGCCTTGCCGGCCACAAGAACTGTCGCGCCAACCGGAAGCCGCTGGGCAAAGCCATGGGCGCGCGGCCCGAAGAAGGCGAGCATCAGGCTGCCGCCGGCATCGTCCTCGGCAAGGATGCGGAACGGCCCGCGCCCGCGCGATGGCTCATGCGCGATGACATGCACCCTGAGGGCGATGCGCACACCCTCGACCGCCTGCGCCAGCGACGTGATGGCGCGGGTGTGGCGCCAGCCCGCCGGAAGGTGGAACAGAAGGTCGCGCACGCGGCTGATGTCCAGCCGCTCGAGCGCGCGCACGGCGGCTGGGCCGACACCGGGCAGGGATGCCGCAGCCGCAAACAGGGGGTTGAGCCGTTCCGGGCGCATGGCCTAGGGCTATGCCCAAGGACAGGGCGGCCCGCAATCAGGCGGGTGCGCCCCGATGCCCGTTGCTTAAACCCGATGCGGAGACCGGCATGCCCATCCCCGAAGTCGCGCGAAAGGCCACGCTGTGGCGCGCCCACCACCGCGGCACCAAGGAAGCCGACATGCTTGTCGGCGGTTTCGCCGACCGCTGGCTTGACGGCATGACGGATTCCGAATTCGCCTGGTTCACGGCCCTTCTCGAAGAGCAGGACGTGGACATCCTTGCCTGGGCCTTCGGCCGTGCCGAGCCGCCGCCCCACCTCGCCGGGGCGATGATGGAGCGGCTGCGCAAGCTCGATTACATCGGCCTCGTCGAACGCTAGGGGCCGGCATGCTTCCGATCGACGCGATTGCCGCCGCCCGCCAGGGCCTGCGGATCACGGGCGCGCCAGCCGGCCTGATGCCGCTGCTGATGGCGGGCCTGGCCCGCGCCGCCGGGCTGGATGGCGCCCGCGCGGTCCTTATTGCGGCGGATGAAGCCGCTGGCCGCGCCGTGGTCGAAGCCGCCCCCTTTTTCGCGCCCGATGTCCGCCCCATCTGGCTCCCGGCGTGGGACTGCCTGCCCTATGATCGCGCCTCGCCGGCGCAGAAGGTGCTGTCGGACCGGCTGGCGGCGCTGGCGGCGCTGGCCCGCCCGCCGCAAGGGGCGGAGCTTCTCGTCACCACCGTATCGGCCGCCACCCAGCGGCTGCTTCCGCCCGATCTTGTGCGGCAGTCCAGCCTCGAAATCCGCAAGGGCGCGCAGATCGGCCGGGACGCGCTGATCCAGACGCTGCAGCACGCCGGCTATACGCGGGTGGAATCCGTGGCCGACGCCGGCGATTTCGCGGTGCGCGGCGGCCTTGTCGATCTCGTGCCGCCCGCCCAGGATGCCGAGGGTCCGCCACGCGGCTACCGGCTGGACTTCTTCGGCGACGAAGTGGACGCCATCCGCGTCATCGATCCGCTGACACAGCTGACCACCGGCCGCAGCGACGGCT
Source organism: uncultured Sandaracinobacter sp. (assembly GCA_964394815.1). Taxonomy (GTDB): domain Bacteria; phylum Pseudomonadota; class Alphaproteobacteria; order Sphingomonadales; family Sphingomonadaceae; genus Sandaracinobacteroides. Next base: position 9,645 of record CAYMZC010000071.1, on the reverse strand, counting down.
TCACCCTTCTGCCTGTTTCTGAACTGCTGCTGGATGACACGCGCATTCGCGCCTTCCGCGCCGGCTGGCTGGAACGATTCGGCGCCGATGCCACGGCGGACCCGCTCTATCAGGCTGCAAGTGAAGGCCGCCGCATGCCGGGTCTCGATCATTTCCTGCCGCTTTTCGAACCGGGCCTCGTGACCCTGTTCGACTGGCTGGGCAGCAATGACATGGTGGTGACAGACGGCAGCCACAAAAGCGCGGTGGACGCCCGCTACGAGGCCATCACCGATTATTACCAGAACCGGATTGCCGCCCTTTCCGGGCCTATGCGCGGCAAGAAGGGGCCAAAGCTCGGGGCGTCGCTCTATCGCCCGCTACAGCCTGAGGCCCTGTACCTGACAGCCGAGGATTATGCCGGGCGTCTCGCCTCGCACCGCGCGCACAGCTGCGCAGTCCTGCCGGGCGACCATGGGCAGGATGGCGCCGGGGTCGATCTGGGCGGGCTTCCGGCCCAGGATTTCACCGCCGCCCGCGTTGCCGCCGCGGCCGGCGGGCCGACGATCCACGCCGCAATCGTCGAACGGCTGGAAGCCGCCCGCGCCGAATCGCGAAAGCTGGTGCTGGCCGCCTATTCCGAAGGCTCGCGCGACAGGCTTTCGGGGCTTCTGGCCGAACATGGGGGCAAGGCCTTCGCCATGGCGGGCGGCTGGCAGGAAGCGCTGGGGCTGGCTGCCGGCGGGCAGGTGCCGATGGTCGTGCTGCCGCTCGATTCGGGCTTCCGCCACCCCGATGCCGAAGTCTGGACCGAGCAGGACATGCTGGGCGACCGGATGGTGCGCCGCCGCTCGGCGCGCAAGGCCGACGCCTTCCTGAAAGACCTCCAGACACTCGATCCCGGCGAACTCGTCGTCCACCAGGAGCATGGGATCGGCCGCTACCTCGGCCTGACACCCATCACCGTGGCCGGCGCCGCCCACGATACGGTGGCGCTGGAATATGCCGGCGGCGACAAGCTCTACGTGCCGGTCGAGAACCTCGACGTGCTCTCGCGCTACGGCTCGGAATCGGAAGGCGTGGCGCTCGACCGGCTGGGCGGCACGTCCTGGTCCCAGCGCAAGGCGCGGATGAAGGAGCGCATCCGCGAGATTGCCCATGAACTGCTGAAAACGGCTGCCCTGCGCGCCACCCGCCCGGCCGACGCCTTCGAGGTGGACCCCCAGGGCTATGCCGCCTTCGTCGACAAATTCCCCTGGGCCGAAACCGAGGACCAGCTGCGCGCCACGGCCGATGTGATCGAGGATCTGGCCGCTGGCCGGCCGATGGACCGGCTGGTGTGCGGCGATGTCGGCTTCGGCAAGACCGAAGTGGCCCTGCGCGCGGCCTATGTGGCGGCGGCATCCGGCTCGCAGGTGGCCGTCGTCTGCCCGACCACCCTTCTCGCCCGCCAGCATGCAGCGGGCTTCCGCGAGCGGTTCGAGGGTACGGGCCTGAAGGTTGCGGCCCTGTCGCGGCTGGTGTCCGCCGCCGAGGCGAAGGCCGCGCGAGAAGGGCTGAAGGACGGCTCGATCGACATCGTGGTGGGAACCCACGCCATCCTGTCGAAGAGCGTGGAATTCGCGCGCCTCGGGCTGGTGATCGTCGACGAGGAGCAGCGCTTCGGCGTCACCCACAAGGAGCGGCTGAAGGCGCTGCGCGCCGATGTCCATGTGCTGACATTGACGGCGACTCCCATCCCCCGCACGCTGCAAATGGCGCTTTCGGGCATCAGGGAGCTTTCCGTCATCGCGACGCCGCCGGTCGACAGGCTGGCCGTGCGCACCACGGTCGCCCCCTTCGATCCCGTCGTCGTGCACGAGGCGCTGCTGCGCGAGCATCACCGCGGCGGGCAGAGCTTCATCGTGGTGCCGCGCATCTCCGACATTCCCGACATCGAGGCGTGGCTGCGCGCGGAGGTGCCGGAGATCCGCTTCGTCACCGCCCATGGCCAGATGGCCGCCGGCGAGATCGAGGAACGGATGACCGCCTTCTACGAGCATCGCCACGACGTGCTGCTGGCGACGACCATCATCGAATCCGGCCTCGACATCCCCAGCGCCAACACGCTCATCGTCCACCGTGCCGACATGTTCGGCCTTGCCCAGCTCTACCAGCTGCGCGGGCGGGTGGGCCGCTCCAAGCGGCGGGCCTATGCGCTGTTCACGACAGACCCCGACGGCGCCATCACCGTGGCCGCCGAAAAACGGCTGCAGGTGCTCGCCGGCCTCGATTCGCTCGGCGCGGGCTTCGAGCTCGCCAGCCATGATCTCGACCAGCGCGGCGCCGGCAACCTGCTGGGCGACGAACAGTCGGGCCATATCCGCGAAGTCGGCTTTGAACTTTACCAGTCGATGCTGGAAGACGCGATCCTGGCCGCCAAGGCCGAGGCGCGCGGCCTGAAGCCGCCCGAGGATCCCTCAAGCCCGACCATCTCGGTCAATGCGCCGGTCATGATCCCGGAAGACTATGTGCCCGACCTGGCGCTCAGGATGGCGCTCTACCGCCGGGTGGCGGACCTGAAGGACAAGGCCGGGATCGAGGCGCTGGCGGCCGAGATGATCGACCGCTTCGGCCCGCTTCCCGAGGCTGCTTCCAACTTGCTGAAGATCGTGGAAGCACGGAACGCAGCCCGCAAGGCAGGGATCCAGAAGATCGAGGTGGGGCCCAAGGGCGCACTCGTCACCTTCGTGAACGACAGCTTCCCCAACCCGCTGGGCCTTGTCGAGTGGATCAACCGTCTGAAGGGGCAGGCAAGGCTCAGGCCAGACCAGAAGCTTTTCCTGGCACGGGATTTCGGCAATGGTCAGGCGCGCCTGTCCGGCGCCGTCTCGCTGGCGCGCGGGCTGGCCCAGGCGGCCATCCAGCAGACAGCAGGCGCCACGAAACCGGCTCCGCAGCCCACTCAGCCCCGGCGGCCGCCGACGCCGGCTGTCTTCCGCTCCAAGAAGCGTTGACAAGTTACAGCGATATCTTGGAAAAAAAGGTTAACATGCGAGTTGCAACCGAAGCCGTAATGTAGCATCGGGAGTGCCATGTCATCCCGGTCCCGCATCAGCCCGGCTTCCCGGAGGCAGGCACCCGACAGAGTGCTTCCAAAGCAGCGCGGTCGCCCACGTGGCACCGACAACCCCTCTTCGGCCCGCATCCTCGAAGCCGCGCGCGAACAGTTCGCCATCCATGGCTATGCCGGGGCCAGCACGCGCATGATCACCGCGCGAGCCGGCGTGGACAACGCCATGGTGAGCCATGCCTTCGGGTCGAAAATGGGCCTGTGGCGGGCGGTGGTGGACGATATGACCGAAAAGGTCGGCCCGGTCCTCGAAAGCCTGAAAACGGAAGACGATATCGAACTGGCGATCCGGCGGATGATCGACATGATGTGCGACACGCCCTTCCTTGCCCACTTCGCCCTGACGGAGGCGATGCGCACGGGCGACCATGCCGATTATGTGTCGGAACGTCTGACGCCCCTGTTCCGGACCTATGTCGCGACCCTGTTCGCCAAAAGCGGGCGGCGCCCGGGGCAGGGCGCGCCCGAATTGATGGGCCTTGCCGTCTTCAGCGCCATAACGCTCTCGATCGCGGCGCGGCGGCGGCTCGTACGGCTGATGCCGCAACTGGAGGACGAAGAGCATTTCCGCGCCACGCTGAGCGCCTCGATGCTGGAACTCATGCTCTCGCCCGCCCCAGCGGACTGACGCAACCGGCGCCCGGCCAGATCCGGGCCGGTGCGGCGGCGCGGCCCTTCAGGAACCGCGCCCCGCGCGTCAATCAGCCCTTCCGGCTTTCGATCCAGCGGTCGATCTTCTGGTCCAGCACCTCCAGCGGCAGCGCACCGGACATCAGCACCTGCTCGTGGAAATCGCGGATGTCAAAGCGCTTGCCCAGCGCCTTTTCCGCCCGCTTGCGCGCGGCCTGGATCCTGAGGTCGCCCACCTTGTAGGCAAGCGCCTGGCCCGGCATCGCCACATAGCGGTCCACCTCGTTCACCACATCGGTTTCGCCCTGCGATGAATTGGCCAGCATATAGTCGATCGCCTGCTGCCTGCTCCAGCCCTTGTGGTGCAGGCCGGTATCCACCACCAGCCGCATGGCGCGCAGCATCTCGTCGTCGAGGCGGCCATAATATTGATAGGGGTCGGTGAACATGCCCAGTTCGCGGCCGAGGCTTTCGGCATAGAGCGCCCAGCCCTCGACAAAGGCGGTGTTGCCGCCAAAGCGCTGGAAGGCCGGCAGGGCCTCGTTTTCCTGTGCCAGCGCGATCTGGAAATGATGCCCCGGCGCACCCTCGTGCAGATAGAGGGTTTCCATTCCCGGCGTGGTTCGGCTGGGCAGGTCATAGGCGTTGAAATAGAAGATGCCCGGCCGCGCGCCATCGGGCGTGCCCGGCTGATAGGAACCTCCGGCCGCGTCCTTTTCCATGAAATCGGGATAGGGCCGTATTTCGAGCTTCGTCTTCGGCAGGGTGGAAAACAGCTTCGGCAGCGCCACGTCGACGCGCTTGCCGATGTCGTAATAGCCCTGCGTCAGCGCCTCGCGACTTTCCGGCTTGAACTTCGGGTCGGTGCGGATGTGCTCGAAAAAGGCCTTCAGGTCACCCTTGAAGCCGACCTCGCGCATCACGGCGCGCATTTCCCCGTGGATCCGGCGGACTTCGGACAGGCCGAGGTCGTGGATTTCATCCGGCGTCATCGCCGTCGTCGTCTGGCTGGCGACGAGGTGGCTGTACAACGCCGTCCCGCCCGGCATGGACAGAAGGCCCGGCTTCTCGTTCCCGCGCGCGGCGGCAAGATAGTCATCGCGCAGGAAGTCACGGATGCGGGCATAGGCCGGCAGCACCTTTTCTCCGACAGCGCGGGCATAGGCGTCCGTCAGGCGCGCGCGCTCCGCCTCGGGCACGGTGTCGGGAAAATTGCGCACCGGCATCATCAGCGGCATCTCCTCGACACCACCGGCCACGAAGCCGTCGAACTGGCGCAGCATCCGTTCGCTCACCAGCTTCGGCTGCACGACACCGGTGGCAAGGCCCTGGCGCAGACGCGCCAGAACACCGTCGAGCGTGGCGACGAAACCGTCGAGCCGCTTCAGATTGTCCTCATAATCCTTCACCGTCCGGAAGGGCGCGGCCGACTTGCCGGAAAACAGTTCGGGCACGAAGATGTGCACGCCGTTGAAATGGTCGACCGGGCGGACGACGGTTGCCGCCATGATTTCGGGCGCATGGCCCTTGAGGTCCATCTCGCGCTGCCATTTGAAGACATCGTAGCTGATCCGCTCGCCATCGCTCAGCCGGTCACGGTCGATTGCCGCCAGCGCCTTCAGGTCCGCCTCGATGGCGGCCTTTTCAGCCGCGAAATAGGCGTCGCTGATGTAATCACCGAACTGGTCGGCATAGCGCATGTCGCCACGGAACAGGGCGAACAGCGGGTTGCGCGCAAGCTGGGCTTCGTCGCTCTGGCGGAACAGCGCCGCAAGCTTCGCGGATTCGCTGGCGGCATCGGCCTGTGGCGCCGGTGCGGCGGCGGCCGGCGCGCCAGCCGGCGCGGGGCCATGAGCAAGCGCCGGGGCAGCCAGCAGGGCAAGCACGAGTGCACTTGCTGTCGTCATGATGGTCTTCGGCATCGTCATTCTCCCGATTTTCCCGTTTCTCGCGGCCTTCGGCCAGGTTGCCGCCTGCCGGAACCCCGCCTTCTTTCAGTCGCGTCTCAGTCGAGCGCCATGATGCGGCCAGAGGCCATCACGAAGCGCATCGCCTCCAGGCTGCGCGGATCGGTCAACGGGTCGCCCGATACCGCGATGATGTCGGCGGACTTGCCCGGCGCGATGGTGCCGATCTCGTCCGACAGGCCGAGCATCTCGGCAGCGCCGGTGGTGGCCGAAACGAGGGCCGCACGCTGGGTCATGCCGCCCTTCTCCACCATCAGCGCGAATTCACCGGCGTTGCGGCCATGTTCGAACACGCCCGCATCGGTGCCGAAGGCAATGCGCACGCCCGATTTCAACGACGCCTGCACCTGCTTGCCCCACATCTCCAGCGTATCGCGCGCCTTCTTCTCCACGGGCGGGGTATAGACATCCTTGCCGACCCGGTCCTCCAGCCCCTGCAGGGCCATCAGGGTCGGAACCATCCAGGTGCCCTTCGCCTTCATCACGGCAAGGGTCTGCGGGCTGGAATAGGTGCCATGCTCGATGGTGGTCACGCCGGCTTCGGCGGCCCCCCTGATGCCATCATCGCCATGGGCATGGGCGGCCACCTTCAGCCCGAGCGCGCGCGCCGTATCGACGATGGAGGCCATTTCGGGCGACGTGAAGTGCATCCCCAGGCCGCGCGCCTGCTGGGAAAGCACACCGCCGGTCGCCGTGATCTTGATGACATCGGCGCCGCGCCGCGACGCCTCGCGCACGCGCGCCGCGCACTCGACAGGGCCGGTGCAGACATTTTCTTCCCCAAGCGCCGTCACGATGTCGGGGCGGAAGCCCGAAACATCGCCATGGCCGCCGATGATGGAGATGGCGGGGCCTGATGCGATGATGCGCGGGCCGGGCACATGGCCCCTGGCGATGGCGTCGCGAAGGGCAAAGGCGGAAAGCTTCGACGAGCCGAGATCGCGCACCGTGGTGAAGCCGGCCTTCACCGTGAGCAGCGCGTTCTTCGCGCCGACGAGCGACTGATATTCGCTGGTGTCGACCGCCTGCTGCCAGAAGGCGTCATCGGGATCGCCTGTCAGGTGAACATGCGAATCGATGAGACCCGGAAGAACGGTTGCCCCCGACAGATCGATCACGCGCGCGCCCGCGGGCGCAGGGGCGCCGGCCGGCAGGACCGCCTTGATGCGGCCGCCTTCCACCAGAATCGACGCCGGCCCCGAAGCGCCCTGGCGCGGATCGGCGATGAGCCGCCCGGCGCGGATCAGCACGGGGGCGTCCGCCGCAGACACGGCCTGCCCTGACACGGCCTGCGCGGCCTCGGCAGACGCCGCGCTGGACCAGAAGCCGGAAAGGATGCATGTGGCGGCAAAGCCTGCAAGCATGGCGCGGACTGGCATGAAGAGTGGACCTTTCGCTCGATGTGGCCGGCCTCCGGGGCCTTGCCCCGGATGGGTCCGCCTGCTCTAGCGAGCGGCCCGGCAGGTTGACAAGGCGGCGTGTGTGTCCTAGTGCGCGCGCTTTCCGCGGCAGCCCTCCGCCCATGGCGGGGCCGCCGTTTTCAATGTCTTTGGTGATGAGGACGTCTGACATGTTCGCGGTGGTGCGCACGGGTGGCAAGCAGTATCGGGTCGCGGCTGACGACCAGATCGTCGTCGAGAAGCTTGACGGCGAAGCCGGCAGCAAGGTGACGCTGGAAGACGTTCTGCTCGTCTCCGACGGCGGCGCCCTGAAGGATGCGGGCAAGGTGAAGGTGATGGCCGAGATCGTCGCCCAGAACCGTGGCGACAAGGTGATCATCTTCAAGAAGCGTCGCCGCCACAACTATCGCCGCAAGAACGGTCACCGCCAGTACCAGACGGTGCTGAAGATCCTTTCGATCGCGTAACAGAGGAGCCCCCAGATGGCACATAAGAAGGCAGGCGGCTCGTCCCGGAACGGCCGCGATTCGCAGGCAAAGCGTCTTGGCGTGAAGCGTTTCGGCGGTCAGGAAGTGCTCGCCGGCAACATCATCGTCCGCCAGCGCGGCACCCGTTTCTACCCCGGCACCAATGTCGGCATCGGGCGCGACCACACCCTGTTCGCCACGGCCGACGGGCGCGTGGAGTTCCACGACGGCAAGCAGGGCCGGAAATATGTGTCGATTCGCGTGGCTGAAGCGGCTGAATAAGCCCCCGCACATCGCACTGGACGAAAGGCCGGGCTTGCCCCGGCCTTTTGCATTCAAGACGGCACACGCATCATGATGTTTCTCGATCAGGCGAAGATCCACCTCAAGTCCGGCTGGGGCGGGGATGGCTGCGTGAGCTTCCGCCGTGAGAAATTCGTCGAATATGGCGGCCCCAATGGCGGCGATGGCGGCAAGGGCGGCGATATCGTGTTCGAGGCGGTGCCCGGCCTCAACACCCTGATCGACTTCCGCTACACCCAGCATTTCAGGGCCGAGCGCGGCAAGGGCGGCATGGGCTCCGACCGGCATGGCGCCAACGCCAGCACGCTGGTCATCCCCGTGCCCGTGGGCACCCAGATCCTGGCCGACGACGAGGAACGCACCCTGCTCGCCGACATGACCGAGCCGGGCCAGAAGGTGACGCTGCTCAGGGGCGGCGATGGCGGCAAGGGCAATGCCCATTACAAATCCTCCACCAACCGCGCGCCGCGCCAGTTCCAGAAGGGCTTTCCGGGGCAGGAAATGTCCGTCTGGCTGCGGCTCAAGCTGCTGGCCGATGTCGGCCTCGTCGGGCTGCCCAATGCCGGGAAGTCCAGCTTTCTCAATGCCGTCACCAATGCCCGCGCCAAGGTGGGGGCCTATGCCTTCACCACGCTGAAGCCGCAGCTGGGTGTTGTCTCGCACCGGGGCCGCGAATTCGTGATGGCCGACATTCCCGGCCTGATCGAGGGTGCAGCCGACGGCGCCGGAATTGGCGACCGCTTCCTTGGCCATGTCGAGCGGTGCCGCCTGCTTCTGCACCTTGTCGATGCGGGCGGCGAATCGCCCACCGCAGGCTATGACATCGTGCGCGGCGAGCTGGAGGCCTATGGCGCCGACCTTGAGGACAAGCCCGAAATCGTCGTGCTTTCGAAATCCGATACCGCCGATGGCCGTCGCATCTCGGCTGTCAGCCGCGCGATCGAGCGGCGAACCGGCGAAAAGCCGCTGGTCGCCTCGGCGATGACGGGCGACGGCATGGCGCAGGTGCTCGACGTCATCTTCGAGCGGCTTTTCCCGGCAGACACCGGCATCGGTGACAAGAAGGGTGACAAGGACGCCTGGTCCCCCCTCTGACATGGCAGCCCGGCGCACCGGCCCTGCAATCGGGTCTTGACGAAAGACCCGGTGCCGATGGACGGGACCGGGATGGACATGAGCGCTGTGGGCACACCCCTTTCCGACGCCGCTTCGAGAGCCGCGCTGTTCGCGCCCGGCGGCGCATCGCGCCTCGTGGTCAAGGTCGGCTCGTCGCTTCTCGTCGCGCCCGATGGCGCGGTCAGGCGGGCCTGGCTGGAAACGCTGGTCGATGATCTCGCGCAGCGGCGCGCAGCCGGCCAGCAGATCCTGCTCGTCTCATCGGGGGCCATCGCCCTCGGATCGCGCCGGCTGGGCCTGCCGAAGGGCGGTCGCGCCAGCCTGGAGGACGCGCAGGCCTCCGCCGCCACCGGCCAGATCCTGCTGGCCGGCCTCTGGGCGGAGCTTCTGGGCGCGCACGGCCTGACGGCGGCGCAGATCCTCGTGACGCTCGGCGATTTCGAGGATAGGCGGCGCTTCCTCAATGCCTCCGCCACGCTCGACCGGCTTCTGCAGCTGGGCGCCATCCCCATATTGAACGAGAATGACACGGTCGCGACCGAGGAAATCCGCTTCGGAGACAATGACCGCCTGGCCGCCCGCGCCGCGCAGGCGGGTCGCGCCGACGCCCTGATCCTGCTGTCGGACATCGACGGCCTCTATACCGCGAACCCGGCGGAAGACCCGGAGGC
>CAYMZC010000070.1:0-12620 GCA_964394815.1 uncultured Sandaracinobacter sp. | reverse complement strand
ATCGCAGGCCCGCATGGCGCGCGCCGAGGCCGGGCGGAACGCCCGCGTCATCGGTGGCGGGGCAGCCATGGTTGCAATCGGCATTCTGCTGCTTTCGGTTGCGATTGTCTTTCTTGCCGTGGCTGCCGTAGTCGCGCTTGCCGCGCTGATCGGTCTGCTGTGGTCCCTGCTTGCGATCGCTTTTGTGTCTGCCCTTGCGGCTGTGCTGCTGATGGCCCTGGGCAGGAGCAGAATCGCGTCGCAGCCCCTGTTGCCGCAACGCAGCATCGCCCGCATCCGGGGCGACCTGCAGCGCCTTGGCGGGCTGCGCGGCAAGTCCGATTCCGAGCCTCGTGGCAAAGGACAGGGAGGGTTTGGTGGCATCTGAAAGGCTGCAGGACAGGATCGACGAACTGGACGCGCAGGCCGAGGCTCGCCGGGCCAGGCTCGAAAGCAATTTGCCGGTTTTGGTTGAGCGGCTGAAGCCGCGGAACCTTTGGAACGAAGGGGTTGATCGCGTGAAGAATGCAGCCTGGAGCGAAGTGGACCGCGTGACGGACGAGGCGATCCGCCTCGTCGAGGACCTGGTTCAGGACAGCATGTCGTGGGCAGGCGCCAACCGGAAATATCTCGGCACCGGCGCTGCCGTTGCCATGGCTGCCGCTGTGGGGATGTGGATGATGACACGCAGGAAGACCGTGCCGCTTTATGCGGCCTATGGCATGGAGGAACCTTGGATGGCCGAGGATGGCGAAAATGGCATGAAGGCCCGGGCTGCGGACGCCTGGGGCAAGGTGAAGGGCGATGCGGGGCATCTGGGCGAGAAGGCTGGCGAAGCCTATGGCCTGGCCCGCGCCCGCGCAGCCGATCTGGCCGAGGATGCGCGCGAGCGCGCCCAGCATGCAGCCGATGTTGCGCGGGAAAAGGCCGCGGAAGCTGCCGCCGCAGCATTCGAGGCTGCGGAAAAGGCACGGGACGCCGCTGGCGATGCCCGCCGCTGGGCAGGGCGGCAGCCGGCTGAACATCCGGCAACCGTCGTCGTTGCGGCGCTTGCCGCCGGCGCACTGATCGGCGCGCTCCTTCCTTCCGGCCGCCGGCGCGGCTGACTTTCACGGCGCGGCGCGGCATGGCCGCGCCGTTCAGCTTCTCGCAAGCGATTCTATGGCAAGTTGTTGCCATGAAATCATTTTGCCCGCGCATTCCGGCCACTGGCCCGAATCATCCCGGCCGGGCCGGAACAGACTGGAGCACCACTTGAAGACGCTAGCCACCGCTATCCTGCTCGGAACCGCCGCCATCGCCATGTCGTCCGTTGCGGGCCTTGCGCCCGCCATGGCCCAGCAGGCGCCGGCAACTGCGGCGCAGCAACAGGCAGCCGGCCAGTTCATCGACCGGCTGGCCGGGCAGGCCTTTGCTGTCCTTGAGGACAAAAGCCTTTCGAAGGATGACGCGCGCGACCGTTTCCGGACCCTGCTTCGGAACAATTTCACCATCGACGAGACAGGCATGCGCCTGATCCGCCGGTATCGCGCGCCAGGAAGCCCCATCAAGCTGACGCCCGCGCAGCTCGAAGCCTATCGCAAGGCCCTGCCGGACTTCCTCGTGAACACCTATTCCGACCGGCTCTATGATTTCGCGACAGCGAAGGTGACGGTTGTCAGGACCGCTCCGCGCGGCAATCGCGGCGATGTCGATGTCTATACGCGGATCACCGATCCGAAGGGCGGCAAGCCCATCGATGCCATCTGGCAGGTGAAATCGGGGCTGAAGCCCCTGGTGGCGAACATCACCGTCAATGGTGTGAATGTCGCGCTGACCCAGGAAGCGGACTTCAATGCCTATATCGAGCGCAATGGTTTCGATGCGCTCGTGGACTTCATGCGCAAGCCGAAATAGGCTCGAGCCATGATGGAATCCGCCCTCGTCGACCTGTCGCGCGCAGCCTTTGTGCATCCTTCCGCCGCCATTTACGGAAAGGTGACGGCGGGCGAAGGCAGTTCCATCTGGTGCAACGTCGTGATTCGCTCGGAAGCGGCGCATGTCGAGGTCGGCGCCTATACGAACATCCAGGATTTCGTGATGATCCACACGGATCCCGGCCAGCCGGTGGTGATCGGCTCGCATTGTTCGATCACCCACCATGCCACCATTCACGGCAGCACCATCGGCAACAATGTGCTGATCGGCATCAATGCCACCGTCTATGGTGGTTCCGTCATTGGTGACAATTCGATCGTTGGCCAGCATGCCTATGTGAAGGATGGCACCATCGTGCCGCCCAATTCCATCGTTGTCGGCTCGCCTGCCAGGGTGATCCGCATGCACAACAGCTGGATCGCCAACCGCATGAATGCGCTGGTTTATCATCGCAATGCCCTTGCCTATGCGCGTGGGGACCATCGCGCCTGGGAAGGGCCGGATTTCGAAGCCTGGGCGCAGGAGACGGTGGCGCGCCTCGCCCGCGAATTCGAGGCGCTTCAGGCCGAAAGCCAGGCCTGATCTCGCCCCTGCTACGGCGAAGAATTTCCTGCGGCAGGCATCTTGGCGGAACCTCCCTGTTCGTATAGGCGCGCGGCATGAGCAAACTGCATCTGGTGTTCGGGGGCCGGGTCAAGGATCCGCGCGGCCTCGATTTCGAAGATCCCGCCGCCCTTCATGTCGTGGGCATTTTCCCCGATTATGATGCTGCGGAATCGGCGTGGCGCGCGGAAGCGCAGCGCACGGTGGATGACGCATCCATGAAATATGTGGTGGTCCACCTGCACAAGCTTCTGGAGCCGCAGGAATAATTGAAAGGCCCGGTCTTCCTGACGAAGACCGGGCCTTTTTCATTCCGTGAGCAGGCCTTGCGCGGCACCGGTCAGGCCGGTGCCGGCAAATGGCTTTGTCGAGGCCTCAGCGGCCCTTCCAGACAGGCGCGCGCTTTTCGAGGAACGCCACAGGGCCTTCCTTCGCATCCTCGCTCGAGAAGACGACGGCCGAGGTCTGGTTGCTGATCTTCCACAGCTCCGATTCGGGCATGTCGAAGCTCATCCGCGCGACCTTGAGGCTCTCGCGGACGCTGAGCGGCGCATTGACGCTGATGGCCTTGGCGATCGCGATGGCCTCGTCGAGAACCTTGTCCACCGGAACCAGCCTGTTGACGAGGCCGAGCGCATGGGCGCGCGGGGCGCCGATCGGATCACCGGTGGCCACCAGTTCATAGGCGATGGCGGCAGGCAGGCGGCGGGTCAGGCGGAAGACGCCGCCGGCGCCGGCATAGAGGCCGCGCTTGACTTCCGGCAGACCGAAGCTCGCGCCTTCGGCCGCCACGATCATGTCGCAGGAAAGGGCCAGTTCGCAGCCGCCGGCAAGGGCGTGGTTGTTGACGGCCGCGATCCAGGGCTTTTCGCGTTTCGCCGTGGCAAGGCCACCGAAGCCGCCATCGGCCGTGCTCAGAAGATGGCCACGGCCCTTCGAGATTTCCGACAGGTCGGCGCCGGCGCAGAAGGCCGCATCGGAAGAGGAGGCGAGGATGACGACCCGGATATCAGGGTCGGCTTCGGTCGTCTTCACGATCCAGTCCATCGCTGCCGCGACATCGCCATTGACGGCATTGCGCCTGTCAGGGCGGTTCAGCCGCACGACGCCGATATGGCCTTCGACGACTTCGAAGAGAACTTCGCGGCCAACGGATTCAGGCTTGTCAGTCATGTCTTATTCTCCGGAAGTTGAACGGGATCAGGGCTCGCGCGACCAGCGTATCGGGGTCGGGTCGAGCCGTTCGAGGATGTAGAGGCTGCCGTGCGGCCCGCGCGCGAGCCGGAAACCATCGTCGAGGTAGGTGATCTCGGTCTTGCCGGCGGCTTCGCGCGGGCCATTGGCCTGCAGGCGGACGGGGGCTGCCGGCCCGGTGACGATGGCCTCGCTGAAGCGCACGTCGAGGTGGTTGTCATCCTCGGCTTCATACTGGCCGGCCAGGACCTGCGTGCCGGGGGTGCCATCCTCGTTCAGGAAGTGGATGACATTGTCATAATGGCCGGTTGCCGGGTCGATCTCGTTATAGAGCTCGATCACCTCGATCGGCGTGTTCGGCAGGATGTTGTAGCTGAGATGCGCCATGCTGGTGCGCCGCTGCAGCCCGAGGTTCGAATAGAGAAGGCGCCAGCGCCCGCGCAGCAGGCTCGCCGCGCGCGCGGGTTCCGGCGTCGGGTTCATGGCCTCGAGCTCCGCGGCCAGTTCGCGGATGCGACTGACCTGGCCCGGACCTTCCCGGAAGCCGACTTCGGTGGCCGCCCCGAGGGCGGCAAGTTCCTGTTTTATGTCGGAAGCATTACGCATCAGGGCAAAGGGCCGGTTTGGCGCGTCGAAGTCAACCTGACGGTCGGTGGAGGGTCGACCGCTCCGGATGCCACGGATGGCAGTCTTTCAGGCCGGTCTTCCCAGCAGGCTTCAGGCGATCGATAGCGCGATCTTGCCGACATGCCCGCCGGATTCCATCAGCCGGTGGGCATCGTCTGCCTGTTCCAGCGGGAAGCTCCGGTCGAGGCGGGCAGAAAGCGTGCCATCGGCGAATCGCGGCCAGACGGTTGCGGCAAGGGCTTTGGCGATGGCGCCCTTGTCCTCGATGCTGCGCGGCCGCAGCATCGAGCCGGTGAGCCAGAGCCGCTTGCGCATCACCAGCCCGATGTCGAGCTCAGCGCGTCCGCCTTTCTGGAAGGCGATGGAGACATGGCGGCCGCCGACGGCCAGGCAGGCGAGGTTGCGCGGCACATAATCGCCGCCAACCATGTCGAGGACGATGTCGACGCCGCGCCCGCCTGTCAGTTCGCGCACATGCGGGGCGAAATCGCCGCTGTTGTAATTGAGGGCGTGTGTGGCCCCAAGCGCGCGGGCCGCGGCGCATTTCGCGTCGGTGCCGCAGGTCACGATGACGGTAAAGCCGAGTATCTTCGCAAGGTCGATCGCCGTCACGCCGATGCCGGATGTGCCGCCATGGACGAGTACCGTCTCCCCGGCTTTCACCTCTGCCTGATCGACAAGGTTCGACCAGACGGTGAACCAGGTTTCGGGCAGGGTCGCGGCCTCGTCGAAGCGCATTCCGGGCGGAACCGGCAGGCACTGGGCGGCGGGCGCCACGACATAATCGGCATAGGCGCCGCCGGCGACAAGGGCCGTGACGGGGGCGCCGGTGGCGAGGATTTCCACGCCTTCACCCAGCGCGACGACGGTGCCGGCCGCCTCAAGCCCCAGGATGGACGGCGCGCCCGGCGGCATCGGATAATGACCCATGCGCTGCAGCACGTCCGGCCGGTTGACGCCGGCCGCATGCACCCGGATCAGCACCTCGCCAGGGCCGGGCGCGGGCACGGGGCGCTCCACCACCCGCAGGACATCGGGGCCGCCGGGTTTTTCAGGGTCGATCGCGCGCATGATGGAAGGAAGGTTGGTCATGCCCCAAGCGTTGCTGTGCCGGGCCGAAAAGTGCAAGACGCGGATCCACAAAGATGTTCGCCAGAGGAGCTGCCGATGGACATGGAAGATCTGCTTTCCGCCCGCCCGCAAAGCCCGCTCGCCCAGCTTCTGCGCGAGGATCTCGACCGGCTGAGCGTCGACGAACTGGACGCCCGCGTGGCGGCTCTCGAAGCAGAGATCGCGCGCTGCAAGGCCCGGCGCGATTCCGCCAGCGCCTTCCGCTCGGCGGCGGACAGCCTCTTCCGCAAATGAGCCAGCCTGCAAGCAGCCAGCCCGCAGCGCCCTTCGGCCGTCTTGTCCGGCGCGATGTCGAGCTGATGGCCGGGCGTCCCGGCGAATGGCTGATGCCGCTTGCCTTCTTCCTGCTCGTCGCCATCCTGCTTCCCTTCGCCATCGGACCGGATCCGGAGCTTCTGGCAAGGCTTGCCCCCGGCATCCTCTGGGTCGGGGCGCTTCTCGCCAGCCTGATGCCGGTCTCGACCCTGTTCGCCCTCGATGCGGCGGACGGCACGATCGACCAGCTGATGGTGCGGGGGATCGCCACGGAAACGCTGGCAGCGGCACGTATGCTGGCCCTGTGGGCAGGCTTCGGCTTGCCGCTGCTGTTTTCGGCGCCCATCGCCGCTGTCATGCTCAACCTCGACATGGCGCTCATCGGGCGTCTGATGGCCGGGCTTGCCGCCGGCGCCCTCGGCCTTTCGGCGCTGGCCGTCGTTGCCGCCAGCGTCACCCTTGGCGCAAGGGGCGGGGGCGGGCTGGTGGCGCTTCTGGTGATACCGCTTGCCATTCCCATGCTTCTGTTCGGCTCCAGCCCGGCCGAACCGGGGGCGCTTGGCCTGTGCATCGCATCCGCCCTGATGCTGGCCGCCATCGCGCCATTTGCCGCCGGCATAGCCATCCGGGCTGGGCGCGCCTGACAGCAGCAGCGCCAGCCAGATGGGCCGGGCGCTTCCGGGGTTCTGAATTCGCGCAATGGCAGGCCTGCGGCATGCTGAAGGGCTGTAAGCCGGACCAAGCCCGTGCTAGGGAGCCGGCGACATGGCTTCTGTAGACATTCACGCGCTTGCCAACCCATTGCGCTTCCAGCGCTTTGCTTCGGCATTCACGCCCTGGCTGCTGCTTGCCGGGCTTGGCCTCGCCGGCGCCGGCCTTGGCATCGGCCTCTTCCTGGCGCCGCCCGATTATCTGCAGGGCGAAAGCGTGCGCATCATGTATGTGCATGTGCCGGCTGCATGGATGTCGCTTGGCGGCTATCTCGGCATGGCGATTGCGGCGCTCGTCGCCTTTGTGTGGCGGCATCCGCTGGCCAGCCTTTCGGTGCGCGCAATCGCGCCCGTGGGGGCGACCTATGCCGCCATCTGCCTCATCACCGGCTCACTCTGGGGCAAGCCCACCTGGGGCACCTACTGGCGCTGGGACGGCAGGCTTACCTCCATGCTTGTGCTCTTTTTGCTGTACCTCGGTGTCATGGCTCTCATTCATCTGCACGAAGACAGGGCGCGCGGCCTGAAGATGGCCGGGCTTCTGGCCATTGTCGGCACGATCAACCTTCCCATCATCAAGTTCAGCGTGGAATGGTGGAACACCCTGCACCAGCCGGCCTCCATCCGGCTTTCCGGCAGTTCGATCCACCCCGACATGCTCACCCCGCTGCTGCTTTCGGCCGGCGGTTTCCTGATGCTTTTTGCCGCAATCGTCCTTATCCGCATGCGGGCGCTGATTGCCGAGCAGCGGATCGAGATGCGCGCCCTGCGGCGTGCTGCGAGGGCAGGCTGATGAGCCTTCCGCATCTTCCCTTCATCCTTCTTTCCTACCTGGTCACGCTGGCGGGGATCGGCGGTTTCCTGCTGATCTCATGGCGCAGGATGCGCCGGGCCGAGCGCGCGGCCAACGGAGACGACAGGCAATGACCGCCAATCCGACACGCCAGAAACCGAAGCGGCAGCGGCTGATGCTGGCGCTTGCCGCCATCGTGGCGCTTGCCGTTGCGGGCATCATCGCGGCCCTCGCCCTCCAGGATACGGCCGCCTATTTCAAGGCCCCGTCCGACATCGCCGCAGACCCGCCCGCACCCGGTCAGACCATCCGGCTGGGCGGGCTGGTGAAGCCGGGCTCTGTAAGCCGGTCGGGCGATGGGCTCGTCCTGGAGTTTGTCGTGACCGACACGGCAGCCGATACGCCCGTTTCCTATCGTGGCCTCGTGCCGGACCTGTTCCGCGAAGGGCAGGGCGTGATCGCGACCGGAAGCTTCGATGCCGTTGGCCATTTCCAGGCCCGCGAACTGCTCGCCAAGCATGATGAAAATTACATGCCGCCCGAAGTGGCCAAGGCGCTGGAGCGTGCCCCCGGCCACCCGCAGAAGCAGGGCGGCGCATGATCCCCGAACTCGGCCATTTCCTGCTCTGGCTGGCGGCTGCGGCGGCGCTTCTGCAGGCACTGGCGCCCAGCATCGGCCTGTGGCGCAACCAGGATGATCTCGTCTGGGTGGCGGTGCCGGCGGCTGTTGCCCAGGGCATTTTCACCCTGCTGGCCTTTGTGGCGCTGACCTGGGCGTTCGTGGTTTCCGATTTCTCGGTGAAGCTGGTGGCAACCAACAGCCACAGCATGAAGCCGCTTCTCTATCTCTACACTGGCGTGTGGGCCAACCACGAAGGCTCGCTGCTGCTCTGGGTTCTGGTGATGGCGCTGGCGGGCGCCGGGGTCGCGCTGGCGCCGGCAACGCTCGGGCAGCGTTTCCGGGCGCGCGTGCTCAGCATCCAGGGGCTGGTGGCGCTGGGATTCTTCGCCTTCCTGCTTCTTGCCTCCAACCCGTTCGAACGGCTTTCGCCCGCGCCAACCGAAGGGCAGGGCCTGAACCCGCTGCTGCAGGATCCGGGCCTCGCCTTCCACCCGCCGCTTCTCTATGCCGGCTATGTCGGCCTGTCGGTCGCCTTTGCCTTCGCGGTCGGCGGCATGCTCGAAGACCGCATCGGCCCGGCATGGGCGCGGGCAACACGGCCGTGGGTCGCGGCAGCCTGGGCGCTTCTCACGCTGGGCATCGCCCTTGGCAGCTACTGGGCCTATTATGAACTGGGCTGGGGCGGCTGGTGGTTCTGGGATCCGGTCGAGAATGCGGCCCTGATGCCGTGGCTGGCGGCCACTGCACTTCTCCATTCCATTGCCGTGGTGATGAAGCGCGATGCGCTTCGCGCCTGGACCCTGCTGCTGGCGGTCGCGGCCTTTTCGCTGTCGATGATGGGCACCTTCATCGTGCGCTCGGGCCTTCTCACGTCCGTCCATGCCTTCGCGGTCGATCCCACGCGCGGTTTCTTCCTCATGGTGCTGATGGCACTCTATATTGGTGGCGCGCTTCTCATCTATGCCGCAGCGGCAGGCCGGGTGGCGGAAGGGCGGCAGTTCGCGCCCGTCAGCCGGGAATCGGCGCTCGTCGTCAACAATCTGCTCTTTTCCGCCGTGCTTGGCGTGGTGTTCGTGGGCACCCTTTACCCGATGGCGCTTGAGGCCATGGGCGGTGCGCAGATTTCGGTCGGCCCGCCCTATTTCAACCGCACCGTCGTTCCCATGATCCTGGCAATGGCGGCGCTGATGGCGGTTGCGCCCTTCCTTGGCTGGCGGCGCAGCGCAACCGGGCACCTGGCGTCGCGGCTGATGCCCGCTGCCGTGGCTGCGGCCATCGTTGTTGTCGTGGCTTTGCTTGTGTTTGGCGTGCGCGGGCTGGGCGCGTTGCTGGGCTTTGGCGCGGCGGCCTGGCTTGGTGTCGCCAGTATCGCCATCCTCATGCGCCGCGGCCTGACCTTGAATGCCGCCGGCATGGCGCTTGCACATCTGGGGGTCGCTGTGTCGATCCTCGGGGCGACGGCTTCCGGCGCACTCCAGCGCGAGGCGCTGGTTTCGATCCGCGTCGGGGATGCGATCGAGATGGGCCCGTGGCGGGCCGAGCTTCTGGATGTGCGCCCCGTGGCCGGCCCCAACTGGACCGCGATCGAGGCGGCGCTGGAAGTGAAGCGCAATGATCGGCTTGTCGGCATTGTCAGGCCGCAGTCCCGCATGTTCGTGGCCCCCCCGCAGGAAACGACCGAAGCCGGGCGTGCGGGCTGGTGGTTTGGCGAGGCCTATGCCGTGATCGGAAAGCCCGATGGTACCGGCCGCTGGCAGGTGCATCTGTGGGTCAAGCCGCTGGTGCAGCTGATCTGGTGGGGTGGTGTGCTGATGTCGCTGGGCGCCATGGTGGCGCTGGGTGGCGCCGTTCGCGCGCGCCTGCCGCGCCGCTCCCGCAGCCGCGCGCCGATTGCCGATGCCGCACCGCGCGGAGAACCGGCGTGAAAGGCTGGACCACGCGTGTCCTCTGGCTCCTGCCGCTCCTGCTTTTCGCCGGTCTGGTGTGGCTGATGGCCGGCAACCTCGGCAAGCCGACTCAGGTCGTCGTCGAGAGCCGGATGATCGGGAAACCCGTGCCGGCTTTCGCTCTGGACAGTTTCGAAGGCGGGGAAGGGGTGTCCAACGCCGCTTTTGCCGAGGGGCCGGTTCTGGTGAACATCTTCGCCAGCTGGTGCCTGCCCTGCGCGGTCGAGGCGCCGCAACTGCAGGCGCTTGCCGATCGCGGCGCGACCCTCATCGGCATTTCCACGCGCGACACGCCCGAGGCGACCGCCGCCTTCCTCCAGCGCCACGGCAACCCCTATGCCCGCATCGGCATGGATCCGGCCGGCCGGCTGATGCTGGCTTTCGGTGCATCCGGCGTTCCCGAAACCTATGTCGTGGACCGGCAGGGAATCGTCCGCCTCCAGCATCTGGGGGAGGTGCGGGCCGAGCATGTTCCGCAGCTTCTGGCCGAACTGGAGAAGGCGCGATGATCTGGCGGGCCATGCTGATGGCGCTGGCGATCCTGTGCGCGCAACCCTTCCCGGCCGTCGCCCAGATCGACCTCGACGAGAAACCCCTGGAGGATCCGGCGGCAGAGGCGCGGGCGCGCGCCCTGATGGCCGAACTCCGCTGCCTGACCTGCCAGAACCAGTCCATCGCGGATTCGAATGCCCCGCAGGCACAGACCATGCGGGTCGAGGTTCGCGAGCGTATCGCGGCGGGTGAAAAGCCGGAAGCGATCCGCCGCTGGTTCATCGAGCGCTATGGCGACTGGGTAAGCTTTTCGCCGCCTGCACGGGGCGACACCATGCTCCTCTGGGCGGCGCCGCTGCTGTTTCTGGCCATCGGCCTTGTCCTGCTGGCGCGAAGGATCCGGCGATGATGTGGCGCGTGCCCCTTTCCGCAGCCCTGGCGCTTGCCGCCGGGCTTGGCGGCTACCTCATGACCGGCCAACCCGGCATGCCCTCGCAACCGGTGCCGCAGGCTGAAACGGATCCGCGCCTCACGCCGGAGGCCGAGAAGGCATCGCAGGAATTGCTGGAAAATTTCGGCGACGTGCGGGCATGGCTGACGCTTTCCGATGCCCTGATCCGTGCCGGGCGCACGGAAACCGCCGTCTATGCCCTGCAATCCGGGCTTGAAGCGATTCCCGGCAACGCCGACCTTTGGGTTCAGACCGGTGTGGCCCTTGTCGCCCACGCCAACGGGGAGGTGGTGCCGGCGGCCCGTCTTGCCTTCGACCGGGCAAGCCGCCTGCAGCCCGACCATCCCGCGCCCGCCTATTTCCTCGGCCTCGCCTGGCTGCAGGCCGGCGAACCCGCGCGGGCGCTGGAAGCATGGGAAGGGCTGCTGGCGCGCAGCACGGATGACGCGCCATGGCGGCCCCGCGTGGAGCGCATGGTGAATGCCGCCCGCACGATGATCAGCATGGGGGTCGGCGCACCCGGCGCACCCGGCGCACCCGGCACTGGGCCGGAAGCCGGCGCCGGCATGCAGGGCGAAGGGGCAGCACAATGACGATCCGGGTTCACCATCTGAACGACAGCCGTTCGCAGCGGATCCTCTGGCTGCTGGAGGAACTGGCGTTGCCCTACGAGATCGTCCGCTACCAGCGCGATCCCGTCACCAATCTTGCACCGCCCGAACTGGAAGCCGTGCACCCGCTCGGCAAGTCCCCCCTGGTGGACGCCGATGGCGCGCTGCTTCATGAATCGGGCGCGATTGTCGACATCCTCGTCCGCCGCCACGGCAAGGGCGTGCTTGCCCCGCCCGAGGGCAGCCTGGATCACGACAGCTATCTCATGTGGCTGCATTATGCCGAGGGGTCGGCCATGCTTCCGCTGATGCTCAGACTTTATACAAGCCGCCTTGGCGCTGCCGCCGAGCCCCTTGCCCCGCGCCTCGAGAGCGAAACGGCCCGGCATCTCGGCTGGATCGACAGCATGCTGAAGGACCGGGCGTGGCTGGTGGGCGATGCGCTCACGGGCGCCGACATCCAGATGAGCATGGTGGGCGAAGCCGCGCGGGCCTGGGGCCTGATCGCGCCCTATCCTGCCATTGCCGCATGGGTGCAGCGATTCCAGGCGCGGCCCGCCTATCGCCGGGCGCTCGATGCGGGCGGGCCTTACCAGTTTGCCTGATGCTTTCCGGCAACGCCCGGATTGGAACTGAGCGCCTTCGGCCAGCCTGTTTCCGGGTGCTGTTGCCCATGCATCCCTTTGGTGCTAGCGGCCGCGCCTGTCCGACCCCCATGCGGGGCCGTCTTGGCGATGAACGCGTGATACAGCAGCTTCGCAATCTTTCCGGAAAAAGGCCATGAGCGACGCACCGGCAGCGGATGCCGCGATCCTGCGTGCCGAGCATGGCAAGGACAGCTTGCCAAAGCTTGTCATGGGCGCGATCGGTGTCGTGTTCGGGGATATCGGCACCTCGCCCATTTACGCGATGCGGGAAACCTTCATCGGCCCGCACCCGCTTCCGGTGGACGATTACCATATCACCGGCATCATCAGCCTGATCTTCTGGACCATGATGCTGGTCGTGACGCTGAAATATGTCGGCGTCATCCTCAGGGCCGACAACCGCGGCGAGGGCGGCACCATTGCCCTTCAGGCCCTCCTCACCCGTCATTCGCAGGGCCGGCGCTGGGCGCCCTGGGTGGTGGTGCTCGGAATCTTCGCCACGGCCCTGTTCTTTGGCGAAAGCATCATCACGCCGGCCATTTCCGTTCTTTCGGCGGTCGAGGGGCTGACAGTCGTCGAGGCATCGCTCGAACCGCTGGTGATTCCCATCGCCATCGGAATCATCGTCGGCCTGTTCCTCAT
>CAYMZC010000069.1:8642-12643 GCA_964394815.1 uncultured Sandaracinobacter sp. | reverse complement strand
CGGGAATGTCGGGATCGGCACCAGCGTGCGTGTTCCGGTGGGCGGGAAGCCGGGCTCCGAAGTCGCCGTCACGACAACGCTGGCCGTGCAGATCAGGGAGAATTCCGGCGGCAAGGCGATCTGGGAAGGCCGCGCCAGCATCGACAGCGCGGGCCGGGACAGGATGCGGGGAACAGCCGCCGCCGAAACGCTCGCAAAGGCCCTTTTCCAGAACTTCCCCGGTCCATCCGGCAAGACGGTCCGGGTGCCGGCAGGCTGAAGGGCAGCCGACTGGCGGGCTGACCCGCGGGCTGACTGGCAGCCCCGGCTCAGCCCGCGAGCGTGTAGCCGGCGAAGCGCTCGCGCAACGCGATCTTCTGGATCTTGCCTGTCGCGGTGTGGGGGATCGAATCCACGAATTCCACTGCATCCGGCATCCACCAGCGTGCGATCTTCCCTTCCAGATAGCCGAGGACATCCTCGGCCGAGACATCGGCGCCTTCCTTGCGCACGATGATGAGAAGTGGCCGCTCATCCCATTTGGGGTGGGCAACCCCGATGACCGCAGCCTCGGCCACGCCGGGGCAGCCAACGGCCAGATTCTCGATCTCGATGGAGGAAATCCATTCCCCGCCGGACTTGATCACATCCTTCGAGCGGTCGGTGATCTGCATGTAGCCCTGCGGATCGATGGTGGCGACATCGCCGGTATCGAACCAGCCATCCGCATCGAGGATGGTGCCACCATCGCCCCTGAAATAGGATTGGACGATCCATGGGCCGCGCACCATCAGCCGCCCGAAGGCGTGGCCGTCACGCGGCAGTTCGCGCCCTTCGTCGTCCACCAGTTTCAGCTCCACGCCGAAAATGCCGCGGCCCTGCTTGCACTTCAGGTCGATCTGGCGCTCGCGTGGCAGCTTCAGGGCCTCGGCCGAAAGCGAGCCGATGGTGCCCAGCGGTGTCATTTCCGTCATGCCCCAGGCATGGCAGACATCGACGCCATAGCGCTCCTCGAAGGTTTCGATCATGCTGCGCGGCGCCGCCGAACCACCGATCACCACCCGTTC
Organism: uncultured Sandaracinobacter sp.; assembly: GCA_964394815.1. Taxonomy (GTDB): domain Bacteria; phylum Pseudomonadota; class Alphaproteobacteria; order Sphingomonadales; family Sphingomonadaceae; genus Sandaracinobacteroides. Next base: position 11,597 of record CAYMZC010000069.1, on the reverse strand, counting down.
CAGCGGCTTCAGATCGGTGCCGGTGGCATCGAGATGCTGCAGCATGCCAAGCCAGATGGTGGGCACGGCCAGCGTCATGGTGACAGCTTCCTGCCGGATCATGCGGGCGATGGTCGGCGGATCGAAATGCGGACCGCACAGCACCAGCTTCGCGCCGGCGGCAGCTGCGGCATAAGGCACGCCCCAGGCATTGGCGTGATACATCGGCACCACCGGCAGCACGACCGTGCGCGAGCGAATGTCGAGCACATCGCCCATGCAGGCGCCATAGGCATGCAGGACATTGGCGCGGTGGGAATATTGCACCCCCTTGGGGTTTCCCGTCGTGCCCGACGTATAGCAGAGGCCCGAAGGCGCGGTTTCGGGCACTTCCGTCCATGCCGTGTCGGCGTCCTCGCCACGGATCAGATCCTCGTAGCACAGAAGGTCGAGGTTGCTCTCCTTCGGCATGTGGCCGCTGTCGGTCAGCAGCACATATTTTTCGATGGTGGTGAAGCGGAGCGCCAGCTTTTCCACCAGGTCGACGAAGCTGAGGTCGAAGAAGAGGACGCGATCACCGGCGTGATTGGCGATATAGACGATCTGGTCCTCGAACAGGCGCGGGTTGATGGTGTGCGCCACTCCGCCCATGCCGGATATGCCGTACCAGCTCTCGACATGGCGGTGCGTGTTCCATGCCAGCGTCGCCACACGGTCGCCGGGCTTCACCCCCATCCGCCGCAGGGCGGCCGCCACCTGCTTCGCGCGGCCCTGCACATGCCGCCAGCTGGTTCGCACCTCATGGCCTTCGCAGGTCAGGCTCACGATCTCCCGGTCGCCATGGTTCAGTGCGGCGTGATCAATCAGCTTCCAGACGTTCAGCGGCCAGTCCTGCATCGTGCCGTGCATTCGGATCTCCCTCGATACCCTCTGCCACTTCTCTAGCCGCGCCCGCACCGCCCTGCAAAGGGCAAGAGCAGCTCAGGTACGGTCTTGACAGCATGAGAACAAAAGATGAACATCGCTATATCGAATCGCCCCCTGAAGGGAAATCACGATGATTGAAGGCCATGATATCGCGCCGATTGCCGCCCTTGCCGGGCCGCTCGCCCTTGCCGCCCTGCTGCTGCTGAATGCGCTGTTGCTGTGGCCGATGCGCCACAAGCTGTCGCGTGCGCTCGGCGGCCCGGCCCATCGGGCTGGCCGGCTGATCGGGAATCCGTCCGGCAACCCGCAGACCCGGCCCCTCAGGCCGCACGGGACGCGGGCGCTTCACCGCGCCGCGTCCGCCTTTCAGGCAAGACTCGCAGCCTGAAAGACCGGCAGCGTCCATCTGTCCGGCTTGAGTGAAGTGCGAGCGGCCAGGAGTGTCAGGTGGCCGCTGGAGGCCCTGATCCGGCTTCACCATTCACCGCCGCTTCGGCGCGCCGCTGGCGGCCATAGCTGATCGAGGCGAAGGGGAATGCCAGCGCATAGGCCGCGCTGACAGCGAACAGCGTCATCCAGGGCCGCTGCCCCAGGGCCGCGGCAAACAGGCCCACCCCCACCAGCAGCAGCAACCGGGCATTGCGCGGAACCCGCAGGGATTTGAAGCTCCAGCCCGGAAGCGCCGAAACCATCAGGAAGGCTGCGAGCGCCGTCGCCACGCCAGTGATCGTGCCACGCAGCACAGGGTCGGCATCGAGGCTGTTGTCCGTCGCGAGGGACCAGAACAGCGGGGCCAGAGCGATCCCGGCGCCTGCCGGGGCCGGAACGCCCGTTGTAAAGCCGAGGCGCTTCTTGGGCAGATCCTCCTGGTCGATCGCGGTGTTGAACCGCGCCAGCCTTAGCGCGCAGCAGACCGCCAGCGACAGGGCTATCACCCAGCCCAGCGGCCCAAGCGCATTGAGCGCCCAGAGATAGAGGATGAGTGCCGGCGCAAGGCCGAAGGCAGTGACATCCGACAGGGAATCAAGCTCGGCCCCGAAGCGGCTGGTGCCGCGCAGCAGGCGCGCGATGCGCCCATCCACGCCATCGAGGGCAGCCGCGATCACGATGGCCGCGGCCGCCTTGTCATAATCCCCCGAAATGGCGAAGCGCACGCCCGTCGCGCCGGAGCACAGGGCAAGCATGGTGACGGCATTGGGAATGAGCGCCCGGACCGGAATGGCAGGAAGCGGCGATTGTTCACCCATTCCCCGCTCCGTCATGCCCGGGGGCCGGGCTGTGCCGGGGCGCGGTCGCGCGCGGCCAGCACGGTTTCACCGGCAACAGCACGCTGCCCCTTCACCACCTGCGGCGCATAGCCTGCGGGCAGGAAGACATCGACACGGCTTCCGAAGCGGATCAGGCCGATCCGCTGGCCGGTGCCGACAATCCCGCCCTCGCGCACGAAGGCGATGATTCGCCGTGCAACCAGCCCCGCGATCTGCGTGATGCCGACACGGGTGCCATCGGCAGCTTCCACCAGCATGTACTGCCGCTCATTCTCCTCGCTCGCCTTGTCGAGTTCGGCATTGAGGAAGGCGCCCGGCACATAGGCGACACGGCGGACGGTGCCGGGGATTGGCGTGCGGTTGATGTGCACATCGAAGACGGACATGAAAACCGAAATGCGGGTCGCCGTGCCGGGGGCAAGCAGCCCGTCGCCAACCAGCTGGCGCGGCAGCTCCACCTCGGTGATCTGGCTGACCAGCCCGTCGGCCGGAGACAGGATCAGCCCGTCCCCCACGGGGGACGCGCGCTTGGGATCACGGAAGAAGGCGAGGATGAAGACAGTCAGGGCAGTCAGAATCCAGCCGAATGTCGTCCATCCGGTGAAAAAGGCGAACAGCGCGAGTGCGCCCGAAAGCCCACCGAACCGAAAGCCTTCGCGGTGCACGGAGGGCCATTGCCAGCCAGCGGGTTCCAGCCCGGCGGCATGCGGGGCAAGCGGAGGCCTGCCGGCGGCGACCGACGGCGCAGGGCCTTCCGCGGCGACCGGCGCTTCGACAGGCG
>CAYMZC010000069.1:0-8542 GCA_964394815.1 uncultured Sandaracinobacter sp. | reverse complement strand
GGCGCTTCGACAGGCGTCTCGGCCACAGATGCCGCAGGATCATCGCGCACAGGCTCCGGCGCCGTTTCAGCCTCCTCTGCGGCAGGGGCGGGCGCGGCTTCGGGCATGTCCCGCGCATCCTGCGCCGGCGTGTCAGCCTTGGCCGGCACCTCGGACGGAACCTCGCCGGGCGTCGGCCCGGTGGCGGCAAGTTCTTCGGGTGCCAGAGGCAGTTTCTGCTGTTCGCTATCAGACATGCTTCCAAAGTAAGCACAAAGGCCGCGCACCGAAAGGGCTGTTGCGACGTTCGCGGTGCTTTTGCGCGAACGAAAGCGGGGCTAAGGGGTCGGTCATGGCTTCCCCTTCCTACCATCAGCCGGCTCTCTCGCCGCCCACGGCCCGCCCGCTTGCCCTAGCCCGCTGGCTGTTTTCCGTCGCCCTGCTCGTCTTCCTGATGGTCGTTGTCGGCGGCATCACGCGGCTGACCGAATCCGGGCTTTCCATCACGGAGTGGAAACCCATCACTGGCGCCATTCCGCCGCTCAGCGATGCGGCATGGCAGGCCGAGTTCGAAAAATATCGCCAGATCCCTGAATATCAGTTGATAAACAAGGGCATGAGCCTCGATGACTTCAAGTTCATCTATTTCTGGGAATGGATCCACCGTCAGCTCGGGAGGCTGATCGGGCTGGCCTTCGCCCTGCCGCTTGCCTGGTTTGCCCTTCGCCGCGCCATCCCCGAGGGCTATGGCTGGCGGCTGGTTGCGCTGCTGGCCCTTGGCGGCTTCCAGGGCGCCATCGGCTGGTGGATGGTGGCCTCGGGCCTCGTCGATCGCACGGATGTCTCGCACCTCCGTCTGGCGGCCCATCTTCTCACGGCGCTTTTCATCCTTGCCGGGCTTATATGGACTGCACTCGATCTCATGGCGCTGCGGCGCTCGGCCCGCGCAAGGCCGGCACGCCTTACGGGATTCGGCGTCCTTGTGGCCCTCATTCTGTTCCCCCAGTTGCTGGTGGGCGCCTGGGTGGCGGGTCTGAACGCCGGCTATGCCGCCACGGACTGGCCGCTGATGAACGGCACCGTCTTTCCCCACAGCGTCAACTGGCAGGGGCTGTCGACCTTCGTGAACGACCCGTTCCTCACCCATTTCGTCCACCGCTGGTGGGCGTGGGTGGTGGTGCTCGCGCTTGTCATTCTGGCGCGGCGCGTGCGCAGGCTGGGCCACCGCGCCATTTCGGTGGCGATCCACAGCGCCTTCGGAATCCAGATCCTGCTGGGCATCGCCGTGGTGATGACCGGCATGAACATCACGCTTGCCGTCCTTCACCAGGCGGTCGGCGCCCTTGTCGTCGCCAGCACGGCCTGGGGCATCCACGCCCTTGGCCGCCGGCCCGCCTAGCACAGCCACGGGAAAAGGGGCGCGGCCGCGCTGTCCGCCCTTGAGGTATCATTTTACCACAGGCTGAATCTGTTGATTTCCGGGCAGGTCTCGTGCATTGCCCGCCACCTTGGATCAAGTCATCCGCCCTGAGGAAATCCCATGTTGACCAGAATGACCGCCTCGGCAAAGCCGGCCGAGGTCGAAAAGAAGTGGATCCTGATCGATGCCGACGGTCTCGTCGTCGGCCGTCTGGCCACCATCGTTGCGAACCGCCTGCGCGGCAAGCACAAGCCCAGCTTCACGCCGCATGTCGATTGCGGTGACAATGTGATCGTCATCAACGCGGACAAGGTGCGCTTCACCGGCCGCAAGGCGACGCAGAAGATGTACTATCGCCACACCGGCTATGCCGGCGGGATCAAGGAAATCCGTGCCGACAAGGTGCTGGAAGGCCGCTTCCCCGAGCGCGTGCTCGAAAAGGCTGTCGAGCGGATGGTCCCGCGTGGACCGCTTGGACGCCAGCAGATGCGCAACCTGCGCATCTTCAAGGGCACCGAGCATCCCCATGCCGCGCAGCAGCCCGAAGTGCTGGACGTTGCCTCGATGAACCGCAAGAACAAGGTGAGCGCGCAATGAGCGTCGAGAACACCCCCCAGGAAGATACCCGCATGAGCCTCGCCGATCTGGCGAAGCTGAAGGCTGAAGCCGATGCCGCCCCGGCACCGGCGAGCGAAGCGGCCCCTGCTGCCGCGCAGGCGGCCGAAGCCGTGACCGAAGCCGCGCCTGTCCAGTCCGAGCCCGTCGCCCTGCGCCCGCAGATCCTCGACAAGTTCGGCCGCGCCTATGCTACCGGCCGCCGGAAGGATGCCGTGGCCCGCGTGTGGATCAAGCCCGGCTCGGGCAAGATCGTGGTCAACGGCCGCGACCAGACGGTCTATTTCGCCCGCCCGACCCTGCGTCTCGTCATCAACCAGCCGTTCGACGTTGCCGAACGCCGCGATCAGTATGACGTGATCGCAACCGTCACCGGTGGTGGCCTTTCCGGCCAGGCCGGCGCAGTGAAACATGGCATCGCCCAGGCGCTGACCCGCTTTGAACCGACCCTGCGCACCGTGGTGAAGCGTGCCGGCTTCCTCACCCGCGACAGCCGGGCGGTGGAACGGAAGAAATACGGCAAGGCCAAGGCCCGCCGCTCCTTCCAGTTCTCGAAGCGTTAAGCTGGAACTGCAGAAACGAACAGAAAAGAGGCCGGTCTTCCGGCCTCTTTTTTTTTGCGTGTGTCCCTTGGCATCATTCCGGCTGGCAGATACCGTCACCTGTTCACCAGCGATTAACCACGCCGCTTCATGATCGAAGCATTCCGATTTCACTGCAAACAGGATAGCTGCATGAAAGCCCTTATGCTCCTTCCAGCCCTTCTTCTATCGTTTGCAACTGCCGCGCACGCCAAGGACGATCGCCAACCCACCCCCGAGGAACGGACGGCCATCGAAAAGGTGCTGCGCGCGGCCGGCTACACAAGCTGGGAAGACATCGAACTGGATGACGGCCGCTGGGAAGTGGACAATGCCCTTCTGCCCAATGGCAGCAAATATGACCTCAAGCTGCGCCCCTCTGACCTGAAGATCATCCGCACCGAACTGGATGACTGAAGACGCCCATGATGCCCGGCATTGCTGCGCAGACAGCGGGAACGGGCAAGGCTGCGGCAGTCTTGCCCTTGGCCTCTCCCGCGGCTGGCCCTATGTGACCTCGCAATGGTGAAACAGATCCTCCTGCTCATGGCGCTGCTGCTGGGCTGGGCTTCAGGCCCGGCGGCGGCGCAATCCGTGTCCCGGCAGGAGCACACCCGCGTCGAACTGGTTTCGGAAGTCGCAGACCCTGCCCCCGGCAAGCGTTTCACCATTGGCCTGGTGATGACACCCGATCCTGGCTGGCACAGCTATTGGGAGCATCCCGGCGACAGTGGCATGCCCACCATCGCCCGGTGGGACGTGCCGGCCGGCGTGAGCGTCAGCGCCTTGCGCTATCCGGTGCCGGAAACCTTCATCGTCGCCGGCATCATGAACCATGTCTATGGCAGCCGGAATGTGCTGCTGGCCGAGGTGGAGACCCCTGAAACCCTCAGCGGCACGCTGCCGATCCGCGTGAAGGTCGACTGGCTGATCTGCGACGACAAGATCTGCGTCCCCGAAACCGCAAGCCTCGCGCTCGACCTGCCCATCGGCACGGGCAGGAAAGACCCTGCGCACGAAAGCCTTTTCGCGGATGCGCGTGCAGCCCTGCCCCGCCAGTTGCTGGAACCTGCCAGCTTCGCCCGCGATGGCGACCGAATCCGCCTGTCCGTGCCCATGGCCGCGACCGACAAGCTGACGGCCGCACATTTCTTCGCCGCCGGCGATGACAGTTTCGTCCTTGCCAGCCCGCAAACCGTGACCCGCACGGCAAGCGCCCTGATCATCGAGGCCGGTGCCGTCGCAGGCGCCACGCCGACACGCGTGGAAGGCCTTCTCCGCGTCGAGCGCGGCGACACTGTGATGGGACTTACGCTTGCCGCAGACCCGGGGGCGGTTGCGACCGGCGAACCGCTGCAAGCGGCATCGCGCTCCACGGCTGCCTTCCTGCCCGCGCTGGGGCTGGCGATCCTGGGGGGCCTGCTGCTCAACCTGATGCCCTGCGTCTTCCCCATTCTCAGCCTGAAGGCGCTGAGCCTTGCCAAGGCCGGCGAATCCCCGGCCCATGCGCGCAAGGAAGGCCTCGCCTATACGGCGGGCGTGGTGCTGGTCTGCACCCTGCTCGGGCTTGCCGCCATCCTCATCGCCCGGGCGGGTGCGGGGGCTGGCTGGGCCTTCCAGCTGCAGGATCCCCGCGTCATCCTTCTCCTCATGCTGCTCACCTTTGCCATCGGGCTGAACTTCGCCGGCCTTTTCGAAATGCAGCTGGGCAGCGCCAACGCTGGCGCAAGGCTGGCACAGGCGCCCGGCTCCAGAGGAGCATTCTTCACCGGGGCACTCGCGGCCTTTGTCGCCACACCCTGCACCGGGCCATTCATGGCAGGCGCCCTGGGGGCGGCGCTGATCCTTCCGCCTGCTGCCGGCCTTGCCGTCTTTGCCGGGCTGGGCTTCGGCCTTGCCCTGCCCTTCCTCGCCATCGGCTTCGTGCCGGCCCTGCGACGCCGGCTTCCAAAGCCCGGTGCGTGGATGCTCAGCTTCCGCCGCATCCTTGCCGTTCCCATGCTGCTCACGGCTCTGGCCCTTGCCTGGGTGCTCGGCCGCCAGGCGGGTGTGAACGGGCTGATGCTCGGGCTGGTGACCGCGCTGCTGATGGCCCTTGGCCTCTGGGTTCTGGGCCTCAGGCAGCAGCGCATGGCAGGTGGCACCGTGCCGGCTTTTCTGGCGCTTCTGGTAGCGGTTGCGGCACCGTTCGGCCTCGCGCAGCTTCCGGCATCGGCCGCTGTTGCAGACGGCACCGGTGCGGCCCCTGCCGGCCTGAACGCCACGGCCTATACGGCCGAAGCACTGGCCGGCGCGCGGGCCGCGCGCACGCCCACCTTCCTCTATTTCACCGCTGACTGGTGCCTGACCTGCAAGGTGAACGAGCGCGGTGCGCTCGCGTCTCCGGATGTGGCCCACGCCTTCGGGCAGGCCGGCATCAAGGTAATGGTAGGCGACTGGACCCGCCCGGACCCGGCAATCGCCAGCTTCCTCGAACAGCAGGGCCGCGCCGGCATTCCGCTTTACCTGTTCTATGGCGCCGACGGGGAAGTGCAGGAATTGCCGCAATTACTGACCGTCAACATGCTGACCGCGCTCGCAAGCGAGGGTTCATCCAGCATTGGCTAGGGAGAGACCATGATGAAGATCCTGATCGCAGCCACCGCCATCGCCATTTCCGCCCCCGCCGTGGCAGCCGCCGTGGTTGGCCAGCCGGCCCCCGCCTTCACCGCGACCGACAGCAACGGCAAGAGCCACAGCCTGTCGGCCTATCGCGGCAAGACTGTGGTGCTGGAATGGACCAATGCCGAATGCCCCTTCGTGCAGAAATTCTATACCGCCGGCGACATGCAGCGCACCCAGTCCGCCGCCAGGGCGGATGGCGTCGTGTGGCTGACGATCAATTCCGGCGCGACTGGCAAGCAGGGCCATGTGAACGGCCAGCAGGCCAATGCCATCATGACGCGGCAGGGCTTCAATTCCACGGCCTATCTGCTCGATGCCAGCGGCGATATCGGGCGCGCCTATGGTGCGAAAACCACCCCGCACATGTTCGTGATCGATCCGAAGGGGACGCTTGTCTATGCTGGCGGTATCGACAACATCCCCTCGGCCGATCCGGCCGATATCGGCAAGGCGCAGAATTTTGTGAAGCTCGCGCTTGCCGACATCAAGGCCGGAAAGCCCGTCGCCACCACGACGAGCCGGCCTTACGGCTGCTCGGTGAAATACTGAGGAAGAAGGCCCTGCCCGCTTTGCGGGCACTGAGCTATCCCGACAAAAAAAGGGAGCCGTTATGGCTCCCTTTTTCATGATTGCGGCCTGACAGACCGGATAGGCCGTCACACACAGGGCGGCGCACCCGGGCGGGATTCAGGCGTTGATCGCGTCCTTTTTCCGGCGTCGACGGGCCACAAGGCCCACAGCGCCGAAACCGGCGATCAGCATCGCCCAGGTTGCAGGCTCGGGCACGGCTGCGGTCGGTTCGATTGCAGCGGGCATGTTGCTGAACGCAGGGGCGGGAAGCGTGAAATCCGCAGCACCATTGTCAGGAACAACCGTCACGGCATGGGCCGGTACGGCTGCGACAAGGGCCAAGGGAGCGAGAAAGGCTGTCATCCTGATGGTCATGTTCGGTCTCCTGGCTTTCGATTTGCCTTCGATTTTCCTTCGAGGGCATTGAAAGATCCGGAAAAGAAAGGAGGAAAGCTGCTCACGCAGATTTCCCCGACTTTTTGCGACCCATCCGGAAACAAATGGTTAATTGTTGTTAATCATGATTTTATGCGATTCTGCCGCAATGCACAAGAAGGCGGCGGCATGAAATCAGGACATACCGGGCCTTGCAGGGGATGAATGGGAGCCGGGGGGTGAATATGGCCAAAGGATGAAGCGTGCCGGCGCTGCACGCGGGCAGCGCCGTTCATCCGCAGGCAGTGAGCCTCAGGCCTTGGGCGGCATGGCCGGGCGGATATGCAGTTCGCGCAACTGCTTTTCCGTCACGGCCGAGGGCGCGTTCATCATCAGGTCTTCCGCCTTCTGGTTCAGCGGGAAGAGCGTCACTTCGCGGATGTTGGGCTCGTCTGCCAGAAGCATCACGATCCGGTCCACGCCCGGCGCCGAACCGCCATGGGGCGGTGCGCCATATTTGAAGGCGTTGATCATGCCGGGGAAGTTCGTATCCACCTGGCTTTGCGTATAGCCGGCGATTTCGAAGGCCTTGTACATGATGTCGGGGCGATGGTTCCTGATCGCCCCCGAGGACAGCTCCACCCCGTTGCACACGATGTCATACTGATAGGCAAGGATGTCGAGCGGATCCTTCGTCTCCAGCGCTTCCATTTCTCCCTGCGGCATGGAGAAGGGGTTGTGCGAGAAGTCGATCTTGCCGGTTTCCTCGTCGGCTTCATACATCGGGAAATCGACGATCCAGCAGAAGCGATAGGTGCCCTCCTCTATCAGGCCGAGCTGTTCGCCGACCCGCGTGCGCGCCTGGCCGGCAAGCTTCGCCGCCCGCAGCGGCTTGTCGGTCGCGAAGAACACGCCATCATCGGCCCCGAGGCCCATCTGGGCAACGATCGCGGCCACGCGCTCGGCTTCCAGGTTGCGCGCGATGGGGCCACCGGCCTCGCCGCCCTTGAAGTTGACATAGCCAAGACCGGCCCAGCCTTCTGAGCGCGCCCATTCGTTCATCCCATCGAAGAAGCTGCGGGGCCTGAGGCCGGCGCCCGGGGCCGGAATTGCACGGACAACGCTGCCCTGCTCGATCATGCGGGCGAAGACGCCGAAGCCGCCGCCACGGAAATGCTCCGTCACGTCATGGATGACGAGCGGGTTCCTGAGGTCCGGCTTGTCGGAGCCATATTTCAGCATCGACTCGGCATAGGGGATGCGGGGGAATGGCGCTGCGGTCACCGTCCACGGCGTTTCGCGGTTCCAGCCCGAAAATTCCTGGAACAGCCCGGCCAGCACCGGCTCGATGGCAGCGAACACATCCTCCTGCGTGACGAAGCTCATCTCGAAATCGAGCTGGTAGAATTCGCCCGGCGACCGGTCGGCGCGGGCATCCTCGTCGCGGAAGCAGGGAGCGATCTGGAAATAGCGGTCGAAGCCGGCCACCATCAGCAGCTGCTTGAACATCTGCGGCGCCTGCGGCAGCGCATAGAATTTGCCCGGATGCAGGCGCGACGGCACGAGGAAATCGCGTGCGCCCTCGGGGCTGGAAGCAGTGAGGATCGGGGTCTGGAATTCGGTGAAGCCCTGGTCCTGCATGCGCTGCCGCAGCGATGCGATCACCTTCGAGCGCAGCATGATGTTGCGGTGGATGCGCTCGCGCCGAAGGTCGAGGAAGCGGTAGCGCAGGCGGATATCCTCGGGGTAGTCGGTATCGGCTGCAACCGGCAGCGGCAGTTCGGCGGCTTCCGAAAGCACGCTCACGCCGCGCACGCGCACCTCGATCGCGCCGGTGGCGAGATTGGGGTTCACGGTTCCGGCTTCGCGCGCAACGACTTCGCCATCCACCATGATCACCGATTCCAGCCGCAAGCCATCCAGCAAAGGCAGGTGCGGCGAACCGGACGCGACAACCAGCTGGGTCAGGCCGTGATGGTCGCGCAGGTCGATGAATAGAACGCCGCCATGGTCACGCTTGCGGTGGATCCAGCCGGAAAGGCGGACGGTGGCACCGACATCGGAAACGGTCAGCTGGGCGCAGTGGTGGGTGCGATAGGCATGGGTCATGGCCGGGGGAGAAGGCTGGTTGCAGCCCTTTTGTCAAGCGCCGCCGAAGCCGCTAACGGGCCTCATGCAGATTCATCCGCTCGTGACCGACACCGACAGCCTCGCGCGCCTGTGCAAGCGCATGAAGGCCCACCCGCATCTCTGCATCGACACCGAGTTCATGCGGGAAAACACATATTATCCAGAGCTTTGCCTGATCCAGATGGCAAGCCCAGAGGAAGCCTTCGCG
>CAYMZC010000068.1:0-12680 GCA_964394815.1 uncultured Sandaracinobacter sp. | reverse complement strand
ATGGCGATTGCGTCGGCGGGTTCGATCCCGGCGGCCTACAAAAGCTTAAGCCCTTCTTCCATCTGCATGGCCCAGACACGACGGTAATCGCGCTGGCGAAGTTCGTTGGCGAGGCTGATACCGGAAAGTGCGTTAATTGCATTGTTCAAGTTAACCAGTAATTTGCCCCATTGAATTGAAACAATATCTGAACTTTTTGCAATCGAAACCCCGGCGGCTTCGAAAAGCGGCTCGAAGGGGGCAAGGACGGCTGAATCCTCCACCACCAGCCCGCCGCCCGTGCCGCGATGAAAATGGGCAGGCCCGCGCTGGGCGACATTGAAGGGCACCATGCCGGCCAGCACGCGGTGCGCGGGCAGGGCGCTCCGCAGGACATCCGCATTGGAAACGCCATTCTGCAGCGAGATGATGAGCGCATCCGCCGGCGCATGGCGCGCTATGGCGGCTGCGGCCTCTGGCGTCGCCATGCTTTTCACCGTCACGAGGACGAGATCTGCGCCGGCAAGCCCTTCGGGGCTGGGCGTGCATGTGAGCGCGGATGCCGGAACGCTGACGTCCATTCCTTCCGCATCGGTCACGCGAAGGCCATCCGCGAGAGGGGCGAGCATCGCTTCACGGCCGATCAGGGTGACGTCTGCGCTGCGCGCCAGCAGCCCGCCAAGGTAGATGCCGATGAGGCCCGCCCCGAATACTGCGATTTTTGTGCGTTCCCCTGCCATGGTTCCTCCCCTTTGCTGTTCCTGCTACACCCCAGATGCACCGAGGGAGACTGACATGAAAGCGCTTGTTTGTGTGGAGCACGGGCCACCAGAGAAACTGGTGGTGAAGGATCTGCCCATTCCCGAACCCGGCCCTGGCGAAGTTCGGATCGCCATGAAGGCGGCCGGAGTCAATTTCCCGGACGTTCTGATCATCCAGAACCTGTATCAGTTCAAGCCGCCGCTGCCCTTTTCCCCGGGCGGCGAGGCAGCCGGCATCGTCGATGCAGTTGGCGAAGGCGTGACCCGCTACAAGCCCGGTGACAAGGTCATTGCCATGATCGGCAACGGCGCCTTCCAGGAATATTTCCTCGCGAACGAGGCCCGCGTGCTCCCCATGGTGGGGGACATGCCGTTCGACGTGGCGGCTGGCTTCACCATGACCTATGGCACCTCGCACCATGCCCTGAAGCAGCGCGCGCAGCTGAAGCCGGGCGAAACCATGCTCGTGCTGGGGGCAGCAGGCGGTGTAGGCCTCACGGCGGTCGAGCTTGGCAAGGTGATGGGCGCGCGCGTGATCGCTGCGGCGTCGTCGGAAGACAAGCTGGAACTCTGCCGCAGCTACGGCGCCGACGCCACGATCAACTACGACAGGGAAGACCTGAAGCAGCGCGTCAAGGAACTGACCGACGGCAAGGGCGTCGATGTCGTCTATGATCCGGTGGGGGACCGCTATGCTGAGCCGGCCTTCCGCTCGATCGCCTGGAATGGCCGCTATCTCGTCATCGGCTTTGCTGCCGGAGAGATCCCGAAGCTGCCGCTCAACCTGCCGCTCATCAAGGGCGCTTCGATCGTTGGCGTGTTCTGGGGCGCCTTCACGGCGCAGGAGCCGAAGCTTCATGCCGAGAACATGCAGGAAGTGATGCGCTGGTATGCCGAAGGCAAGCTGAAACCGCATGTGTCGGCCCATCTGCCGCTGGAGCGCGGGGCAGAGGCAATCCGCATGCTGATGGACCGCAAGGCCAAGGGCAAGGTGATCCTGACCGTCTGACGGCCAGACCATCTGACCGGCAGACCGAAAGTGATGCTTGAGGGGTGGGGCAGGAATGCCTCGCCCCTTTTTTTATGAACGTCCGCCAAGACACTGATTCTGCAAACAGAATGAATAGTTAGCAGCTGGCAGCAATGGCGACGGGCGGACCCTTGTCGGGCGACTGTCGATTATTTGTTAACTATTATAATTAACAATATTCTTCAATATTTTATAGATCACTGTTCCAGCGTTCTGCGGCCCTGTCGTCGCTGTCCCTGGCTTCCACCCAGCCGGTTTGCGTGCGCTTCCAGAAGGGTGCGCTGGTCTTGAGCCAGTCCATCAGGAAGCTGGCGGCCTCGAAGGCGGCGACCCTGTGCTCGCTGGCAGTAATCACCAGAACGATCTGGTCACCGACACTCAGACTGCCATGACGGTGTATGACGCACGCACCAATCAGCGGCCAGCGTTCACGCGCTGTCTGAAGAATGCTTTCCATCTGCTTTTCAGCCATGCCAGGATAATGTTCGAGTTCCAGCGGCTCATCCCGCACCTGACCCACGAAGCTGACTACAGCGCCAACATGCGGTCCAAGGGTGGAAATGGCGCCATGTTCCGATTTAATATCAAAGTCTTCTTCCTGAACCTTGATAGTAAACATGATTTCATCCGCCTGTGACGGGCGGGAAGATGGCCACTTCATCGCCCGGCTGCACGAGACTGTCGGGTGTCGCGAAATCCTTGTTGATGGCCGCGCGCAGCTTGTCGCGCTGTGAAAGCGCAAGCGCGTGACCTTCGCCAAGGGTGGCGAGGCGATCCATCAGCGCGGCAAGGGTTGCCGGTGCTTCAAGCGTCAGCTCTTCGCTGGCCTTGCCGATCTGCTCGCGCACCCACGCGAAGTAGAGAAGCCGGACCGTCACTGCTGCTCGCCTGCACTTTCATCCGTCATGTGGCGAAGCCCGACGCGCAGATAATCCCAGCCGGTCACCAGCGTGAGCAGGCCGGCGGCCCAGAGCGCGACGATGCCGACCGGAAGCGAGGGCAGGGCCGGCCACCAGTGGCTGCTGGCCGGCGCCAGGATGAGGGCGCCAAGGGACACCATCTGGAAGGTCGTCTTCCATTTGGCGAGCTGCGATACGGGAAGCGAGATGCGGGCGGTTGCGAGGAATTCGCGCAGGCCCGACACCGTGATTTCCCTGAGGATGATGACGAGCGCCGGAATGACATGCCAGCCGGCGATGAGGTCATTGTGGATCAGCATCACGATGACCGCGGCGACCATGATCTTGTCCGCCACCGGATCGAGGAAGACGCCCAGCCTGGACACGGTGCCCTTGGCCCGCGCGAGATAACCATCGAGGTAATCGGTCAGGCCGGCGATGCAGTAGAGGATGAAGGCAAGGGTGTAGCCCACCCAGCCCGCATTCCACATCAGCACCACGAACAGCGGGACGGCCAGTATGCGACTGAGCGTCAGCAGATTGGGGAGGCTGGACAGCATGGGCTTTCCTTAGGCAATCGGAAGGCCACGAACAACCACGTCGGCATCGGGCCGCAAGATCGCCCTTCCACCTTCAGTATAAGAGGCATGGACAAGAGATGAATGTCAGTGAAGCCGTAGACAGCCGCCGTTCCGTTCGCGGGTTTCTTCCCAAGCCTGTCGACGGGGCGGTGATTCGCCGTGTCGTCGAAATGGCCGCCCGCTCGCCATCGGGCGGCAACATCCAGCCCTGGCACATCGATGTCGTCGGCGGTGAGCGGCTCGATGCGCTCAAGGCCATCATGGCAAAGCGCGTCGCCGAGCAGCCTGCCGGCGAGCCGACGGAATATGACATCTACCCAAAGGTGCTGAACGAGCCCTACACCAGCAACCGCTTCCAGGTTGGCGAGGATCTCTACGGGTCGCTCGGCATTCCGCGCGAGGACAAGATGGCCCGCCGGATGTGGTTTGCGCGCAACTTCCAGTTCTTCGGGGCGCCTGTCGCCCTGTTCTGCACGGTGGCGCGCACCATGGGCCCGCCGCAATGGTCCGATCTTGGCATGTATCTGCAGACCCTGATGCTGCTGCTGCGCGAGGAAGGCCTGGACAGCTGTGCGCAGGAATGCTGGGCGATCTACCCCGAGACGATCGGGAAGTTCCTCGATATTCCGGCCGAGCGCATGCTCTTCACCGGCATGGCCATCGGCTATGCGGACCCGGACGACAAGGCGAACCAGTTCCGCTCCCGTCGGCAGCCGCTGGAGGCTTTTGCCAGCTTCCACGGAATCTGACAGCAAGGGAGTGGCCAGCCGCGACGTTTCGCGGCTGGTCGCCTCGTCGGGGCGCATTGCCCGGCGGCAGGGACTTGTCTATGCCGGGCACCATGACCGGAAACGCCTCAGACCGCCCCGCTGCACCCGCCGTGGGCGACAGTGCGGGCGCGATGCGCGCCCGCAAGCCCGAGTGGCTGCGCGTGCGTGCGCCGACTTCGCCAGCCTATGCCGAAACGCGCAAGCTGATGCGGCGGCTTAAGCTGAACACCGTGTGCGAGGAAGCGGCCTGCCCGAACATTGGCGAGTGCTGGCAGCAGAAGCATGCCACGGTGATGATCCTTGGCGACACCTGCACGCGCGCCTGTGCCTTCTGCAATGTGAAGACCGGCATGCCCAATGCCGTGGATCCGCTGGAGCCAGCCCATGTCGCCGAAGCAGCGGCCGAGCTGGGGCTGGAGCATATCGTGATCACCTCCGTCGATCGCGACGACCTGCCCGATGGCGGTGCCGGCCAGTTCGTGAAGGTGATCGGCGAATTGCGCAAGCGCACGCCGCGCACCACCATCGAGATTCTGACACCCGATTTCCGCAACAAGGCGCATGAGGCCGTTGCTCGCATCGTCGATGCGCGGCCCGATGTCTACAACCACAATCTCGAGACTGTGCCGAGGCTCTACCCGACGATCCGGCCCGGCGCGCGCTACTATCATTCGCTGCGCCTTCTCGATCGTGTGAAGCAGCTCGATCCCACGATTTTCACCAAGTCCGGCCTGATGGTGGGGCTGGGCGAGACGAGGCACGAAAGGCACCAGGTGATGGACGACATGCGCTCCGCCGATGTCGATTTCCTGACGATCGGCCAGTATCTTCAGCCGACGCCGCGCCATGCGAAGCTTGTGGAGTTCGTGGAGCCGGCGACCTTCCAGAGCTATGCCGCGATCGGGCGGGCCAAGGGATTCCTGCTGGTTGCTTCAAGCCCGCTCACACGATCGAGCTATCATGCCGGCGCGGATTTCGCGAAGCTGAAAGCCGCACGTGACGCACAGCATGGCCGCTCGCAGGAGGGGAAGGGCGAGGGTCTTGCCGCGTCATAGCGAAACCCGCGTCCTGCCCTGGACGCCGGAAGAGATGTTCGATCTGGTTGCCGATGTCCGCCGATACCCGGAATTTCTGCCCTGGGTTGCGGCCGTGCGTGTGCGCGAGAGCAGGGCGGACCTTATGATTGCCGACATGTCCGTCGGATTCAAAAGCTTGCGTGAGACCTTTACGAGCAGGGTCGGGCTATCGCGTCCGTCGCACATCGACGTGGATTATGTTTCCGGCCCGCTGAAGCATCTGCGCAACGACTGGCATTTCTTCCCGCATGAGAGTGGCGGGACGCGGGTTGAATTTTCCGTGGATTTCGAATTCAGATCCAAGCTTTTTGAGAAGCTTGCGGGCGCATTCTTCCATGAAGCCTTCAAGAGGATGGTCGCCAGTTTCGAGGCCCGGGCGATCAGGCTATATGGTGCGCGCGACGCAGTTGCAGAAGGCTGAACGCACGCATGCCAAGGGCATCCCTGCTCCGCCTTGAGCTCATTAATTATTGAATAAACTGTGACAAATTATTGATTTAGAGTGATTTATAATAAAGATAAGAATTGTCGATAATTGTGCAATCAAAAAGTTAATTTGTAGGTTTTTCAGTCATTTGCGAGTTTTGTAAAATAGTTAATGCAAATGTGAGCCCATGGCTCAGGGAAGAAGGAGTCTCAGGGCGACAAGGGCTGCTTGCCGGCGGATTTCGGAACGGCCAAGATCGCCGAAATGATGCGTGTCGGCGACGACTGGTTCCTTTCCACTTTCTTTGAGAGCGCGCGCAAAAACCACTGTTCCAACGGGTTTTTTGTCAGACCCTCCGGAGGGGCCTGCAACGCCGGATATGGCCACGGACACATCGGCGTCGCTGCGCGCAAGCGCGCCCTCCGCCATTGCCCAGGCAGTTGCTTCGGATACGGCGCCCAGTGTCGCCAGTATGTCTTCCGAAACCCCCAGCATCTCTATTTTGGCTTCGTTGGAATAAACGACAAAGGCGCGGTCCATCACATCGGACGCGCCGGCTATTTCGGTCAGCGCCGCCGAGACAAGGCCGCCGGTGCAGCTTTCGGCCGTCGTTATGCGACGTCCGGCGGCGCGGTTTTCCGCGACCACGCGTTGCGCGAGTTCCGTCAGTTCGGTGTCGAAGCCCATTGGCCCGCTCCCTTTCATCGTCTGGTTCACGCGCTGGTTCCGTCGCCCCTGTACGGGCGCACCGGCGTTGGCGGCGGCAGGGCAGGAAGCCTCAGCGTCGCACATGCCTGTGCGGCCATTCCTTCCTTCCGCCCCGTGAAACCCAGGCGCTCGGTCGTGGTGGCCTTGACACTGAGCCTTGGCTGATGCGCCTCTAGCAGTCGTTCCAGCTCGGCAAGCATGGCTGGCCGGTGCGGGCCGATCCTGGGCGCTTCGCAGATGAGTGTGATGTCGCAGTGAATGATCCGCCCGCCAGCGGCTGAAACGAGCCCGGCGGCATGCGCGAGAAACTGGCCAGAACGCGCTCCCTTCCATTGCGGATCCGAGGGCGGGAAATGTGCGCCGATGTCGCCGGCGCCAAGTGCGCCCAATATCGCGTCCGTCAGGGCGTGCAACGCCACGTCGGCATCGCTGTGACCGATAAGCCCTTGATCGTGCGGGATTTGCACGCCGCACAACCAGACATGATCGCCCGGCCCAAAACAGTGCACATCATAGCCTGTGCCCGTCACCATGTCCCAGTCAAGGAAGCGGCCGGCACTGTCGAAGTCACCTGGCAGGGTCAGTTTCATGGCGCGCTCGTCCCCTTCCACAATCCGTACCGCATGGCCGGCGCGCCGCAGGATTTCGGCGTCATCCGTCGCGCCTTCTGAGGCAGCCCTGTGCGCCGTGATCAGGGGTCTGAAATGAAAGCCCTGGGGTGTCTGCACCCGCCACAGGCCATCGCGCGCGACCTCCTGCTCGATGACAAGGTCGCCGCGGCGCAGGCTGTCCACCACCGGCAGGGCGGGGCAGGCGCCGGGGGCATCGGACAGGGCCGCGATGACACGGTCGATCATGTCGGCAGGCACGAGCGGCCTTGCAGCATCATGGACAAGGACATTGGCTGGCACAGGCCCGTCCGCTTCCAGCCTTTCCAGTTGCTCCAGGCCGCGCAGCACCGATTGCTGGCGGGTGTCGCCGCCAATGCAGATGGCGACATCGAGGCCCTGCAGTATCGCGTTTGCGTGCTCTTCCTCGCCTTCGGCAACCACGACCAGCACCGGGCCGATGCCGGGATGCCCGCACATTGCCTCCACGGCGTGACGCAGTACCGGCTTGCCCGCAAGCATACGATACTGCTTCGGCAGCCCGCCGCCCGCGCGAACACCCTTGCCAGCCGCGACGACAATGGCTGCAGTGCATGCGGCTGCAGTGCCAGTGTCCGCTTTCGTGCGGGCAGTGTTGGGCGCAGTCATGGCGGTGCCCATAGTCGCTCTTGCCCTTGCCGAAAAGGGGCGGATCGCCTATGTCCGTGCCTCTTTTTTGGGCAATCCAGTGATGCAACATACTTCTACTCAGCCTGGTTCGCATTCTGACCCGGCCCGGATCAGGCCGATCCAGATCGGGCCTGTCCGCATCGATTCTCCGGTCATCCTGGCGCCCATGACGGGCGTGACGGACAGGCCGTTTCGAAAGCTGGTCAAGCATTTCGGCTGTGGACTGACGGTGACGGAAATGATTGCGTCCGAAGCCATGGTCCGGGAAACACGGCAATCCCTCCAGAAGGCCGAATGGGATCCTTGCGAAGAGCCTGTCTCTATGCAGCTTGCCGGGTGCGAACCGCGCGTGATGGCGGAAGCCGCGCGCCTCAACGAGCAGCGGGGCGCTGCCATCATCGACATCAACATGGGCTGCCCGGTCAAGAAAGTGGTTAACGGACACGCCGGCTCGCATCTCATGCGGGATTTGAAGTTGGCGTCTCAGATTATTGAGGAAACAGTGAAAGCTGTTTCCGTTCCTGTTACGCTGAAAATGCGCATGGGCTGGTGCCATTTCAGTCTCAACGCGCCTGAGCTTGCGCGTATCGCCGAAGACCTTGGTGTCAGGATGATCACGGTTCACGGGCGCACCCGGAACCAGCTCTATTCAGGCACTGCGGACTGGTCTTTCGTATCGAAGGTCAAGGCGGCCGTGTCCCTGCCGGTCATCGTCAATGGTGACATCTGCAGCCCGGAAGATGCCCGTGAGGCCCTTCGGCAGTCAGGTGCTGATGGTGTGATGGTCGGGCGCGGCGCCTATGGCAAGCCATGGCTCCTTGCGCAGGTGATGGCGGATCTGGCTGGCGGGGGCGCCGTTTCCGCACCCGATCTGCCGAGCCAGCGTGACATCGTGCTTGCCCATTATGAGGACATGCTCGACCTTTATGGCGGCCAGTCAGGCGTTGGAATCGCGCGGAAGCATCTTGGGTGGTATACCAAGGGCTTGCGCGGCTCTGCTGAATTCCGGAATAAGGTTAACCAGATTGCCGATGCCGGGCAGGTCGTGCGCATGGTCCGGGATTTCTACGATGCCCAGATCGACCGGATCGAGGATCGGCATGAGGATCAGCATATCGATCGGGAAGCTGGCATTCTTCCGGCGGCTGCATGACGAAAGGGGCTGCTATTGGCAGTGCATCCGGGAGTGCGCCCCGGGAAGCAGGCCTGCCGCATCCCGCCGACGTCTGGAACGCCTTGCCGGCGCCGATGCTGCTCCTTGCCCCTGATGGCAGTGTTGCGCTCGCGAACAGTGCTGCGGAAACCTTTCTCAATATCAGTCAGGCCCAGCTCAGCGATAAGGGCTGGGAGCTTCTGTTTCCCGAGGACAGCCCGGTGCGCGCCCTCGTCCAGGATGCGGTCGAGAGTCGTACGGACATTGCGGCCTATGATCTGATGATCGAGTTTGTGGGCGGGCGGCGCGTTCGCGCCGACATACTCGTCGGACGTCTTCCCGACAGAGAGGGCTGGCTTGCAATCAGCTTCCAGCCGCGCGCTGTGACATCGATCGTCGATCGCCAGGTCGGGCAGCAGGGGGCGGCGCGTTCGGCTGTCGGTGTGGCCGCAATGCTGGCGCATGAAATCAAGAACCCGCTTTCCGGCATACGCGGAGCGGCGCAGTTGCTCGCCGATTCCACGGATGATGAGGGCCGTGAGCTGACGAGCCTCATCGTGTCGGAGGTTGACCGCATCCGGGCGCTGATCGACCGTATGGAAGGCTTCACGGACACGCGCCCACGCATGTTTTACCGTGAAAATATACATTCAA
The DNA here is from genome assembly GCA_964394815.1 of uncultured Sandaracinobacter sp. Lineage (GTDB taxonomy): Bacteria > Pseudomonadota > Alphaproteobacteria > Sphingomonadales > Sphingomonadaceae > Sandaracinobacteroides. Next base: position 3,365 of record CAYMZC010000068.1, on the reverse strand, counting down.
TTCTTGGTCATGTGAAAAAGATTTCAGAAACTGGTTTCGCAAAGGGTGTGCAGTTCCGTGAGCGCTACGATCCTTCCCTTCCGCCGATATCCTGCGACCGTGATGCATTGGTCCAGGCCTTTCTGAATCTTGTGAAGAATGCGTCTGAAGCTTCTAAAAACAATGGAGTAATAACGTTAACGACTGCATTCAGGCATGGTCTTCGCGTCCGTTCTTCCGGCAGCGGTGCCCGTGTTTCGCTTCCGCTTGAAGTGTGCGTGATCGATGAAGGCCCTGGCGCACCGCCGGGGATTGTGGACCATCTGTTCGACCCCTTTGTCAGCGCGCGCGAGGGCGGCACCGGGCTGGGGCTTGCACTGGTTGCGAAGATCATTGGCGATCATGGTGGCGTTGTTGAATATGACCGGCAGGATGGGCGCACGATCATGCGCGTGCTGCTGCCACTTGCAGCGGAGGAATGATGAGCGGTCCGGCAGCGATTCCGGCAACAATTCTTGTTGTCGATGATGACGCGGGCATCCGCACCGTTGTTCGTCAGGCGCTTATGCGTGCGGGCCACCTCGTTCGCGCCACGGACAGCGCGGCCGGTCTCTGGAAGCTTATCGAAGAGGGGATCGGCGATGTGCTCATCACCGATGTTCTTCTCCCCGATGCCAACGGGCTCGATCTCATCCCGGCCATCACGGCGCGCCGCCCCGGCCTGCCCGTGATCGTGATGAGCGCCCAGAACACGCTTTCGACGGCCGTTCGCGCGACCGAGAAGGGCGCCTTTGATTATCTTCCAAAGCCGTTCGATCTCAATGAACTGACGAAGACAGTTCAGAGTGCGATTGAAGGTCTTAGGGTGGATGCGCCCGCGCCCGAGGCGCCGGGGCAGGGCGAGGCCCTGCCGATGATCGGCCGATCATCTGCGATGCAGGATGTCTACCGGACGATTGCCCGAGTCGTGCCGACGGACCTGACAGTCATGGTGTTGGGAGAAAGCGGCACCGGCAAGGAACTGGTAGCCCGTGCGCTGCATGACCTGGGGCCTCGCCGTTCCGGCCCGTTCGTTGCCATCAACATGGCCGCCATTCCGCGCGAACTCATTGAAAGCGAGCTGTTCGGCCATGAACGCGGCGCGTTTACGGGCGCCGCCACCCGGTCCACCGGCCGGTTCGAGCAGGCGCAGGGCGGAACCCTGTTCCTTGATGAAATCGGCGACATGCCCATGGATGCGCAAACCCGCCTTCTGCGTGTGCTGCAGTCGGGGGAGTTCACGACCGTCGGTGGAACCCGATCGCAGAAGGCCGATGTTCGCATCGTTGCCGCCACACACAAGGATCTGCGACGACTGATCGATGCGGGCCAGTTTCGCGAAGACCTTTATTACCGCCTGAACGTCGTTCCTGTCAGGCTTCCGCCGCTGCGGGCGCGGCGGGAGGACATACCCGAACTTGCGCGCCATTTTCTGGAGCGGGCCGCAGCCGAAGGCCTGCCGCGCAAGAGCCTGGATCCTGGCGCCATCGCCTGGCTCAAGGAGCAGCCCTGGCCCGGCAATGTCCGCGAGCTCGAAAATGCCATGCGCCGCCTTGCGGCCCTTGCGCGTGACGAGGTGGTGAGCGCCGCAGTCGCCGAACTGTGGATTGCGCGCGTGGACGATGCTGGTGGGCAGGGCAGCCTGCCTGCGGACGGCACGGGGCCTGCAGCGCACGGCGACATGCTTGCGGGCAGTTTTGAGGCGCTTGTTGGCCAATGGATGCAGCGCCACCTGATCCAGGTGGACACCATGCCCGATGACGGTCTTTATGACAGGCTGCTGGAAGAATTCGAGCGACCCTTGCTTGAGGCAGCCATCATTCTGACCCGGGGAAACCAGCTGAAGGCGGCGAAGCTTCTGGGGCTCAACCGCAACACCTTGCGCAAGAAACTGACGGACCGGGGCGTGGAGGCGGATACGGGACGCGCTCGCGCCTGAGCGGCGATGGGGAGTCGCCCGTTCGCCACGCTTTGGTGCCATACTGTGTTCCTTTTGCCACGGAATTTTGCTAGCCATGCATCGGCATGGCAGACAGGCTGACATTCCCGCGCAACCGTGTCGCTCTTGGCTGGCGACTGGCGCGCAGGCGTTTTGGCCGCTGGGCTGCCAGTCCGGATCGTTTTCCGGGCCTCGAGATCGGCTTCGCCGCCATCGCGCTCATCATCGGCCTGGCGTCCTACGCAGTCCTGACCGGGCAGCGCGCCCCGGCCGAGGGGTTCTCGCCGCAGCTCGTGACGATCCTGCTGCTTGCGAACATGGTGCCGCTTCTGGCGCTGCTCCTGCTTATTGCCAGGCGTGTCGCGATCCTGATCGCCAATCGCCGCGCGCGACGTGCCGGCGCCCAGCTGCATGTCAGGCTGGTGGCGCTCTTCGCGGCGCTGGCAGCCGCCCCCAGCATTCTCGTGGTCATTTTCGCCTCTCTGCTGTTCCAGTTCGGCGTGCAATTCTGGTTTTCTGATCGCGCACGCACCGTGCTCGACAATGCCGACCGCGTGGCGCAGGCCTATGTGGAAGAGAACAAGTCCCGCATTCTGGATGACATCATCGCCATGGGGCGGGATGTCTCGAATTATTCCATGGATTTCGGGATCGCGTCGCAATCTTTCCGGGATGGCCTCGCATTCCAGGTGGCGGCGCGCAATCTTTCCGAGGCAGCCGTCCTGAAGCCGGGGGCTGAACAGCCTGAGATCCTGGCGGAAACCAGCATCGATGGTGCCCCCGTGCGCTTGCGCGACATGAAGATCGACTATGCGACAATTCCGCAGGGCGAGGCCGTTGTCATTGCCTCCGCCCGCGATCGGGTGGAATCAGTGGTGCGGCTGAGCGTTGACGAGCCGCTTTTCATTTATGTGAGCCGCAGGGTCGAGCCGCGCGTGCTGGAGCAGGTGGCCCGCACCCAGGCAGCGCTTTCGGATTACAAGGACCTGACAGAGCGCTCGCGTGCCTTGCAGTGGCGTTTCAACCTCATCCTCCTTGCCGTGGCGCTGCTTGTCGTGGCAACGGCCATCTGGTTCGCCATCCTTCTGGCGTCGCGCATCGTCTCGCCCATCGGGGCGCTGGCCGAAGCGGCGGAGCGTGTGGGCGAGGGCGATCTCGACGCCCGCGTCAACCCGCAAGGGGCAGGCGACGAAATCGCGGATCTTGCCCGCAGCTTCAACCGCATGACCAGCCAGCTCAAGGCGCAGAAGGAAGAGCTGACCCGCGCCAGCCGACAGTCGGCCCAGCGCCGGCGCTTCATCGAGGCGGTGCTGTCGGGCGTTTCAGCCGGCGTTCTTTCGATCAATGCCGATGGTGTCATCCAGCTGGCGAACGCCAGTGCCGAAGCGCTTCTCGACTGCGGGCCACA
>CAYMZC010000067.1:0-12895 GCA_964394815.1 uncultured Sandaracinobacter sp. | reverse complement strand
TCGGCAAGGGCGCGTGCCGCCGCATCATCCGCCGCTGCACTCGCGCCGCGCGAGGCGGTGCCCTTCATCGGCCGCGCCGTGATTTGCCCGCCTTCCAGCCGGAAGAAGAGTTCCGGCGACAGGCTGAGCCACCAGCGGCCGCCGCCAAGGTGGACCAGCGCCGCATGGGGGGCTGCGCCCGGCCGGAAAAGCCGCGCGAACAGGGCGACGGGGTGGCCGCGAAACGGCACGATCGCCCGGAAGGTCAGGTTGGCCTGATATATGTCTCCGGCGGCGATCAGCGCCTGCGCCTTGCCGACGGCGGCGATGAAATCCGCAGGCGCGACCAGCGGCTCTACGGGGCCGGTCATGGCAGGGGCGAGGTGGGTTTCGAGGATCGACGCCACGTCTGTCGCCGCGAGCATGGCGGGCCTGCCGAAACGGCCGAACCACAGCCGGGCCGTGCCGTGCGCCTGGCCGGCAAGGCGCGGTTCCAGCGCGTGGCCTGCCTCGTAGGAGAGGCCGCCGGCCAGCCAGTCGCCGGATGCGATGGCAGCGCGCATGGCGGCCAGCCCGGCGCCGATGTCGGCGGTTTCGATCAGCGCGTGCGGGGCGGTGAAGAGGCGGCCTGCGCGCGCCGCATCATCCCACAGCAGGGCAAAGGGGGCCAAAGGGTCGAAATCGGGTGGCATCGCGACGTGCTGCTAGCGGCTTTCCCGGCTTTTGCCAAAGGCGGCGGGGCAGGACAGGGCGTCACATAAAGACTTAAAGAAACTTGCAACTGATGGCGGCGAAGGGTATTGAACGGCATATTTCCCAAAGATCCGGAGCATGCCCCGTGGCCGACAGCCAGACGCCAGCCTTCAATGATTTCGCAGTCGCCGACCTTTCGCTTTCGGGCTGGGGGCGCAAGGAAATCGCCATTGCCGAAACCGAGATGCCGGGCCTGATGGCGCTGCGCGGCGAATTCGGCGCGGCTAAGCCGCTGAGCGGCGCGCGCATTGCCGGCTGCCTGCACATGACGATCCAGACCGCCGTCCTCATCGAGACGCTGACGGCGCTGGGCGCCGAGGTGCGCTGGTCCTCGTGCAACATCTTCTCCACCCAGGATCATGCGGCTGCCGCCATCGCGGCCGCCGGCATTCCCGTATTTGCGCACAAGGGCGAGAGCCTGCGCGAATATTGGCAGTTCGTCGACGCCATCTTCCAGTGGGGCGACCATAGCGCGAACATGATCCTCGACGATGGCGGCGACGCCACCATGTACATCCTGAAGGGCGCCCGTTTCGAAGCCGGCGAACCCCTGCCCGAGCCCGCCAACGAGGAGGAAGTGGAATATTTCCGCATGATCCGCGAGCGGGCGGCGGCGACGCCGGGCTTTTTCCTGAAGACCCAGGCTTCGATCAAGGGCGTCTCGGAAGAAACCACCACCGGCGTTCACCGCCTCTATGAAATCGCCGGCCGTGGCCATCTGCCCTTCCCGGCGATCAACGTGAACGACAGCGTCACCAAGTCGAAGTTCGACAATCTCTATGGCTGCAAGGAATCGCTGGTCGATGGCATCCGCCGTGCGACCGATGTGATGCTGGCCGGCAAGGTCGCCGTGGTCGCCGGCTTCGGGGATGTGGGCAAGGGCTCGGCTGCATCGCTGCGCAACGGCGGCGCCCGGGTTCTCGTGACCGAAGTGGACCCGATCTGCGCCCTGCAGGCGGCGATGGAAGGCTATCAGGTCGTCACCATGGACGAGGCGGCCCCCCAGGCCGACATCTTCGTGACGGCGACGGGCAACACCGATGTCATCACCATCGACCACATGCGGGCGATGAAGGACCGGGCCATCGTCTGCAACATCGGCCACTTCGATGCCGAGATCCAGATCGGCGCGCTTTCGAACTTCCCCTGGGAAGAGGTGAAGCCGCAGGTGGACGAAGTGGTTTTCCCCGATGGCAAGCGCCTGATCGTGCTGGCCAAGGGGCGGCTGGTGAACCTGGGCTGCGCAACCGGCCACCCCAGCTTCGTGATGAGCGCCTCCTTCACCAACCAGGTGCTGGCCCAGATCGAGCTGTGGGCCAATGGCGCCAGCTATGACAACAGGGTGCATGTGCTGCCCAAGCATCTCGACGAGAAGGTGGCGGCCCTGCACCTCGAGAAGCTTGGCGTGAAGCTGACGAAGCTGGCCCCGCACCAGGCGGCCTATATCGGCGTCGCGCCCGAAGGGCCGTTCAAGCCCGAGCATTACCGCTACTGAGGGCGGACGGCGCGTGGAAACAGGGCTGGCCCAGACGCTGAACGAAGCCGGGATGCGGGCGCTGGGCGCCCGTATAGCCGCAGTGCTTGCCCCCGGCGACGTGGTGGCGCTTTCGGGTGACCTCGGTGCTGGAAAGACCACCCTGGCCCGCGCCATCCTCGAGGCGCTGGGCCATCGCGGCGAGGTGCCCAGCCCCAGCTTCACCCTTGTGCAGACCTATCCCGATCTCGATGTTCCCGTCGCCCATGCCGATCTCTACCGGCTGGAGCGATCATCGGAGGTGGAGGCGCTTGGCCTTGATGACTGGCTGGCCGATGGCGCGCTGCTGGTCGAATGGCCGGAACGCCTCGGCGCGGCCTTCTGGCCGGAACGCCTCTGGATCAGGCTGGATGGCGCTGGCGGGCCAGACCGCCGCTTGACTTCCCATGCATCCCCGGCTTGGAAAGGCCGGTGGCCGGGCAACGCCTCCTGATTGTCTCCGGCCCTGCCGGAGATGAGTGACAATGCAGGTGCGTGACGGCGCCAGGGATTTTCTGGCGCGCCATGGCTGGGGTGCAGCCGACATCGCCCCGCTGGCGGGCGACGCCAGCTTCCGACGCTATTTCCGCGTGAATGATCGTGGCAGGCAGGCGGTGCTGATGGATGCGCCGCCCGCGCATGAGGATGTGCGCCCCTTCATCCGCATTGCCGATCTTCTGGTGGGGGCCGGCTTTTCAGCGCCGCGCATCCTCGCCGGGGATCTCGAGGCGGGCTTTCTGCTGATCGAGGATTTCGGCGACGATCTCGTCGGCCCGGTGCTGAAGGCGGAGCCGGGCCGCGAGGATGCTGTCTATGGGCTGGCCGTGCGCCTGCTGAACGAACTGCACCGCCTGCCGCCGCCGCTGGAGCTTGAGCCCTATGACCGTGCAACCCTTGCGCGCGAGGTGATGGTCTTTGCCGAATGGTATGGCCGGGCGGCCGGGCTGGACATCGACGAGAGCGCCTATCTGGCCGCCTGGGACAAGGCATGGGCCGATGTGCTGGCAGAGACGGACAGGGCGCCCGTCGTCACCTTGCGCGACTATCATGCGGACAATCTGATGCTGCTGCCCGGCAGGCCGGGCATCCGGGGGCTTGGCCTTCTGGATTTCCAGGACGCGCTGGCGGGCCACCGGGCCTATGATCTTGTCTCATTGCTGCAGGATGCCCGGCGGGACGTGTCCCCCCGGATCGAGAAGCAGATGCTGGACCAGTATATGCTGGATGGCGGTGTCGATGACCGGGCGGCCTTCCGCACCACCTATGAAGTGCTTGGCGCCCAGCGCAACGTGAAGATCCTGGGCGTCTTCGTCCGCCTGCGCGATCGTGATGGCCGCGCCGGCTATGTCGAGCGGCTGCCACGTGTGTGGGCCTATCTCGACCGCAATTTCGCCCACCCGGCGCTTGCGCCCGTGAAGACCTGGTTCGATGCGCATGTGCCGCAGGAGCGGCGGGCCGGCTGGTGCATGGAAGGGGCAGGGCGATGAGCGGCAGCGTCAGGTCAGAAGCGCCGTCCGCCGCGATGGTGCTGGCAGCCGGCCTCGGCCGGCGGATGCGGCCGCTGACCGCCACCCGGCCAAAGCCGCTCGTGCAGGTGGCGGGGCGCACGCTGCTCGATCGTGCGCTCGACACGCTGCGCGCCGGCGGAGTCCGGCAGGCCGTGGTGAATGTGCATTATATGGCCGACAGGCTGGAGGCGCATCTGGCGGCGAGGCCCTCAGGGCTCGACATCCGCATTTCCGATGAGCGCGCCGAGCTTCTGGAAACCGGCGGCGGAATCACCCGGGCGCTGCCGCTGATCGACGCGGACCCCTTCCTTGCCATCAACGCCGACAACATCTGGATCGACGGGCCGGTGGGCGCGGTGGAGCTGTTGGCCGGCCGCTGGAACCCGGACGAGATGGACGCGCTGCTGCTGATGATTCCGCTGGCGCGCGCCAATTGCCATCAGGGCCAGGGCGATTTCCACATGGACCCGGCAGGAAGGCTCATCCGCCGCCGGCCGGGCCGGGTTGCCCCCTTCGTCTTCACCGGCCTGCAGATGCTGTCGAAGCGGCTGTTCGAGGGCGAGGCGCCCACCCCCTTTTCGATGAACCGCCTGTGGGACAAGGCCGCCGCCGAAGGCCGGCTTTATGGCGTGGTGCATCAGGGCCTGTGGTTCGATGTGGGCACCGCCGCCGCCGTGAAGCAGACGGAGATGCTGCTTGAGTGGCTCTGACCCTCGGGTCGGGCTGTTCACCATAGCGGCCTGGCGGCCGTTTGCCGACGATCTCGCCGCCGGCCTTCTGGCGCGCCATGCCGATCCGCTCGATCTGGCGCGCATGCTGGTCATCCTGCCCAGCCGCCGGGCGGTGCGGGCGCTTTCCGACGCCTTTGTCCGCCAGTCGGCCGGGAAGGCGCTGCTGCTTCCGCGCATGGCCCCGGCCGGTGACCTCGACGAGATGGCCGGGGACGCCTTTGCCACGGGCAGTTTCGCCGAAACGCTGGAAGGGCCAGCCGCCGGACGGCCTGACATGCCGGTTCTTGCCCGGCAGGTGGCTCTGGCGGCCATATTGTCCTCGGCGCGGCAGCTGCAAAGCCCCGAGGCGCTGGCGCTTGCCGCCCAGCTGGCCTCGGCGCTCGACACACTTGAGATCGAGGGGCGCTCTGCCGCCGAGCTGGCCGAGGCTGCGCCCGAAGGAGCGTTGCAGGCGCATTGGGAGGTCAATGCCCGCATCCTTGAAACCCTCTACCGCGCCTGGCCCGAGGTGCTGGAGGCGCGCGGCCTTCTGGATCCTGCCGCCCGGCGCAACCGGATGCTCGATGCGCTTGCCGCGCGCTGGGCTGCCTCTCCGCCGCCGCACGGGGTGGTGATGGCGGGCTTCGCCAGCGCGCCGCCAGCTGTCGCCCGGCTGGCGCGTGTGGTGGTGCGCATGCCGGGCAGCCTGCTGCTGCTGCCCGGGCTTGACCTTGCGCTCGACGAAGAAGTGGCAAGCCATATCCGCGAGGGGCTGGAAACCCACCCCCAATATGGAATGCTGGGCCTGATCCATGCCTGCGGGCTGGCGCTGGCGGAAGCGCGGCCCTGGCCCCATGTAGCGCCCGGCCATTCCGGCAGCCCGCCGGCGCGGGCAGCGCTTGTCTCGTTGGCCATGCACCCCCCCGCGCTGAGCGGCGCGCGGCTGGCCGCGCCAGAGGCCGAGGCGCTTTCCGGCCTGCGCATGGTGGAAGCAGCCCATCCGGCCGAAGAAGCGCTGGTGATCGCCCTTGCCCTGCGCAAGCTGGTGGAGCGCGAAGGCGCGACCGGCGCGCTGGTGACACCGGACAGGACACTCGCGCGGCGGGTGGTGGTGCAGTTGCGCCGCTTCGGCATCGATATCGACGACAGCGCAGGTGAGCCGCTTGCCGCGACCTGGCCGGGCAGCTTCCTTGTTGCGCTGGCGGCTGCTGCAGGAGAGGCCTTTGCCCCCGTTCGCCTGCTGGCGGCCCTGCAGCATCCGCTCGCCATGGCAGGCGACGGCCGGCTTGGCTGGCTCAACCATGTGCGCGCGCTTGACAGGAAGGCCCTGCGCGGGCTGCGGCCGGCGCCGGGGCTGGCCGGTGTATCGGCCCGGCTTGCGTCTTCCGGACTTGCATCTTCAGAGCTGAAGGCAATCGCTGCCTGGTGGGAGGAGGAGGCAAGGCCGCTTCTGGCCCCGCTGGAGCCGCTGCCCGGCAATGCGACCGCCCTCATGGACTGTCTGCGTGCAGTGGCTGAACGCCTTGCCGGCCCCGCCTTGTGGCAGGGGGAGGCTGGCGCCGCGCTTTCCGGGCTGTTCGATGCGCTGGAGGAATCGCGGCCCGATCTTTCGCGCCTGTCCGTGCGGCCGGAGGATGCCGCAGCCCTTGTGCAGGGCCTGATGGCGGGCCAGAGCGTGCGGCCGCGCTGGCGCCGCCATCCGCAACTGTCCATCTGGGGGCCACTGGAGGCGCGGCTGCAGACGGCGGATCTGATTGTCATGGGCGGGCTGAACGAGCAGGTGTGGCCCGGCGTTCCGGCACCCGATCCGTTTCTGGCGCCCGCAATCCGCCGCGTGCTCGGCCTGCCCGGCCTTGCCCGCCGCACGGGCATGCAGGCGCATGACTTCGCCATGGGCCTCGGCGCGCCCGAGGTGCTTCTCACCCGGTCGGCGCGGGAAGGCGGGGCGCCATCCGTCCCCTCGCGCTTCTGGCAGCGGCTGGCGGCTGCCGCCGGCGGCCTGCCCGATGAAGGCAGGCTTTCACCGCGCGGGCGCGCGCTGCTTTCCGCCGCGCGGGAGCTTGACCGCCCGGAAAGGCCTGTCCTCATCGACCGCCCAGCCCCCGCGCCCCCCGCCAGCCAGCGCCCGCGCAGGATGAGCGTGACCGAAGTGGCGACGCTGAAGGCCGACCCTTTCAGCTTTTACGCCCGCCACATGCTGAAGCTCAGGCCGCTGGACCCGCGCGATGCCGAGCCGACGGCGGGCGAGCGCGGGCGGGTGGTGCACGACATTCTGGAACGCTGGCTGAAGGAAGGCCACAGCGACATCGCCGCCCTCGATGGGCTGGTGGATGCGGAACTGGCGAAGCTGGGCGACCGGCCCGATCTTGCCGCCCTGTGGCGCCCGCGCGTGATGCGGATGGTGCGCTTCGTGCTCGACCGCCTGCGGGAGGATGACATCTGGACTCCGCTGGCGTGGGAGGAAAGCGGCGTGATGGAATGGCGGGGCGTGACCCTGAACGGCAGGGCTGATCGCATCGATTCCGCTGACGAAGGCCTGCGCATTGTCGATTACAAGACGGGCGGCGTGCCGGGCATCGCCGATGTGAAGACGCTGTGGCAGACGCAGCTGGCGCTTCTGGCCGCCATGGCCGAAGCGGGCGCCTTTCCGGGCGTGCCACCGGGCAAGGTGACGGACCTGCTCTATCTGAAGCTTTCGGGCGGCCAGTCCCCTGGTGAAGTCAGGCCGGCGCTGGGCAAGCGGGCCAGGCCCGCGGATGTTGAGGCGCACATCGCCGAAGCCGTCGCGGACTGGCGTGCGCTTGCCGGCAGCTATCTCCTGGGTGACCGGCCCTTCGAGGCGAAGCTCAACATGGCGCAGGCGCGCAACTGGGGCGATTATGATCTTCTCGCCCGTGTCGCGGAATGGCTGGGCCGGTGAGCGGGGCCGCTACCCGCAACGCCGGGGCCAGCCCTGTCCGAAAGGGGCCGCTCCGGCGCACGCCCGACCAGCTTCTGGCAGCCGACCCGGGCCGCCATGTCTGGGTGTCCGCTTCCGCCGGGACGGGCAAGACACAGGTGCTGACCGACCGCATGCTGCGCCTGATGCTGGCAGGCGCCGCACCCGACAGGATCCTGGCGCTGACCTACACGCGGGCGGCTGCCGCCGAAATGCAGAACCGGGTGACGGCGCGCCTTGGCGGCTGGATGACACTGGATGATGCAGCCCTTGCAGCGGAGCTTGAAGCGCTCGGCTGCGCTCCCTCACTGCGGATGCTGGGCCGTGCCCGGTCGCTTTTCGCGCTTGCGCTGGATGTGCCCGGCGGCCTGAAGGTGCAGACTATCCATGCCTTTGCCCAGGGGCTTCTGGCAGCCTTCCCGCTGGAAGCCGGCCTGCCGCCGGGCTTCACCGCGCTTGACGAGCGCGACAGCCGCCAGCTTCGCCAGCAGGCGCTGGCCGAGGCCATCACCGAGGCGCAGCGCGCGGGGGATGTGGCCTGGCTCGAGGATCTGGCCGAGCTTTCCGTGATGAAGGGGGAGGGTGGGGTGATGCAGGCGCTGGGCTGCATGATCGCCCATGCCGAGGGCATGGAAGCGCTTCCCGCCGGGCCGGGCATTGCCCTTGCCGTGCGCCAGTTGCTTGGCGTGCCGCCAGACGCCATGCCGGGGGATGCGCTGCGCGATGGTGCTGCGCCTGGCGGCCCGCTCGACCCGCTGCTTGCCGGCATTGCCGTGGCCATGGAACACTGGGGGGCGAAAACGGGCCTTGCCATTGCGGATGCGGCCCGCACCTGGCTGAAGGCCGATGCCCGGCAGCGTATCGACGCATGGGACATGGCGCGCGGCGTTGTGCTGAAGAAGGATGGCGCTCCGCTGAAGCATGGCCATGCGGTGAAGAAGGACCCAGCGCTTCAGGGCCTTCTCGATGCGGCGGTGGCGCATGTGCTGGCCATCGAGGATGCCGAACGGCGGCTGCTGGCGGCGGATATCGGGGCGCGGGCGCTTCGGGGCGGGGCGCGGGTGGTGGCGCGCTACCAGCGGTTGAAGCGCGCGGCGGTCGCCATCGACTATGACGACATGATCGCCCGCACCGCCCGGCTGCTGGGGCCGGCAGGGCTGCCCAACTATGTCGGCTGGAAGCTCGACAGCCGGTTCGACCATGTGCTGGTGGACGAGGCGCAGGATACCAACGCCCGCCAGTGGGCCATCATCGGCCGGCTGGTGGAAGACTATTTCGACAGTGCCAGCGAACGCCATCGCAGCCTGTTCGTGGTGGGCGACCACAAGCAGGCGATCTATGGGTTCCAGGGCACCGACCCGGAATTGTTCGAAGCCGAGGCGAAGCGGATCGCGCCGCTGGCCGAGGCCGCCGGCAGCCCGCTGGCCCTCGTGCCGCTCGACCGCTCCTTCCGCTCCGGCCCGGCGGTTCTCGATTTCGTCAACGCCTTCATCGACGCCGTGACGCCCGCAGCCCTTGGCATGACGGGCGCACAGGCGCCGCATCTGAGCAGCCGCGCCGAAGCGCCGGGCGAAGTGGTGCTGTGGCCGGCGCTCACCCCGCCCGAAACGGAAGCCGGGGGCGATGATGGCGAAGCCGCTGGCGATGACGCAGAAGACGTCGGCGATTCCGGCGCCGAGGCCGCCGACCGGCGCATGGCGCGGGTGCTGGCCAGCCAGATCGCTGCATGGCTGGAGCCGGGCAACCCCGAAAGGCTGTGGCTGCCTGCCCATGGCCGCCATGCCAATGCCGGCGACATATTGGTGCTGGTGCGCAAGCGCAGCCAGCTGATGGGCGGGCTGGTCGCGGCGCTGCATGGCGAGGGCGTGCCGGTTGCCGGGGTGGACCGGCTGTTGCTGACCGAGCCCTATGCCGTGCTCGACCTGCTGGCCCTGGTGCGCTTTGCGGTGCAGCCGGAAGATGACCTGAACCTTGCCTGCCTTCTGGTTTCCCCCTTCCTGGGCTGGACCCATGAGGCGGTGCGCGCCCTGTCAGGCAACCGCCCGGCAGACCTGTGGGCGGCGCTGGGCCGCGCGGCGGCCGGTGGCGGCGCGGCCGCCGAAGCGCGCGCGCTGCTCAACACGGTGCTGGCGCTGGCGGATACGGCCGGGCCTTATGATTTTCTCGACACCATATTGTCCGGCCCCATCCGCGGGCGTCGGCGGCTTCTGGAACGGCTTGGCCCGGAAGCCGGTGACCCGATAGACGAACTGCTTTCGCAGGCGCTTGCCTATGAAGTGCGGCACCCGCCTTCGCTCGCTGCATTCCTGGCCTGGGTGGAGGCTGACGGTTCGGACGTGAAGCGTGATGCCGACGGCCCTTCAGACAAGGTGCGGCTGATGACGGTTCATGGCGCCAAGGGGCTGGAAGCGCCGGTGGTGGTTCTGGCCGATACCGCCCACCAGCGGCAGAAGAGCCGCGACGGCTGGCTGCCCGTGCGGCTGCCCGGCGCTTCCGGGGATGTGCCCCTGTTCCACGCCCGCACGGCCGACATGCCCGAGGCCCTCATCGCCCTTCGCGACAGGCGCGACGCCCGTGCCGCCGAGGAGGATCTGCGCCTGCTCTATGTGGCGCTGACCCGGGCTGCCGATCATCTCTACATCGGCGGTGCTGTCGGCCCACGGGGGGCAACGGTGCTTGGCACCGACAAGGACGAAAGCTGGTATGGCCGGCTGCGGCCAATGTTCGACAGCCTGCCGGGCGCGGAGCCTGCCGGCTGCGCGGCATGGGCGGAATGGGGCACGGCGCTTCGCATCCGGCGCGGCGAATGGGCCGCGCCCCGCAATCCCGCTGTGGCCGACGTAAGGGCCGAAGGCAGCGGCCACGCCATACGCGATGATGTCGTGGTCACGCCGGCCCCGCCGCCTGCCCGCCCGCCGCGTCCCCTCACCCCTTCGGCCATGCCGGACGCGCCGGCCAGCGGCCCGGCGACTCCGGCGCTCAAGGATGCGGCACGGCGCGGGCGTCTGCTGCACACCCTTTTCGAGCGCCTGCCCGATGTTGCGCCCGATCGGCGCGAGGCCGTTGCCCTGTGCTGGCTGCAAGGGCAGGGCGCCACGGCAGCCGAAGCGGCCGCCATGCTTGCCGAGGCTCAGGCGATCCTTTCCATGCCGGCGCTGCAGCCGCTGTTCGGGCCGCGATCGCTGGCCGAGGCGCCCGTTGCCGGGCTCGTCGGGGATCAGGTGATCGCCGGCACGGTCGACCGGCTGCTGGTCGAGGATGACCGGATCCTTGTCCTCGATTTCAAGACGGGGCTGTCGATTCCGGCGGATGAGAATGCGGTGCCCCTTGCCTACCGGCGGCAGATGGCGGCTTATTGCGCCGTCTTGCGCCAGGCCTTTCCCGGCCGGCGGGTGGAGGCGCAGCTGCTCTACACCGCCGGGCCGCGCCTCTTCATTTTGAAGGCGGCGGGGCTGGAGGGCCTGTTGCCGCTTGATTGATGGACGCGGGGGGCTATCTCTTCGAGGATAGCAAGGAGATACCATGGCTACCGTCAAAGTGACCGATGCGTCGTTCGAAACCGACGTGCTGAAGAGCGACCTGCCGGTCGTAGTGGATTTCTGGGCGGAATGGTGCGGCCCGTGCCGCATGATCGGCCCGGCGCTCGAAGAGATTTCCGACGAGCTTTCCGGCAAGGTCGTCATTGCCAAGATCAATATCGACGATGAACCCGAATGGGCCGGCAAGTTCAATGTCCGCTCCATTCCCACCATGATGCTGTTCCGCGCCGGCGCGCTTGTGGATACCAAGCTTGGCGCCGAGCCGAAGAGCAACCTGAAGAAATGGATCGAAGGCGCGATCGCCTGATCCGCTGAGGGCCCGGTGCCGCCCCGCCGCAAGGCGGGGCGGGGGCTTCACAACCCAGAATGCGTGGGTGCGTGGGCTTCAGGCAGGCCGCAGGATCTGCCCGGTGCGCGGGAAATGCACCACGACATCGCCTGTTTCCAGGTCATTACGCCTGATGGCGATGTGCCGGTCGTCCAGCCTGAGGAGGCGGCCTGAGACTGGCGCGTCCTGGCACCCTTCCTGCGAGACGGCCACAGCCTGCCCCGCCGTGAAGCCGCTGGCCGGATCCACTGCTTCGCCCATGTCGGGCGTTGCGGCTTTTGCCGCTGCGATGGCGGCTTCCGCATCCATTTCCCGTGGCGTGCCATGGCCGATGGCAGCGACGCGCGCTGCCCACTGGCCGACATGTGCGTGGCGCTTCCCGATCGCCGACACATCACCGCCGGTCGACAGGCCCTGGAACCAGACGAGCTGATACTGGGCGAGGTCGCCATGGCCGGGCCTGTCCCCGCCGAGAAAGGCGCGGCCATCGGAGAGGGCGGCATCGAGATTGGCCAGATGGGCGTGGAACTGGGCCTTCAGGTGGGGCACCATGGCCTTCAGTGCCTCGGGTTTCATGCCGAAGCGGCTTTCGCGATCCTTCCAGAAATCCTCCATCCCCTCGACCGGCATGTCGCCCAGCGCCGCGCCGACGGCGCCGAAGAAGACAGGGCCTTGCGCCTGGGCCGCCAGCAGGCGGTGCAGCTTGCCGGCGGGCGCCGGAAACAGCGATGGCTCGGGGCTTGCGGCTTCGATCGCGTCTATGATGGCGGTCGTGTCACAGAAGATGTCGGCGCCGATCTGGAGCACCGGCGTGCGGGCATATCCGCCGGTCAGCACCGCAAGGCGCGGCTTGGGCAGCATCGACGGAATGATGACCGACCCCCATTCGAGGCCCTTGAGGCCAAGGGCGAGGCGGATCACTTCCGCCCAGGGGGACATGGGATAGTGGTGCAGGATGATCATGCGGGCAGCCTTTCGGATAGTCTTTCAGCCTGGACCCAAATTTGCGTGCGGGATACCTGCTGAAATGTATTGATAAATTTGCAACATGATTAACAAAATAATTTAAACTTTCATTAATGAGTCCATCCCGGAAGTGTCATTGACCGGATGGCATTTGTCCCCCCACCCAAACAGAGGGGACAAAACCATGATGCGTTCAAGACTTCTCGTTGCAACTGCCCTTGTCGCAGCTTCCGCCTCGGCGCAGGCTGCTTCCTTCCTTCCCTATTTCACGCCTGAGCCGGCGCAGATGAAGGTCGAAGCCGGCTGGACGATGACCGGGCTCGTGACCGTCGGCGAAACCCTGCCGAATGGCTATCAACCGGTCGGAATCATGGATGGCATCGGGGCCTACAGCCTCGATGGCAAAACCATCCGGGCCTTCGTCAGCCATGAACTCGCCGGTTCGCGCGGCTATGCCTACAGCCTTTCGAACGGCACCAGCCTGACCGGGGCACGGATTTCCTATTTCGACATCGACAAGAAGACGCTCGGTGTCGTCAATGCCGGACAGGCCATCAGCAGCATCATCGACCGCTTCGGAACCGAAGTGACCGATTCGGCCCAGATCGGCGGCGGTCTCAATCGCCTGTGCTCGTCCGTGCTGGTGGAGCGAGATCGGAAG
>CAYMZC010000066.1:0-12914 GCA_964394815.1 uncultured Sandaracinobacter sp. | reverse complement strand
CCATCGGCCAGCAGCCGCAGCTGCACCACCATCATCTGCCGCACCAGCATTTCAAGCGTTGTGATGCGCGCGGCAATGGCCACCGGATCTAGCTCTACCTGCTCGCGCGGGGGCTGGTCTTCGGGGGTGCCGGCCATGCCTCGTTCCTACCAGTAGCGAAGCGCCCAGAGCTGGAGCGCGATGAAGGTTCCGATCATCACCCACAGGCCTATGATCAGCAGCGCGCCGGCCCGGCTGATGGGCCGTTCCACCGCTCTATCCGCCTGGGCGCGAAATTCCGCCATCAGCGGCGCGGGCACCAGCCAGACTGCAAGCGCCAGCCCCAGCGGCACCAGGATCAGTTCGTCAAGCAGGCCGAGAACGGGCACGAAATCGGGAATCAGGTCTATGGGTGACAGCACATAGGTTGCGATCAGCCCGCCCACGAGCTTTGCCAGCAGCGGGGTTCGGGGATCGCGCGCCGCGATCCACAGCATGTGCGCATCGCGGCGCAGCCGGTGCGATGTCTCTTTTGCCCAGGAAGAAAGGCTCATGCAGCCCACCCTAGCGGGCTGCCCTGCATGAGGCTAGGCACCGGCGTCATGGAAAGCGGCAAGCGAAGCCTGACGGCCCGAATCGAGCGCTGGGAAACGGCGCGCCCCTTCGTGATCGCGCGTGGCACCAAGACCCATGTCGATGTGGTGGTGGCCGAAATCCGGCAGGGCGCACATGTCGGGCGCGGTGAGGGTACGCCCATCTATTATCTCGCAGACAGCCCCGAGGCCGCGCTCGCGGCTGTTCTCGCGCAGGCGCCTGCCATCGAGGCCGGCGCGGGCCGTGCCGGGCTTCTCGACCTGATGCCGCCGGGGGCGGCGCGCAATGCGCTTGATTCGGCGCTGTGGGATCTGGAAGCGAAGATTGCCGGAAAGCGGGTGTGGACGCTTGCCGGCCTGCCGGAGCCGCGCCCGATGCTGACCGCCTTCACCATCAGCCTGGGCACGCCGGCTGAAATGGCGCAGCAGGCACGGGCTGCTTCGGCGCGCGAACTGTTGAAACTGAAGCTCGGCGGGGAAGGGGATGCGGACCGCGTGGCGGCCGTGCGTGCAGCAGCGCCTGACGCGCGCCTCATCGCCGACGCGAACGAAGGCTGGGCCGGCCTCGATGTCGAGCGCATGTGCCACGAACTGGCCCGCCACCGGCTCGAACTGATCGAGCAGCCCCTGCCGAAGGGGGCCGATTCGGATCTGGTGCATGTGCGCTCGCCCGTGCCTCTGGCGGCGGATGAAAGCCTGCAGTGCCGTGCAGAACTGGGCGATGTCATCGGCCGCTACCGCTTCATCAACGTGAAGCTCGACAAATGCGGCGGGCTGACGGAAGCGCTGGCGCTCATCCATGCCGCGCGCCAGCGGGGCCTCGGGGTGATGACGGGCTGCATGCTGTCCACATCGCTTGGTGTGGCCCCGGCATTCGTTGCGGCGATGCAGGGCCAGTTCGCCGATCTCGATGGCCCGCTGCTCCTGGCGCGCGATCGTCCGCATGGGCTGAATTTCCATGGAAGCGACGTCGATCCGCCAGAGGTTGCACTCTGGGGCTGAGGGCCTAGAAGCTTGCGCGAAAGCGACAATCCACAGGAGCCGCCATGACCGCCATCGTCGATCTCATCGCCCGCGAAATCCTCGACAGCCGGGGCAACCCCACCATCGAGGTGGATTGCGTCCTTGAAGACGGAAGTGTCGGCCGCGCCGCCGTTCCTTCCGGCGCCTCGACCGGCGCGCACGAAGCTGTCGAGAAGCGCGATGGCGACAAGGGCCGCTACCTTGGAAAGGGCGTGCAGCAGGCCGTGGCGGCAGTCCATGGCGAGATTTCCGACGCGCTCATCGGCCTCGATGCCGAGGAGCAGGAAGACATCGACGCACAGATGATCGCGCTGGACGGCACCGCCAACAAGGCGCGCCTGGGCGCCAACGCCATCCTCGGCGTCAGCCTCGCCGTGGCGCGCGCTGCAGCCGATGCGCGCGGGCTTTCCCTTTACCGCTATATCGGGGGCACGGCTGCCAAGCTGCTTCCCGTGCCGATGATGAACATCGTCAACGGCGGCGCCCATGCCGACAACCCCATCGACTTCCAGGAATTCATGATCATGCCCGTCGGCGCCGAGACCTTCTCGGAAGGGCTGCGCTGGGGTGCGGAAATCTTCCATTCCCTGAAGAAGGCCCTGCATGACCGCGGGCTGTCGACCGCCGTCGGTGACGAAGGCGGCTTCGCACCCGCCCTGTCGAGCGCCAACGAAGCCCTCGACGTGATTCTGAAGGCGATCGAGACGGCGGGCTACAAGCCCGGCGACGAAGTCATGCTGGCGCTGGATTGCGCTTCGACGGAATTTTTCAAAAATGGCCGCTATGTCATGGAAGGGGAAGGGAAAACCCTTTCCTCTGATGAAATGGCGGGCTTCCTTGCCGACCTCGTCGCCCGTTATCCCATCATCTCCATCGAGGATGGCATGGCCGAGGATGACTGGGACGGCTGGAAGGCGCTGACCGATCGCGTTGGAGACAAGGTGCAACTGGTGGGCGACGATCTGTTCGTTACCAATGCTGCCCGCCTGCGTGACGGAATCGGGCGCGGGGTCGCCAATTCGATTCTCGTAAAGGTGAACCAGATCGGCACCTTGTCGGAAACGCTGGAAGCCGTGAACACCGCGCATCGCGCCCGTTACACGGCTGTCATGAGCCATCGTTCGGGCGAGACGGAGGATTCGACGATTGCCGATCTCGCCGTCGCCACCAACTGCGGCCAGATCAAGACTGGCTCGCTCAGCCGTTCCGACCGGCTGGCGAAATACAACCAGCTTCTGCGAATCGAAGCCGAGCTTGGCGATTCGGCCCTTTATGCGGGGCGCTCGATCCTGCGCTGATTGACGACTGGCCCGCCTGCCACCTGGCGGCGGGCCATTCGCGAGCAGCCACAGAAAAGGCCACCGAAAAGGCCACAGAAAAGGAAAGGGGTCCGGCGACAGGGAACGCCGGACCCCATTTTTTTTCTTGGTTGGATGGATATTTACATATTTTTTATTGGCTCAGACGGCGACCGATCGTCTGCGCGTTGCGAAGCCGATCATGCCGAACCCGGCGATCAAAGTCGCCAGTGTGCCGGCATTCGGCAGTGGCGGCATTTCCCTGCCGCTCTGGATTTGGGCGTCGGAAAGGATGGTGCCGTTTTGGACGGTCTTGCCTTCCGCTGCCCGGGCTTCTGCGGTGACGGGGATGGCATGGCCTTCGAACCCGCTTGCGGTGGCCGGAATGGCAACCGTGGCGAGAAGGATGGTTGCACCTGTTTTCAGAAGTCGGCTCTTCATGGCGTTCTTCTCCGTCTTGCCGGGCGACCCATATTGTTTTTTACGCCCGTGATTCTCTGCTAGCGTATGATGAATGGCCGTTAAAGACTGGAAATTCCTGATTTAAAGATTTTTCACATTTTATGGCCTTAATGCAACAGTTCATGTCTTGCGTGAGGTTTTCGGCCTCTCGCCACCAGCTGGCCGCTCGGCGACGTGTGCCTTCGTCAAGGCCGGAATCGCCTTGTTGTGCGGTTCCGCTTGACGGACGCCCGCGAGGCGTGATTCTGAAAGGCATGAAGCGCTTGCCCCTGACCGATCTTCTCAAGCGTGCGGCCTTGCCGGCGCTTTGTCTCATGATCATGCTCTATTTCGGCACCCACGCGCTTTTCGGGCCTACCGGCCTTCTGGCGCTCGACGATATCCGCAAGGAGCGTTTCGAGCTTGAGGCGCGCCACGCGGTTCTGGCCAGCCGCAAGCAGGCGATCGAGCATGACATCCACCTGCTCGATCCGCGCGGTGTCGATCCGGATTATGCCGACGAACTGGTGCGCCGGCACCTTGGAGTCGTTCGTCCGGATGAAGTGATCGTGCCGCTCGAGCCGCCGGCGCGTTGATCCTGATCGATTGAGAGCGATGCCGTCGGGCAGGGGCCGTCCGCCGCCTGCCCCGGTTCAGGGCATGCGCACTTCTGTTCGGGGCTGGTGTTGAAGTGTGGCGGCACTTCGGGGCAATGTGGAATCCGGCCCGAAAGGGGCAGATGTTTTCCGGTCCCGATAGGGGCCGGTTCTGGAAGAGGGGATGCGACTTGGCGAAGGGTACAGGCCGTGCCGCGGTTGCGCGCACCGGAGCTGAAAAAGGCCGGTTCGACACATTGCCGGAGGTTCAGAGGCACAAGCCTTCCGAACAGGAGTATCGCGACTATTACCGGATGATGCTCCTGATCCGCCGCTTCGAGGAAAAGGCGGGCCAGCTTTACGGCATGGGTCTCATCGGCGGTTTCTGCCATCTTTATATCGGGCAGGAAGCGGTGGTGACGGGCCTGCAGGCCGCCATCACGCCGGGCAGGGACAGTGTCGTCACCGGCTACCGCGATCATGGCCACATGCTTGCCTGCCATATCGATCCCAAGGTCATCATGGCCGAACTTACCGGCCGCGAAGCCGGGATCAGCCGCGGCAAGGGCGGCTCGATGCACATGTTCTCGGTCGATCAGGGCTTTTATGGCGGCCACGGAATCGTCGGCGCACAGGTTCCCATCGGCGCGGGCCTGGCCTTTGCCCACAAGTACCGGAATGACGGCGGGGTGGCGCTCACCTATTTCGGCGACGGCGCCGCCAACCAGGGCCAGGTCTATGAGGCCTTCAACATGGCCGAGCTGTGGAAGCTGCCTGTCATCTTCGTGATCGAGAACAACCAATATGCCATGGGCACGTCGGTCAACCGCGCCTCTGCCGAGGACCAGCTCTTCCGCCGTGGCGAGAGCTTCCGCATCGAGGGCATGCAGGTCGATGGCATGGATGTGCTGGCCGTCCGTGGTGCCGCCACCGTCGCCCTTGACTGGGTGCGTTCGGGCAATGGCCCGATCCTTCTGGAAATGAAGACCTATCGCTATCGCGGCCATTCCATGAGCGATCCGGCGAAATATCGCTCGCGCGAGGAAGTGCAGGAAGTGCGCGAAAAGCGCGATCCGATCGAGATGGCGAAGAAGGAAATGCTCGAACTGGGCTTCGCCGACGAGGACTGGTTCAAGGCCGTCGAGCGCGAGGTGAAGGCGGCTGTCGCGGAGGCGGCCGATTTTGCCGAACAGGCGCCCGAGCCTGATCTGGCCGAGCTTCATACCGATGTTCTGGTGGGGACTTACTGATGGATGTGAAACTGCCTGCCATGTCGCCCACCATGGAAGAGGGCACGCTCGCCACCTGGCTGGTGAAGCCCGGAGACGTGGTGAAACCCGGCCAGGTGATCGCCGAGATCGAAACCGACAAGGCAACCATGGAACTGGAAGCCGACGAGGGCGGGAAGGTCGTCTCGCTCGAAGTGGAAGCCGGCGCCGAGGGTGTGAAGGTGGGAACGGTGATTGCCGTTCTGGCCGTCGATGGCGAGGAAGAGGCCCCATCCACCGTCAAGCCGCCATCGGCTTCCGGCGAAAAGCCCGCAGCGGCGAAGAAGCCTGGGCCGGCCGCGAAGCCGGACGCGCAAACGCCGAAGAAGGCGCCCGCCAGCGCCAGCGAAAAGAAGGCGTCCGACAACGCCGGGGAAAAAGCCGCTTCCGGACAGACCCGCAAGCAGACCGTGCGCGAAGCCCTTCGCGACGCCATGGCCGAGGAAATGCGCGCCGACGAACGCGTGTTCGTGATGGGCGAGGAGGTTGCCCAGTATCAGGGCGCCTACAAGGTGACGCAGGGCCTGCTCGACGAGTTCGGCGACAAGCGCGTGGTGGATACGCCCATTACCGAATATGGCTTTGCCGGCCTTGGCGTCGGCGCCGCCATGGGCGGGCTTCGCCCCATCGTCGAGTTCATGACCTTCAACTTCGCCATGCAGGCGATCGACCACATCATCAATTCCGCAGCCAAGACCAACTACATGTCTGGCGGGCAGATGCGTTGCCCGGTGGTTTTCCGCGGCCCCAATGGCGCGGCATCGCGGGTCGCCGCGCAGCACAGCCAGAATTTCGCCGCCTGGTATGCCAGCGTGCCCGGCCTGCTGGTCGTCGCGCCCTATGACGCCGCCGATGCCAAGGGGCTGCTCAAGTCCGCCATCCGCTCGCCGGACCCTGTCGTCTGCCTCGAGAATGAACTGCTCTACGGCCAGAGCTTCGAGGTGCCCGAAGGCGATCATGTGGTTCCCATCGGCAAGGCGCGCATCCACCGCGAGGGCAGCGATGTCACGCTGGTGTCCTACTCCATCGGGGTGGGCGTTGCGCTCGAGGCGGCAAAGAGCCTCGCCGAAGACGGCATTTCCTGCGAAGTGCTCGACCTGCGCACGCTGCGCCCGCTGGACGAGGCCGCCATTCTCGAAAGCCTGAAGAAGACCAACCGCATGGTCGTCGTGGAAGAGGGCTGGCCGGTTTGCAGCATTTCGGCGGAAGTGATGGCGATCGCCATGGAAAAGGGCTTTGACGATCTGGATGCCCCTGTCCTTCGCGTCACCAATGCCGATGTGCCGCTGCCTTATGCCAATAATCTCGAAAAGGCGGCGTTGCTGAAGGCAGCCGACGTGGTTGCCGCGGTCAAGTCGATCATCTGAGGAGCATCATGGCCATAGACATCACCATGCCCGCCCTGTCTCCGACGATGGAATCGGGGACACTCGCCGCC
The DNA here is from genome assembly GCA_964394815.1 of uncultured Sandaracinobacter sp. Taxonomy (GTDB): domain Bacteria; phylum Pseudomonadota; class Alphaproteobacteria; order Sphingomonadales; family Sphingomonadaceae; genus Sandaracinobacteroides. Next base: position 6,278 of record CAYMZC010000066.1, on the reverse strand, counting down.
TGGCACATCAAGGTGGGCGATACCGTCAGGCCCGGCGACGTGATCGCCGAGATCGAAACCGACAAGGCGACCATGGAGGTGGAAGCCGTGGACGAGGGCGTGGTGCGCGCCTTGCTGGTGGAAGCCGGCACCGAGAATGTGGCCGTCAACGCCGTGATCGCCCAGCTGGAAGGCGAGGGGGATGAAAACGCCCCTGCCACTGCACCCGATGCCGCCACAGATGCCGTCGCTCCAGATGCCGCCGCTCCAGACGCCGCCCCCCCGGCACCCGCGCCCAAGGCGGACAGGACAGAAGCAGATGCGGGCGCGGGCCGTTCTTCGCTTGCCGCCACCCCGCCGCCACCAAGGAAGGCCGGGGAACGCATCATTGCCAGCCCGCTTGCCCGGCGGATCGCGCAACAGGAAGGTGTCGATCTCTCCGCCCTCGATGGCAGCGGCCCGCGTGGCCGGATCGTGAAGGCGGATGTGCTGGCGGCAGCCAGTGCGGGCGCAAAGCCTGCCGGGGCTGCGAAGCCCGCTGCCGAAGCGGCAATGCCAAAGGCAGCCACGCCCGAAACGGATGTGCCGCACGAAGCGGTCAAGCTGTCGAGCATGCGCAAGACCATCGCGCGCCGGCTCACCGAATCGAAGCAGACGGTTCCGCACTATTATCTGGCGCTGGATGTCAGCCTCGATGCGCTGCTGAAGCTGCGGGCCGAGCTGAACGATGCACTGGCGCCGCGCGGCGTGAAGCTGAGCGTGAACGACCTGCTGGTGAAGGCGCTGGGCCTGGCGCTGATCCAGGTGCCGGATGCCAATGTCAGCTTCGCTGGCGACCATCTGAAGAAGTTCAGCCGTGCCGACGTCTCGGTGGCTGTCGCCATTCCGGGCGGGCTCATCACCCCCGTGATCCGCGATGCCGCCGGCAAGCGGCTTTCGGACATTGCAGCCGACATGAAGGATCTGGCCGCGCGCGCCCGCGACGGCAAGCTCAAGCCTTCCGAATATCAGGGCGGAACCGCGAGCCTGTCGAACCTTGGCATGTATGGCATCCGCCAGTTCAGCGCGGTGATCAACCCGCCCGAGGGGATGATCATGGCTGTCGGCGCCGGCGAAAAACGGCCCTGGGTGTCGGGGGATGATCTGGTGGTTGCAACCGTGATGTCCGCAACCGGCAGCTTCGATCATCGCGCCATCGACGGCGCTGTCGGGGCGGAGCTGATGCAGGCCTTCAAGCAACTGGTGGAAAACCCGCTGGGAATGCTGGCCTGAACCTGCCGGCTGATGCATTCGGGTTTTGACGCGCCCCTTGGGCGCAGTGGAGATAATGATGTCCGACCGTTTCGATCTCGTCGTCATCGGGTCAGGGCCGGGTGGCTATGTCTCTGCCATCCGGGCGGCCCAGCTTGGGCAGAAGGTCGCCATCGTGGAGCGCGAACGTCTTGGCGGCATCTGCCTCAACTGGGGCTGTATCCCGACCAAGGCGCTGCTGCGTTCGGCTGAAATCAAGCATTATCTCGACACGGCGGCATCCTATGGCCTTTCGGTCGAGAAGGCCGGTTTCGATCTTGCCAAAGTGACCGAGCGTTCGCGCAAGGTGGCCGGGCAGCTCAATTCGGGCGTGAAGGGCCTGATGAAGAAGAATGGCATCACCGTGGTGGAAGGGGAGGCGACCCTTACTGCAGCCACCAGGGTGAAGGTGGGGGATCGAACGCTCGAAGCCGGCAATGTCATCGTGGCGACAGGCGCGCGCGCGCGGGAACTGCCGCATCTGAAGGCCGATGGCGAGCGGGTCTGGACCTATCGCCACGCCATGGTGCCGCCGGCCATGCCAAGCGATCTGCTGGTCATCGGATCGGGCGCCATCGGCGTAGAATTCGCCAGCTTCTATAGCGATATGGGCGCCAGGGTCACGATCGTCGAAATGCAGGATCGCATACTGCCTGTCGAGGATGCAGAGATTTCCGCCTTCATGGAAAAGGCGCTGTCGAAGCAGGGCATTACGATCCGCAAAGGGGCGAGCGTCGAGAAGCTGGCGGTGGATGCCGATGGCGTGACAGCCACCATCAGCGGCGAGGCGGCCCGCTTCAGCCATGTGATCGTGGCGATCGGCATCGCGCCCAACACCGAGGGGCTTGGCCTTGAGGCGCTGGGCGTGAAGACGGAGCGCGGCCATATCCAGACCGATGAATGGGGCCGCACCAGCGTGCCCGGCCTGTGGGCAATCGGTGACGTCACTGGTCCGCCATGGCTTGCCCACAAGGCGAGCCATGAAGGCGTCGTCGCTGCCGAAAAGATTGCAGGCCAAGCGAATGCCCACCCGATGGACAAGTCCAACATTCCCGGCTGCACCTACAGCCGGCCGCAGGTGGCCTCCGTCGGCCTGACGGAGGAAGGCGCAAAGGCTGCCGGGCACAGTGTGAAGGTGGGCCGCTTTCCGTTCATCGGCAATGGCAAGGCGATTGCCCTCGGCGAGCCGGAGGGGCTGGTGAAGACCGTGTTCGACGCGAAGACCGGCGAACTTCTGGGCGCGCATCTTGTCGGGGCGGAAGTGACAGAAATGATCCAGGGCTATGTCATCGCCCGCCAGTGCGAGGCGACGGAGGCCGAACTGATGGCGACCATCTTCCCGCACCCGACCATTTCAGAAGCGATGCATGAAAGCGTGCTGGCTGCCTATGGCCGCGCCATCCATATCTGAAGTCCGTCTGCGGCCAGCCACGCTTGATGATGCGGCCGCCTGTGCCGCAATCTATCGTGTGCATGTGGAAACGGGCACCGGCACTTTCGAGACGGAGGCGCCCGATAGCGTGGAAATGGCCGCCCGCATGGAAAAATGCCTTGCCCGGGGCTGGCCATGGCTGGTGGCGGAACGGGGCCATGAGACGCTGGGCTTTGCCTATGCCGGGCAGTTCCGGGACAGGGCCGCCTATGCCCATTGCGGCGAAACCAGCATCTATGTGGCTTCTGGGCAGGAAGGGCAGGGCATCGGCCGGCAGCTGATGGCGGCGCTTCTCGATGCATCACGCCGTGCCGGTTACAGGCAGATGATCGCCGTGATTGGCGACAGCGAGAATCATGCCTCCATCGGGCTGCATCGCGCCTTCGGATTCCACCATGTCGGAACCATGGAAAAGGTGGGGCTGAAGTTCGGCCGTTGGCTCGATGTCGTGCTGATGCAGCGCGGGCTCGACTGAGCCCGCGCCATGGCAGCGTTTCCGGCTCGGGTTCTCAGAGGTCGAGCGGCAAGGCCTGGAATTGTCCCGTCTTGGGGTCGAGGATCTTGAGCGCCCCTTCGGCGATGTCGAAGATCGTGCCGTGCAGCTTCAGCTTGCCGGCCTTTTCGGCTGCGGCAACGAAGGGATAGGTGCGCAGATTGTCGATGCTCAGGCGCACACTGGCCTGTTCGAGCGTGCGCTGGGCGTCGATGTCAGGCGAAAGGGCGCAGGCCGCCTTCACGGAATCGCGCGCGGGCGCAATGAATTCCATCCATGCATGCACATGCTTGCCGGCGACGGGATTATCGAAATCGCCGGCGAGGGCGGCTGCAATGCCGCCGCAACGGCCATGGCCGAAGACAACGATATGGTGCACTTCGAGACCGCTGACAGCATATTCAACTGCAGCGGCAACGCTGGACTGTCCGGAAATTGCGCTGAAAGGCGGAACCAGGTTTGCAATATTACGCAACACGAACATTTCCCCGGGGCCGGCATCGAACACGCGGGTCGGGTCCACACGGCTGTCCGAGCAGGCGATGACCATCACCTTCGGATCCTGCCCCTGGGCCAGCCTGTCATAGCGTTCGCGCTGATCGCGGTAATCGCCGAGACGGAAGCGGCGGTAGCCATCGAGAAGGGCCTTGAATTCTGGCATCGATCATCCTGGGATTCGTGAACGTCAGGGGAGCATCTGCACCGACCAAGCGTACAATGGAATACCCAGGATGATGTTGAAGGGGAAGGAGATGGCGAGCGACATGCCGATGTAGAGCCCGGCATCGGCCCTGGGCAGGGCAAGGCGCATGGCTGCGGGCACCGCGATATAGCTTGCCGAAGCGCAAAGGATGATGAAGGCGGCGGCCGTTCCGCCTGAAATTCCGAGGAGCGCGCTGGCGGCAAGCCCGATGGCTGCGTTCAGCAAGGGAATGAGGATTGCCAGCAGCGCGAGCGGCACGGTGAGGCTGCGGGCTTCGCGCAGGCGGCGGGCGGCAAGCAGGCCCATGTCGAGCAGGAACAGGCAGAGCACGCCCCGGAACAGGTCGGTGAAGAAGACGGAGACCGGCTGATAGGCATCCTTCCCGGCGATGACGCCAATGAGAAAGGAGCCGACCAGAAGGACGACGGGACCGTTCAGCAGCACTTCCCGCCAGACGCTGTGCTCGCCGAAGCCTTCGGCGTTCTGCGTGCTGCCAAGGTTGCCGAGGGAGCCACGCGCCAGCAGCAGGCCGGCGATGATGGCGGGCGTTTCCATCAGGGCAAGCACGGCCACCATCCAGCCCGCAGCCGGCGCGCCCTGTGATTCCAGAACGGCAATGCCGGTTACGAAGGTCACGACCGAGACGGAGCCATAATGGGCTGCAACCGCGCCGGCGTTCATGCTGTCGAGACGGCCGATGAAGCGCAGGAGCTGGAAGGCGAGGAATGGCAAGGCAAAGCTGAGTAGCAGGCCGGCAAGGCCTGTCGCCAGCATGCCGGGATCAAAACCGGCCTCGGCGACCTCGATCCCGCCCTTCAGGCCGATCGCGGCCATCAGGTAGAGCGACATGCCCTTGGAAATGCTTTCGGGAATCGAAAGGTCCGACCGTGCAAAGGAAGCGATGGCCCCGAGCACGAAGAAAAGGATGACCGGCGAAGCGAGGGTTGAAACTATGTCGTTCACGAGGGTCGGCGCTAGGAGGCGCGACCAGCCTTGGCAAGCGTTTCTGCTCGCTTCTCTGCCGCCGATTTCAAGATCTCATAGGCGGCCTGAACGGCCTGGAAGCGTTTTGCCGCATCCGCATTGCCGGGATTGAGGTCCGGGTGGTTTTCCTTGGCCATGCGGCGATGAGCAGCCTTGATGGCGGCTTCATCGGCATCCGGCGGCAGGTCGAGAAGGCGCAGCGCATCGAGTTCGGCGCGACTCCGGCGGCCATCCCCCTGGCCCCATTCCCAGTGGCGGGCACGTTCATAGGCACGGGCGCCCTGGCGCTCCTGCTCTTCCTGGGCGGCGGCTTCTTCCGCGCTCAGCGCATCGAAATAATTCCAGCCCTTGTTGTATTCTGCGGCATGGGCTTCGCAGAACCACCAGCGGTCCGGCTTGTTGGGGGCTTTGGGCGCCGGGCAGGTGCCGGGCAGTGTGCAGCCATGACGGTCGCACAGGCGCTGCGCCTCGGGCGTTCGCCCGGCGCCTTCATAGGGCCTCCAGCGCGGGAAGCCCCAGTCGTTGCTGCGACGGCTTCGTTTCATGCCCTCTGTCCGTGGCAGGCCATGGCCGCGATGTCAGCCCCCCGGGCTGCCAATCCGGCCTGAAAAGCGGAAGGGCGCGACGACATGTGCCGCCGCGCCCCTTGCCTGCATCCGCTTGTGAGTATGAGGCCGGCTGATCAGGCCGCCTTGGGGGCTGCGTCGAGCACGCCCTTTTCGACATGGGCTTCGAACTGGGCGAAATTCTCCACGAACATTCCCACCAGTGCCTTTGCCTTTTCGTCATAGGCGGCTGGGTCGGGCCAGGTCGCGCGCGGGTCGAGGATCTTCGCATCCACGCCGGGCACGCTCACGGGCACCATGAAGCCGAAATAGGGGTCACGGCGGAAGTCGGCGGCCTTCAGGCTGCCGTCGAGTGCCGCGTTCAGCAGGGCGCGTGTCACCTTGATCGGCATGCGTTCGCCGACGCCATACTGGCCGCCGGTCCAGCCGGTGTTCACCAGCCAGCAGTCCACGCCGCCCTTGGCGATCCGCTCCTTGAGGAGGTTGCCGTAGACGGAGGGATGGCGCGGCATGAAGGGCGCGCCGAAGCAGGTGGAGAAGGTGGCGTCAGGCTCGGTCACGCCGATTTCCGTGCCGGCGACACGGGCCGTGTAGCCGGACAGGAAGTGATACATCGCCTGGTCGGGCGTGAGCTTGGCGATCGGCGGCAGGATGCCGAAGGCGTCGGCCGTCAGCATGATGATGTTGCGCGGAACCGGGCCGAGATTGTCCTTCGACGCATTCGGAATGAAGTCGATCGGGTAGGAACCGCGGCTGTTTTCGGCGAGGCTGTTGTCATCCAGGTCGATTTCGCGGGTGGCGGGGTCGATCACGACATTTTCAAGCACCGTG
>CAYMZC010000065.1:0-12947 GCA_964394815.1 uncultured Sandaracinobacter sp. | reverse complement strand
GATCTACCGGGACGCCAACGGCCGGTTCGGTCCATTCAAGGATGGAGTCGGCTTTTCCCGCAACCCGCGACTTGGTCTTTCCAAGCCCGACATCCAGAAGGTCGAAGTGCCTCTCGACGGCCTGACGCCAATGTCGATCGAGCTCAACTATATGCGGGGTCTTCGGCCAGCACCTGTGCGACAGAAGCAAAATCCCTGACGGTGAGCGTCTCGGCGCGGCGGGTCGGGTCGATGCCGAGCCGTTCCAGCGCCTGAAGCGCGCCCGGCAGGCCCTTGAGCGACTGCCGCAGCATCTTGCGCCGCTGACCAAAAGCCGCCGCCGTCACCTTTTCAAGCAGCGTCACGGGCACAGGGATGTCCGGCTGGCGTGGCACCAGCCTGACCACTGCCGAGTCCACCTTGGGCGGCGGGGTGAAGGCGCGGGCGGGAAGCATCATCTCGATCCGCACGTCGCAACGCCACTGGGCCAGCACCGACAGCCGGCCATAGGCTGAACTGCCGGGGGGGGCGGCGATGCGTTCGGCGACTTCCTTCTGGAACATCAGGGTTGCCGAGCGCCACCAGGGCAGCCAGCGCGCCTGGGTGAGCCAGCCGGTCAGGAGAAGGGTGCCGATATTGTAGGGCAGGTTCGCCGCGATATGCGCGCCCTGCCCCGCCAGCGCCTCGGGGTCGACTTCGAGCGCATCGCCATGCACGATCTTCAGCCGCCCGCCACTGGCAGCCGAAAGGCGCTGGAGAATTGGCAAAGCACGGGCATCACGCTCAACAGCGATCACCTCGGCCCCCGCCATCAGAAGCGCGCGCGTCAGGCCGCCCGGCCCCGGCCCCACTTCATAAACCCTGTCGCCCGGCGCCAGCGGAATGGAGCGGACAATCCGCGCCAGCAGGTTGAGATCGAGGAGGAAATTCTGGCCCAGCGCCTTGTCGGCGCGCAAGCCCTCGGCCGCAATCTCGTCCCTCAGCGGCGGAAGGGCGGCAAGCGCCTTCGCCACATCCTCCTCAGGCGATCCAATCAAGCTGCCTGGGCCTGGCTCTGCGCCCGTGTCTTCGCGCACTGGCCGGCAAGGGCGATGGCGGCGATCATGGCGCGCGGATTGGCTTCCCCCCGCCCGGCGATGCCGAAGGCCGTCCCGTGATCCGGCGAAGTGCGAATGAGCGGAAGGCCCAGGGTCATGTTCACGCCAAGATCGAAATACAGGGTTTTCAGCGGGATGAGCGCCTGGTCATGATACATGCAGATTGCCGCGTCATAGGTGGCGCGGGCAGCCGGATGGAACATGGTGTCGGCCGGCAATGGGCCGCTGACGTCCAGCCCCTCGTCGCGGAGGCGGTCGATCGCAGGCTGGATGATGTCCAGTTCCTCATGGCCCATGGCGCCACCCTCCCCCGCATGGGGGTTCAGCCCGGCGACGGCGAGGCGCGGCCGCGCGATCCCGAAATCCCGCACAAGGCCGCGCGCCACGACGCGCGCGCGCGAAAGGATCAGCTCCGTCGTCAGGGATTCCGGTACGCGCGCGAGCGGTCGGTGAATGGTGACAGGCACCGTCCTGAGGTCGGGACCGACCATCATCATGGCGACATTTTCGGCAGCCACCCCGCAACGCTCGGCGACGAATTCCGTCTGGCCGGGATGGCGGAAACCGATGGCATAGAGCTGCGCCTTGGCAACCGGCCCCGTGACCAGCGCGGCAGCCGCACCGGACCGTGCCAGCCCGACAGCCATTTCCACGGAATCGAGGGCACAGCGCGCGCCTGCCAGATTGGGCTGGCCGGGCACGATCTCGCCCGGATCATCCACCTGCAGAAGCGGCAGGGCTTCCGGAAAGACGCTGACGGCATCGCCGGGATGGCCGATCTGGGCGATCGGCCCATTCCAGACAGCCTCGATGCTGCGGCGGTCCCCGATGGCGAAAAAGGGCGGCAGCCGATGCGCTTCCCGGATGGCCCAGGCCTTGGCGATCACCTCAGGCCCGATGCCCGCCGGGTCGCCGAGCGATACGGCAAGTGGCATGATGGGGTGCCGCTCCCAGGGCGTTACGGAAAAGTCGGTGGTGTCAGCGGTAGTCAATCACCGCATCCCGTCTGAGATCGCGCAGATAGCGCCGTGCGGCGCTGTTCACACGCTGGTCGTTCAGCTGACTGTACACCTGGTCGAAGCTGGGCAGGCCCGCACTGGCCGAGGGATCATCGCGACCACAAAGCACCAGCACGCGCAGGCCATCCTGCGGGGAGCCGAAGGGTGGCGTCGCCATGCCAACCTGCATGTTGCCGAGGATCTGCTGCAGCGGCCCGGGCAGATCGCCAAGCCGCAGCTGGTCGTTGTTCACCACTTCGGCCCCGATCTCGCGCGCGACTTCGTCGGCCCGGCCGCAGCCACCCATGTTGCGCGTGCGCTCCTGGATGCCGGCGGCAAGCTTGCGCGCCTCCGCCTCGCTGATGCCGGCCTTGAGCGGAATGGTCAGCTGCTTGAGGCTCAGAATGGCGTTGGACGGGTCCGCCGCAAGCACCTGCCGCTTGTCGATCAGGGCGATGATGGCGACACCGCCCGGAACGGCGACCGGGTCCGAGACGGCGCCGCGCGGCAGCGACGTGACGATGGGCTGAAGGGCGGCGGAAAGCTGGCCGGCGCGAACCCAGCCCAGATCCCCGCCGACAGCAGCCGTCGACGCCTCGGAAAACTGGCGGGCATAGGCGACGAAGCTGGCGCCCGCGCGCACCTGCTCGACGATCCGCGCCGCATCCGACAGCGCCTGCGCCTGCAACTCGGGCGGGGCCGAAAGGAAGATCTCGCCGACGCGATACTCTTCCTGGCCCTTGCTTTCCTCGAGCTTGCGGATGATCGACTGCACCTCATCGTCGCCGACATTGATGAAAGGCTCGACCCGGCGGCGCAACAGCCTGCTCCAGGCCAGTTCGCCCCGGATCTGCTGCTTGATGGTGGCAGGCGAGGAACCGCCGTTCGCCAGAAACTGCGCGAACTGCTCGGGTGACTGCTGGAAATTCTGGGCGACGCGGGCGAAGGCCTGCTCGATCTCGGCTTCCGGAATCGTCACTTCGTTTTCACGCGCGGCCTGGATCTGGAGCATCTCGTCGATCAGGTTGCGCAGAACCTGCAGCCGCAGCATGTCCATCTCTTCCGGGGGAACACGGCCGCCATTGGCGATCACGACCAGCGAAAGACGGTGATCGACATCGGTATCGGTTATGATGTCCCCGTTCACGATCGCGGTTGCCTTGCGGACATTGGGGTCCACCGTACCGAGCACCGTGACTTCGGGCAGGTCAAGCCCGCCTGCCTGACGCTGCATCTGCAGCGCGCCCATCTGCTGGGCCACGGCCGGAGCCGGGGCAGAGGCCAGCGCCAGCCCGATCATGGCCAGGGCCGGCAGCGTCCGTTCGAACTTCTTCATGCGGTCAAAACTGTCCTTCCTTGCCGCCCGCATAGACGAGGGCGAAGCCAAGCGCCAGCACCCTCGGCCAGCAGAAACCCGCCTTTGCCGGATGGACGCTTAACCCCTGCTTACAGCGCCCGGAAACAGGGCCTAGCCAAGATTGCGCAGGGCAAGCGTGAACAGGAAGGTGTCGCCGATCCGCGCATTGGGATTATCGACATAGTTGCGCTTCCAGGTCAGGCCGATGTCGAAACATTCGTCCGTATAGCTGACGCCCAGCCGATGGCGGATGGGCTGCCAGCCGTCGTTCGCTGTCAGCGGATCTTCCGCGCGTGAGGTAAGGTCGACGACAGCCGAGCCGAAAAGCGCCCAGTAGCGGCCGAATGCGATCCGCGCGCCGGCACGCACTTCCTCATGATCGGTCAGATCCTCGAGGTTGATGTTGCGGTTGAACTTCAGGTAGCCGAGCGAGACGAAGGTGCGCCGCGATCCGACGGCGATGTCGGTCTCGTTGCGGCGGATGGCGAGATTGTCCTTGTCGAGCCTGAGGCGCTGGGTGACTTCCACCATGTCGCCGAAACGGACGGACAGCCGGCCGACGAAATCCGAGAGCCGGTCCGAAAGGCCGGTGCCGTCCGGAAAGATGTCTGTCTGGTCGTCGAGCCTGTAGCTCTGGCCCATCTGGGCGTTCAGCGCGATGCCGGGCTTCGTCCAGCGCCAGTCGAGACCATAGGTGATGCGTGCCCCGCCTTCCCAGCGATCATAGCCAGGAAAGCGGTTGAGCGAGAAAAGGTTCGATTCCTCGAGGTCGATCGCACGTGAATCCTCGTTGGCGATTCCCTCATTGGCCGTGGCGGTGGATGCAACCAGCTGGACACGTGGCGAAATCACCTGCGAGCCGCCAAGGAACGGTCCGGCAAAGGGCCATTCCATGTCGACAGCGGCGAGTGGCACGAAGCGAGTCTTCCAGCCATCACGGCCGGCATAGAGCGGATCATCTGCGAGCGCCGTGTCAGACATCGAATAGATGTCGCCGCGCACGAGGCCGGTGAAGGTGATGCGCTGGCCGAGCGGGGTGAGCAGGCTGCGATCCCACTGGGCCGAAGCGAGCGCCCGCGCCATCGACTGCCCGTCGCGCCGGTAAAGGCCGAGGCTGTTGGCCTGCAGCATGACCTGCCCGCCGGCCACCTGGTCCGGAAGGCGCCAGCGGAAGTCGATCAGCGGCAGCGCCATGGGCGTCCTGCCATCCTCGACTCCTGTCCGCAGGTCCTGGAACGCCCAGCCGGTCACGGAAAAATAGCGCCCCTTTTCAAACCGTTCGAGGGCGTAGGTGGAGCGCAGGCGCGTATCCAGGCTGATCTGGTAACGACCAAGGAAATTGTCGTCGTTCGTCAGGCGCGATGAAAAGGTGGAGCGCCATCCATTGCCATGCTCCACCTGCCCGCGGGCGTCGAAATAGCCGCGGACCCGGGCCGGCGTCTCGACGATCTGGCCGCTGCCCTCGTCCAGTTCCTGGCCCCTGGCATAGGTGATGCGCCCGCCGATCTGGATCGGCCCGCCCGCCAGAAGCTGGCGATAGGTCACGCCGAGCACCGGCGCGACATCGGTATAGACGTGGCCGGTAAGCGTCAGATCCTTGTCTGGCGCGATTGCCCACAGATAGGGGATGGCAATCTCGCCCCCCAGTTCGCGCGAATAGCGGACATCCGGCGACAGGAGGCCCGACTGGCTGCGCTCGAAGCTGTCGGGGTGGGAAAAGCGCGGCAGGGCCACGACGGGCACGCCGAACATTCCGGGTCTTGCGGCCCGGGCCGGTGAAGGTGATGCGCTGGCCGAGCGGGGTGAGCAGGCTGCGATCCCACTGGGCCGAAGCGAGCGCCCGCGCCATCGACTGCCCGTCGCGCCGGTAAAGGCCGAGGCTGTTGGCCTGCAGCATGACCTGCCCGCCGGCCACCTGGTCCGGAAGGCGCCAGCGGAAGTCGATCAGCGGCAGCGCCATGGGCGTCCTGCCATCCTCGACTCCTGTCCGCAGGTCCTGGAACGCCCAGCCGGTCACGGAAAAATAGCGCCCCTTTTCAAACCGTTCGAGGGCGTAGGTGGAGCGCAGGCGCGTATCCAGGCTGATCTGGTAACGACCAAGGAAATTGTCGTCGTTCGTCAGGCGCGATGAAAAGGTGGAGCGCCATCCATTGCCATGCTCCACCTGCCCGCGGGCGTCGAAATAGCCGCGGACCCGGGCCGGCGTCTCGACGATCTGGCCGCTGCCCTCGTCCAGTTCCTGGCCCCTGGCATAGGTGATGCGCCCGCCGATCTGGATCGGCCCGCCCGCCAGAAGCTGGCGATAGGTCACGCCGAGCACCGGCGCGACATCGGTATAGACGTGGCCGGTAAGCGTCAGATCCTTGTCTGGCGCGATTGCCCACAGATAGGGGATGGCAATCTCGCCCCCCAGTTCGCGCGAATAGCGGACATCCGGCGACAGGAGGCCCGACTGGCTGCGCTCGAAGCTGTCGGGGTGGGAAAAGCGCGGCAGGGCCACGACGGGCACGCCGAACATCTCCAGCCGGGCGCCCGTGTAGAACACACGGCCACGCACCGGGTCATGAACGACCTTCACCGCCTTCAGCGACCAGACCGGATCGATCGGGCAGCCTTTCTCATTCACGACCGCGCAGGGTGAATAGACCGCCTTGTCGAGTGTCGAGCGCCCGTCTTCGCGAACGCCGCCGGTCGCCGCGAGACGGCTGCCATCGGACAGGATCAGGAGGATGTTGCTGACCGCGCCATCCTTCAGGCTCTCGGTCAGGCTGAACCTGTCGGCGACGGCCTTCGTGCCGCTGCCATCATCGACCAGCACATTGCCGCTGGCCTCCACCGAGCCGGTGCGGCGGTCATAGACGACGGTATCGGCCGTCAGCCTCTGGCCGTTCCGGTAGACAAGCACATTGCCCGCCGCCGTGATGACTTCGCTGTTCTCGTCATAGCTGAGCGTGTCGGCCTCGAACTCCACCATGGGTTGAGGCTCTGCCGCGGCTGCCGAAGGCGGGCCGGGTTCCGCCACCTGCGAGACAGCCGGCGACATGCCGGCAACAGCCAGGGCAAGGGCGGACATGGTCCGGAAAAGATGGGCTGGGGCTTTCATCGGCTACCGGCGGCTTTAGGGTGGCTTATGCCGTCGTTCAAGCCATCCCCGGCCCAAAGTCGGCGTGCCGAAGCCGGCTGCTCCTCAGAAGGGGATGATCCGGCCTTCCTTGCTGTATTTCAGGTAGCCGACATTGGCCCCCAGCCGCCAGCCGGCGCCCAGCCTGATGGGCACGATCGTGACCCCGTCGCGGCGGTGATAATTGGCCGACACGCCACCGATCAGATAGGCCTTGCCCTCGACGGCCGGAAAGCGGCGGAAAAGATCCTCGGTGTCGTTGAGATTATAGACCAGCGCGAACGCGCGCGAGGCATCACCGCCCACGTCCGGCCCGATGGAAGGCCCGGTCCAGTGGACGACGCGTTCGCCCTCGACCTTGTGAAAAAGCTTTCCGCGCCCATAGCGCAGGCCGATGACCAGCGCGCCGGAGCCTTCGCGGCCGACGATATAGGCGTTGGGCTTGCCGAGGTCGGCGAACACCCGCTCGACGAGCATGGCGACGCTTTCGGACGCCTCTCCAAACGCGCCATCGGCAGCGGCAATGATCTCGCCCATCTCGTAGGTCGCGGATGCTGAGTCCGCGGCAGCCCCGGCTTCCGCTGCCGTTGCCGCCGCGCCAGCCGGTGCTGGCGCCTGCGCGGCGGCAGGGGCCTGCTGCACGGGCGGGGTCGGGTCCGCCGGCAACACTGGTTCCGGTGGCGATGCCACCTGCGCCAGAGCCGCGGCCGGAAGGATTGCCACCGAAATAATTGCCGCCACAGGGACGGTGAAACTGCGCCTGATCATGGCGCGAAACCTGACAGCGGCGGATGAATCCAGGGTGAATCGGATCATGCCGGCTCAGCCCTCGGCAACCACAGGGCAACGCAGCAGCGGCAGCCCCGAAACGTCCACCTCGACAATGTCGCCGGGGAACAGATAGAGTGGCGGCTTGCGCTTTTCCCCCACGCCCGCGCAGGTGCCGGTGGCGATGATGTCACCCGGCTGCAGTTCGGTGATGCCCGATATGTAGCTGATCAGCGTCTCCACATCGAAGAGCATCAGCGAAATCGGCGTGTGCTGCACAACTGCGCCATTCACGCGCGTGGTCAGTTCATGGCTGCGATAGTCGCCGAAGGCAGCTGCCGGAGTCAGTTCAGGGCCGATGGCACCCGAGCGATCGAAATTCTTGCCCGCCGTGAACTGGGCCGTGTGGCGTTGCCAGTCCCGGACGGACCCGTCGAGAAACGGTGTCCATCCCTCGATATGGGCCAGCGCCTGCTCGCGGGGAATGTGCCGGCCGGGCTTGCCGATCACCACGGCCAGTTCCCCCTCATAATCGAGGCTGTCCGAGTTGGCGGGCTTCACGATGCCCTGCCCGGCGGAAACCAGCGAGCGCGGCGTGCGCATGAAGAGCATGGGATGTGCATTGGTTTCGCCCCGGCCCATTTCCTCGAGATGCGCCGCATAGTTCACCGCGGCGCAAAAGATGCGCGCCTCGGGTTTGGGAAACCAGCTCATGCCGCCAACTCCTTTCCTCCGGATCTGCCCGCCGGGCCGGGCCGCCCGCTGGCATCCACCTTCAACAAGCCGCCCGACAGGGCAACCACCCCCCGGGGGCGCCCGCCCAGTGCGCGCACGAATGCCGGGTCGCCGATGTCGAGGCCGCCGGCATAGGCGCCATAGGCCGGAAGCACCAGCCGCTGGCCGGCCATGGCGATGCACCGGCGCGTCACCCGGCCGCCCGTGCGCAGGGAAATCGTCACCTTGGGGTGGAAATGGCCGCTGATTTCCGGCCCCGGAATGCCGGGGCAAGCCTCGTGGCGCAGCGCAATGCCGTCGATGACCAGTTCAGCATGGACGAAGCCGCCAAGCGTGCCCGCGCTTTCGCCATCATGGTTGCCGGTGATCCAGTGCCACTCTACACTGCCCATTAGCGCCGCAAGCGCCATGCGGGCTTCAGGCAGAAGCCGCGACGGCCCGTCATTATCGTGGAAACTGTCCCCCAGGGCGGCGATGCGCCGTGCCCCGGTTTCCCGCACGGCCCGTTCCAGGCGTTGCAGCGTATCGAGGCTGTCATGCGGGGGGAGAAGCCAGCCATGCCCGGCGAAGTAGCTGCCCTTTTCAAGATGCAGGTCAGCCAGGATCAGCATCTGCTGGCCAGGCCAGAAAAGCGCCCCGCACGGCAGGGGCAGAAAATCGCAGCCCGCGAACGAAAGGGAAACATCGCCCATGCGCCGGCCATAGACGCCCGCCGCCTGCCGCGCAATCGGGAAGGCAGTTGGCGGCGAGGATCTCAGAAGCGCGTGACCCAGCCGATCTCGCCCTGCACCCATGTCGGGTCGCGATCCGGCGTGTCGGGGGCGTTATGCTGCAGCCGCGCTTCGAGGCGGATGTCGCCATGGCGGCTCGGCCAGTTCACGCCCGCTTCGAAATGGCCGATGCGCTCGCGCGATTTCGAGATGCGGAAGCGCTGGTCACCGTTGATGTTCAGGTCGATGTGGCGCGCCGCGAGATGCCAGCGGCGGTTGCGCGTATCGGTCAGCGCGGCGTGGAGCGTGATGGCGCGGGCATCGCCATCGAGCGAATGGCCGATGGGCCGCCCGCCATAGGTCCAGCCATCGGTGTAGAGGAAGTTGTTGTAGGTGGAGCCGGGCCATGTATCGCCGCCCATCAGCCGCCCGAGGAACTTGGCGGCCTGGCTGTCCACATATTCGACGCCGGCATCGATGAGCGCGCCATCCTTGCCGACGGGGCCGGTGACCGACACGCCGATCTGGCGGGCGAACTGCTCGATCAGGATATTGTCCGCATCCTCGGCCGTGGTGTCGAACGTCAGTTCCAGCACATGGCCGCTCGTGCCGATCGGCCTGCGGTAGCTCATGTCGAAGCCGGCAAGCTGGTTGCCCGGCTCGTCCGCGGTTCCGGTGTTGTCGGCATCCCCCACGCCCACGAGGGCGCGGCCGATGGTCTTCACATCGCACGGGCGGTTGCGGCCGCACAGCATCAGGCCGCGGTTCAGCCCGATCTCGAACCAGGGGGTGGGCTGGAAGGCGAAGCGCATGCCGATGATGGCTGGGTTGTCGAATTCGCGGGTCTCGTTGGCCATGCCGACGAAGCTGTCGAAGCTGACAGGACCGAGCCAGCGCAGCACGGGTGCATCGATGGTGAAGGGTTCGAGCCTGCGGAAGCCGACCTTCGGGAACGGCCGGGCGCTGGAGGAAAAGATCATCGACCCGTCATGGCCGGGGCCCCAGTAGGTCTCGACCCAGCCGCCATAAAGCGCCCAGTTGCCGAGCTTCAGCGCAGCATGGCTGGGGTCTGGCGAAACGCCATTGCCGTCGCGCGTGGCGCGCTGGCGCGTCGTGCCGTCGCTCTGCCAGGTCGCGCCCCAGCTGATGAAAAGCGCGCCGAGATCATGCGCGGCGGAAACGCTTGCCTCGCCCTGGTTGCGGGCCACCCGCTCGAAGCCGCGCACGAGCGTTGCGTCACTGGTGGCAGACAGCCGCGCCATATAGGTGGAACGGCCGGAATGATGCGCCGACAGCGCCGCGACACGGCGGATCGCGGCTGTAATATGGGGCGGCTGCGGCCCGGCCGCCTCGGCGCGCGCGAGGCCGCGGTCAATCTGCGCCCAGGGCAGCGGCCAGGCATTCACCGGCCCGAGGATGAAACCATGGGCGCGCAGCAATTCCACATCGGTGCGAAGCCGTGCATCCCCTGCGGCGGCCCAGGGGGCCGCCTGCACGGGCGCTGCCAAAAGCGCCGAAACCGCAAAGGCGGCAGCGAGCGCGACCTTCACGCCTGCACCCAGCTGGCGTTGGCAAGCGCCAGCGCACGGGGGTCATCCACATCCAGCCACGGGGCATCCCCGATGTCCACGGCATGGGCCTGCCCGGCGCGTGCCAGCGCCGCCACCCCCTGCGACAGGCTGGGCGAAGCCAGGCTGGAAAGCGCCGAAACCAGTTCCGGCCCGATCCGGAACAGGCCGGTATCGAGGCAGTCATAGACCTTGAGGGACTTGCCGATCGCCTCGATCCGCCCGTCCCGCGTGCGCACGCGGGTGACATCCGCCTCGTCGATCCAGGGGTGGCCGAGCCGGCGATCGACCCCGAGGGCAAGCGGCGCAGGCTCTGCCGCCATCACGCGCGCCACAAGCGAGGGGGCAAGCAGATGGTCCGCCATCATCAGCAGGGTTCCGGGCCGCACGTCCCCGGCTGCCGCCAGCAGCGACACGCCATTGGGTGTTTCCGCCCATTCCGGATTCAGCGCAAAGCGGACAGGAAGTGGCCCGCTGCGGGCCACTTCCGCGATCGCATCGGCGGAATTGCCCAGCACCAGCGTTGCCGATTCGACACCGTTGGCCGCCAGCACGTCGAGCGCGTGCAGGATGAGCGCGCGCCCACGCACTTCGGCCAGCGGTTTGACCGGGGCGGCGGCAAGCAGCCGCGAGCCCGCGCCCGCCGCCAGGATGATGGCATTGGGTTTTCCGCCCGTCATGGTTTCAGCCTGCATGGAATCAGTCTGCGCGCCGGATGTTTCATGGCCATGACGAACGGGCAGCCGCGATCAGGCCGCGGCGGCGCCCTGAATGTCGCCCCGGATGAAGGCATCCAGTTCGTCATGGGCCTGTGAATCCGGCAGCTGACGCGGCGGGTGCTTGCAGAAGGAGGTCGAGGGCGGATGGATCACCCCGCCCTGTCCGCGCTTCAGGGCCAGCGCGGCGCACCGCACCATGTCGATGGCGACGCCTGCGCTGTTCGGGCTGTCCTCGACCGAGAGCCGCAGCTCGAGGTTCATCGGCACGCCGCCGAAAAGCAGGCCTTCCATGCGCAGGAAGCAGACCTTGTTGTCATTCTGCCAGGCGACATAATCCGACGGGCCGACATGGATGTTCTCGTCGTCCAGACGCTCGGCCGCAACGGACTGCACCGCCTCGGTCTTGGAGATCTTCTTCGATTCCAGCCGCTCCTGCGCCTTCATGTTCAGGAAGTCAGTGTTGCCGCCGGTGTTGAGCTGGTAAGTCCGCTCCAGCTTCACGCCGCGGCGGGCGAACAGGTCTGTCAGGGTGCGGTGCACGATGGTGGCGCCGACCTGCGCCTTGATGTCATCGCCCAGAAGCGGCACGCCGGCTTCCTCGAAGCGCCTTGCCCAATCCGGGTTGCTGGCAATGAACACGGGAATGTTGTTCACGAAGGCAACCCCGGCCTTCAGCGCCGCCTCGGCGTAGAATTCGGTGGCCTTCTGGCTGCCGACGGGCAGATAGTTCATCAGCACTTGGGCGCCGCTGCGGCGGAGTTCCTCGACCACTTCGTCGAGCGTCGGCTCGGGCGCGTCGGCGATGCGGAAGCTGCGGGATTCGGGCGCGTCCAGCATGTGCGGGGAAACCCCGTCGTTCACGCGGCCCATGCGCACCTTCACGCCCGTCTGCGGCACATTTCGGCAGAAGATTGCAGTGCAGTTGGGCGCCTCGAAGATGGCCTCGGCGATATCGCGGCCGACCTTGCGGCGATCAATGTCGAAAGCCGCCACGAAGCGCAGGTCGCCCGGCGTCCAGCCCCCGATGTCCATGTGGCTGATTCCGATGGGCTCGCCAGCCTCGGGCCTGGAATAATGCGCGACACCTTGAACGAGGGAGCTTGCACAGTTCCCGATGCCGACAATCGCGACGTTTATGGGTTCCATTTTACGGGGAATGCCTTCCGCTGGAGATGGTCCGGATCGATACCGACCGTCATGAGTCTGAAACAAAGCCGTCACCTAGCGTTGCCGCCGCGACTGGGCAAGAAATCATAAGCGCTGCGCTCGAGATTGCCGCGAATGATGGGGCTGGCATCGCGTCCGTAGCCGGCAATGGCCTTCAGAAGGCGCCAGTGCGAGACGGCGAAGGTGATGAAGGCATAGAAAAGCAGCCACAGCATTCCGGGCCACCACTGGCCCGCAAGGCCGAAGGGGATGAGTGTCCAGAAGAAGGTGTTGCGGCGCCCCCCGATCAGGCGGAACCGGCGCTCGAAGGCGCCCCAGTCATCCAGCTGGCGGCCGGTGAAGCGGCGGAAGAATTCACCCGACGCGGCCTCGGTGAGCGCGAAGACGATGATTCCGGCCACCACGAGCCAGGCGGAGATGCCCTGGCTGATCGAGAACCAGTAGCCGAGCGCCAGAAACCAGCCATATTCGATGATCTTGTCGAGCACATGCTCGAGATCGCCCCAGCGGGAGAATTCGTGCCGCGCGCGCGCCAGCTTGCCGTCCACGCCATCGAGCGGGCCGACGACGATCGCCAGCGCCAGGCCCCACCAGAGCTGGCCGGTCGCGAACAGCAGCATCGCAGCAATGCCCAGGATAGCCGTGAGAATCGTGACCATGTTCGGCGTGACAGGCGTGGTCAGAAGCAGGCGCACTACGTGGAATTGAAGATAAGCGCGGTCAACTAT
>CAYMZC010000064.1:0-13057 GCA_964394815.1 uncultured Sandaracinobacter sp. | reverse complement strand
TTGAAGACGGTAATGGCCTTGTCGTCGATGGAATAGCGCAGGCCACCCGTCACCCGCAGCGCATCCGTCACGTCATAGCTGGCCTGAGCATAGGCGCCGATGGAATCATTGTCGATGTCGCCCAGGAAGCGGGACCAGACAGCGCCGCCGAAATTGTTCGTCCGCGACTGGTCGGTGCCGTTCTCGGCCATGTAGGTGATGCCGGCGGCATAGGCGAGCCTGTCGTCCAGCGCCGCGCCAGTCAGCTGCAGTTCGGTCGAGAACTGCTTCAGGTCCTGCGTGCCGGCCGTGATGTGCAGCGGGATCGCGAAACCGTCGAGGTCGACGATATTGTCACCCTTCACCCGGCGATGGCCGGTGACCCACATCAGCTGGCCGAAGTCGGTCTCCAGCTCGAACTTCGCCATGTAGGTCTGGGTCTTGATGTCGTTGAAGAGACCCTTTTCCGGCGCGCCCGGGTGGGCGGCGGGCGGCGTGATGGCCACGCTGTCCGGCTTGCCGGCAAAGGCCGCCAGATTGGCGTCGGCGGAGGCCTGCAGGGCAGCGACCTGCGCCTGCGCCGCTTCGCTCGGCCCGAACAGGAACGGGTTCAGGAACAGCGCCTGGCCCTGACGCGCCGGGCCTTCCATCTTGCCGTCATACCATTCACCCGAAAGCGTCACGGTCAGCGCCTCGGCCGGCTTCCACGCCAGCTTCACACGGGCGTTCAGCGTTTCGGTGCCCTGATATTTCCGGCCCGTGTTGATGTCGCGGGCGAAGCTGTCGCGTTCGCCATAGGAAACCGCGCCGCGGATCGCGACCGTGTCGGACAGGCCGAGGTTGAGGACACCCGTGGTGTTCCACTCGTTGAAGCGGCCATAGGTCGCCTTCACGCTGCCGGAAATCTCGTCGAACACCGGGCTTCCGGTGCGGATGACGAGCGCGCCGGCCGAAGTGTTGCGGCCGAACAGCGTGCCCTGCGGGCCCTTCAGCACCTGCACGTCGGCGACATCGAGCATGTCGACGTTGAGGCCGTAGGAGCGGGCGACGTACATGTCATCGATATAGGTGCCGACCGACGGCTCGAGCGAAGCGATGATGTCGTTCTGCACCTGGCCACGCATGCCGAGGCTCATGGCGGCGGGGTTGCTGCTGCCGCTGCGGACGGTGAAGCCCGGCGTGAAATTGGCGATTTCGCCTACCTGGCGGATGCCCTGGGTTTCCAGCTGATCGCCGGAGAAGGCGGTAATGGTGACGGGCGTGTCCTGCAGGTCGGTTGCCTGCTTGGTCACGCCGATGACGATGATGGCGTCATGCACTTCTTCCGCCTGCGCCAGCGCGGCGCTGCCCGAAGTTGCAATCGCAAAGGTAGCAACGCCGCCCAGAATACGGGCGACGCCGCGCGAAGTCGCGCGATACATGATTTCAACTCTCCTCATTGATGGCGGAAGCGTCCGCCCTCGGCGGCGAGTTGTCTAACTAGGTCACCCAGGACACACAAGAGATGCAGGTCCGTTATTCAGGGAACCATGACATTTTTGCAACAGCAGAAAGGGGGAGAGGCCTTTCGGGCCTCCCCCCCTTTCCTTTTCAGCCATGCCGGGCACCCCGCACGGGCTGCCCGGCCTGACCGGGGAGATCAGAATTTCGCGGAGATGGTCACGCCATAGGTCGCCGGATCGTTCCACGAGGTGCCGACATAGTTCAGGCCGTTCAGGAACAGCGTGTAGTTGGGGCGGCGCATGTCGAACAGGTTCCGGCCCCAGATGGCGATCTCGTAATTTTCCTCGGGCCCGAAGGCGAGGCCAAGGCGGGCGTTGGCAATGCCATGCGCCTTGGTCGTGGTCACGTCGAGCAGCGTTTCGGCCTGGGCCTGGGTGAAGCCGAGACCACCGGCCTCGGTCAGCGGGCGGGTGTAGCGCTCGATGGTGTTGCCATCCTGGTTGATGTCGCTCTGCCAGGAGTAGGTGACATTGGCCTTCAGCGTGCCGAAGCCCACATTCCCCTCGTAGTTCATGCCGACGAGGAACTGCTTTTCGGCAATGGCGGCAATGCGGGCATCCGTCTTGTCGTCGGGCACCAGCACGCCATTCAGCACCGAGAAGCCGTCATATTTTGTGTGCTTGCTGTCGACCAGCGAGCCGCTGGCGAACAGGTTGAGGCCCGGCGCCACGCGGATGTTGACATCCGCTTCCACGCCCCAGTTTTCCATGTCGGCGTTTTCGAGCACGGTCTGGCTGACCCCGCCCACGGCCAGGATGACCGAACGCTGCGCATCGGCCACGGTGTTGTGGAAGCCGGCGATGTTGAACTGGACCCGGTTGTCCCAGGTGCTGGTCTTGAGGCCGATTTCCTGCTCGTTCACGATTTCCGGCTCAGCCGGTGCGGAATCCTCCAGCGTCAGCGAGCGGAGCTGCTGCGCGCCGGCACGGAAGCCGCGGCTCTGCTTGGCATAGACCATCACGTCATCGGTGATCTTGTAGTCTAGACCGATGGTGTAGGAGAGGTTGTTCCAGCTGTCCTTGCGGCTGCGGGCGCAGTCGTTGGCAACCGATACGCTTGCCGGGCTGCAGGAAACGAGCGGGCCATCATAGCCCATCACATTGCCGTTGTAGACGGTGATGCCCTTGTCGTCGATGGAGTAGCGGACACCGCCGGTGACCCTCAGTGCCTCGGTGATGTTGTAGCTGGCCTGGACATAGGCGCCGATCGAATCATTGTCGATTTCGCCCAGGAAGCGGGACCAGACCGGGTTGCTCAGGATGTTCGTCCGCGACTGGTCGGTGCCGCTTTCCGTCAGGTAGGTGACGCCGGCCGCATAGGACAGCCTGTCATCCATCGCCGCGCCGGTCAGCTGCAGTTCGGTCGAGAACTGCTTCAGGTCCTGCGTGCCGGCCGTCATGTGCAGCGGCAGGACGAAGCCGTCGAGGTCGATGATGTTGTCGGATTTCACCCGGCGGTAGCCGGTGATCCACTTCAGCTGGCCGAAGTCGGTCTCCAGTTCGGCCCGCGCGATGTAGGTCTGGGTCGTGGTGTCGTTGAACAGGCCCTTTTCCGGCGCGCCCGGGTGGGCGGCGGGCGGCGTGATGGACAGGAGGTCCGGATTGCCGGCGAAGGCTGCGAGCTGGGCATCGGCAATGCCCTGCAGGGCCGCGACCTGCGCCTGCGCTTCGGGGCTGGGCCCGAACAGGAACGGGTTCAGAAACAGGGCCAGGCCCTGCCTTGGCGGACCTTCAACCTTGCCATCATACCATTCACCCGAAAGCGTCACGGTCAGCGTGTCGGATGGCTTCCAGGCCAGCTTCACGCGGGCGTTCAGCGTTTCCGTGCCCTGATATTTGCGGCCGGTGATGATGTCCGTCGCGTAGCTGTCGCGCTCGCCATAGGAAACCGCGCCGCGGATCGCGACCGTATCCGACAGGCCGAGGTTGATGACGCCCGTGGTGTTCCACTCGTTGAAGCGGCCATAGGTCGCCTTCACGCTGCCGGAAATCTCGTCGAACACGGGATCGCTGGTGCGGATGATGAGCGCGCCGGCCGAGGTGTTGCGGCCGAAGAGCGTGCCCTGCGGACCTTTCAGCACCTGTACGTCGCTGATGTCGAGCATGTCGACATTGAGGCCATAGGAACGGGCGACATAGACATCATCGATATAGGTGCCGACAGACGGCTCGAGCGAGGCGATGTTGTCGCCCTGCACCTGGCCGCGCATGGCGAGGATGATGGCCGTGGGGTTGTTGCCGGCGCCGCGGATGTTGAAGCCCGGCGTGAAATTGGCGATTTCGCCCACCTGACGCACGCCCTGGGTTTCCAGCTGGTCACCGGAAAGAGCGGTGATGGCGATCGGCGTTTCCTGCAGCAGGGTGGCCTGCTTGGTCACGCCGATGACGACGATGGCATCCTGCACCTGTTCGCCCTGGGCGGTCTGCGCGAATGCCGCGCCGCCCGATAGAGCCATGGCCGTGAAAGCGACGCCACCCAGCATGCGGGCAACGACACGAGAAGTCGCGCATTTGGTCATCAGATTGTCCTCCCTCCGGGCAGTTGGCCGCCTCGTGCTACTTGTATAACTATGTGCACCTAGACAAACAAGACAGGTCAGTCAAAACTCGTCAGCCATGGTTTTCCGGCAACAGTCGTGCCAATAGCGGCACGTCTGCCAGGCCGCGCAACACGTCGTTCAGGTGCGTGCAGCCCATGGCCGAGGCCAGGGCTTCCGGCACAAGCGACCGGAAATCCTCGACTTTCGATCCGATCATCCTTGTCGCCCTGACAGCGGCGCCCGGGCATTCGCGATAGGGCAGGATCAGCGGCAGGGCCTGCAGCGCCACGAGGATTCCGGTTGCTGCGTCGATTTCGGCATGGACCCGATATTCATGAACGGCCGTTCGGCCGCCATCGGGGTTGCTGCCGCTGTCCTGGAAGCCGGCATCGACCTTGATCAGACCCCCTTCGCGCCAGAGATCGATTCGCCGTGCCCGCCGCTTCTGCGGCCCCTGCTGGAACGGCATGGGGTGCCAGCCCAGCGGGTCGTCGGGATGCTCCAGCGGGCCGACTTCGGCGCTGGATTGCCCCACCGTATCGGGGGCGCCGTCCGGCAGAAGCGAGCTCGCCCCGGCCGCGAAGCCGGTGCAGATGTCCGCCATGCTGCTGCCCCGCCCCCCGGCGCTGGCGCTGGCGGCCTGCGCATTGGCCGCCCGTGTCGCCCAGTCATCCGTCCAGCGGCTCCAGATCCAGCCCGCCACGAGGCTGGCGCCGGCAAAATCGTCGAGCAGCTGGTAGAGCGGCGTGCCGGCCACATCCCCCAGTTTTTCGGCAAGCGTGGCCCGGCTGGCGCCGCCGGCGCGAACGCCGACCAGTTGCTGCAGGTGCGGGTGGTCCGGCTCGGCGCTGATGGCAAGGATTTCACGCCGCGGCGAGGCAAGGATGCGGAACTGGCCGGTTGCCAGCACATCGGGCGGCGCATCACCGAAGGGCGTCAGGAAATCGCGCGCCCGGCCCTGCATGACCCATGGCTCACCCTGCCCGTCCGGCCAGTGGCTATCTATCGAGGTGGTGCGCCTTATGGAGCCGGGGCGCCTGAGGGGTGCATGGCCGGCCCCCTGCCGCGCCAGGGGAAATTGTTGCGGCATCATCGGCCCTCAGCCCTCCACCTGCGCCCGCAGGCGATCGCGCAAGATATCCCCCCGCCCGCCGCTGCCCGGCGCCAGCGAAGCGCCGCCATCCATCACCAGGCTCGCACCGGTGACATAGCCGGCAGCGGGCGACGCGAAGAACAGGCAGGCATGGGCGATATCCGCCGGCGTTCCGGCGCGGCCGGCAGGCACGGTCGCGCCATAGGCGGCCAGCCCCTCTTCCCCCAGCACCCGGCGCGCATTGTCGGTGGCGATCAGGCCCGGCTGGATGGCGTTGACGGTGATTCCGTCGCCCACCACGTCGATGGCGGCGCCGCGCACAAACGCCAGAAGCGCCGCCTTGGCCATGCCATAGGCCGTCATGCCCGGAACGACGCTGACAGTCCCATTGACCGAGCCGATGGCGATGAAGCGCCCGCCACCGGGCGCTCTGGCCATGTGCGGCCGCGCGGCGTCGAGCAGCCACCAGGCGGCCTTGGCGATGCTGGCAAGGCCGGTTTCCAGCTTTTCGTCGCTGACAGACCCAAGGCCGCCGTGCGGGATATCCGCCGCGCAGTGGATCAGCACGTCGAGGCCGCCATAGGCCTCGACCGTGGCGGCGATCAGGGCGGTGCAGTCGGCATGCCGCGTCACGTCGCATTCCACCGCCCTTGCCACGCCGCCGGCGGCGCGGATGGCGGCGACCGCCTCTTCGGCGGGGGCAAACGTGCGCGCGCCCAGCATGACCCTGGCGCCCGCGCGCGCGAAGGTTTCGGCAATGCCCCGGCCCAGCCCGCGGCCGGCCCCGGTCACGACGACGCGCACATCCTGAAATTCACTCAAGCGGCATCCTCCCGGAAAAGCGCGCGCAGGCCGGGCGCGGATGGCTTCATCGAAGGGGTGCGCGGAAAATCCGCCACGAAACGGATGTGGACCGGCACCTGATAGGCGATCAGCCGCTGCTTCAGAAAGGCCTTCAGCGCCTCGATGTCGGGCGCTTCGGCCCCTTCGCGCAGGATGATGGCCGCCGCCGGAACCGCCCCCAGCCGCGCATCGTCCACGCCGACCACCGCCGCCTCGCGGATTGCGGGATGCTGGTGCAGGGCCGCCACCACATCATCGGGGTGGATCTTGAAACCACCGCGGATGATCGCATTGTCGGCCCGGCCGCGAATGAACAGGAAGCCATCGGAATCCAGCACCGCCCGGTCGGTCGTGCGCAGCCACTGCGAGCCTTGCAGGCGATAGGCGTCGCCAAGCTGGTCACCCTTCAGTTCGAGCACACCCTCCTCGCCATGGGGGCGCTCGATTCCGGTTTCCGGATCGACCACGCGCGCCGCCACATTGGCGTGCACCCGACCGGCCGCGCCGCGCTTTTCCGCCCAGTGGGCACGGAAATCGTCGAGCGACCAGCCGGCGATGGCGCCCGCGAACTCGGTGGCGCCATAGTTGGAGAGGATCGGAATGTCGTAGCGGGCCAGAAAGGCATCGACCAGTTCCGGCGCAAGAGGGGCCGTGCCGCTGATGATCGCTGTCAGGCTCGAAAGATCGGCCGGGTCCACATCGGCTTCCAGCAGCATCCGCACCGCCGAAGGCACCGCGCCCGCCACCTTCGGCCGGTTGCGACGGACGGCATCGACCCAGCCGGCCACGCTGAACTTTTCCATCAGGCAGATCTTGCGCCCGGCCATCAGGGCCCCGATCAGGCCATAGATGCCGCCGATGTGGGTCAGCGGGTTGTTGACCATGGTGACGCCCGAGCGCAGCTGCGGCCTGTCGGCATAGTCGCGCTTGCGCTCATATTTCGTGAAACCGGCGAAGCTGGCGTCGAAGGCGGCGCGCGTCAGCGGCACGCGCTTGGGCGTGCCGGTGGTGCCGCTCGTCAGCATTTCGATGGCGACACCGGGCGAGGTGGCCGGCGGACCCTTCGGCTGCTCGTGCCCCGGCAGCAGGCGCGCGCCCTCCAGCCGTGCGCCTATGACGATCGCGGCGCTGCCCGATGCCGCCAGCGCGTCCGCCATGCCGGGCCGGGCGATGTCGCCCTCGTCTGCAATCACCACCGGCAGGCCAAGGCCCCTGATGTCGTCGAACAGCCTGTCGTCCGGCAGCATCGGGTTCAGGGTGACAAGGCAGCGATCGGTCGCCAGAACCGCAAGGATCGCCGCAACATGGCCGGGCCGGTTGCGCAGCATGACGCCCACGCGCGCCTCGGGCGCCAGGCCCATGGCTTCGAGCGCCGTCTCGATCGCGCCAACCACGGCCGAAAGATCGCCCCAGCTGTAGTCGCGCCCCTCGAATTCGATTTCGGCCCTCGCCGGGTCCACCGCCATGATCGCGCGCAACTTTTCGGTAATCAGAGCCATCAGAGCGCCACGCCTCCTGCTGCGTACAAGACACTTCCCCCGGACATTTCCCCTGGACAGTTCCCCGGGCCCGCCCCTTCCACCGGCCCGATCCGCCGTCGCGATCCGCCGGTCACGAGGGCGGTCCTGTCCCTGAGCCATCCCAGGACGGGATTGTGCAGAGATATGTTACCTAGTGCAATAACTGTTTCGAAGGCCGGCTGAGCAGGCGCTCAATCGATCAGCGCCTGAAAGGTCGCGACCAGCCAGGCCCGCGTCTCGGTGCTCATCGACGCGTCCAGTTCGGGCAGGGGGTAAAGCTCGCGATAGACGGTGAGGCCTGACGCGATCACGGAAAAGCAGGCCGCCTTTTCAGCACCACGCGCATCACCATACCAGCGGGCCAGCGGCTCCAGGAACAGGGCGGCAAGCAGCCGCCCGGTGATGGCCCGCGCCGTCGGGTCGGCGCTGGCCAGCATCATCATCGGCAGGGGGTTGCGTTGCCGGCCGGCCTCGGCCGTCAGCAGCCGGACGACGCCCTCGCCGAAGCGCGCGCGCGGCAGGCCGGTGACGACATCCGCGTTCAGAAGCTCGGCAAGGGCTGCTTCATAGAGCTTCTCCTTCGAGCCGAAATAGCGGCTGACGAGCGCCGGGTTGACGCCCGCCATGGCGGTGATGTCGCGGATTCCGGCAGCGGCATAGCCTTTCGTCGAAAAGGCCTCCTGGGCAGCCGCCAGGATTGCGGCGCGCGTGCGCTCGGCGTTGCGTTGCGTGCGCTCGGCGCTGCGTGCGGGTCGTGGGTCCGAATCTGCCATTGACTAAGCTTGTAATCATCCGTTTACTTATGGACAACCAATCCCGGGAGTGTTGGGGAAATGATTCGATGACGTCTGCCACGCAGGACCGGCCGCGCGCGCCGGTCTACGAGTTCGATTTCTATCTTGAGCCCGCCATCGCACAGGATGTGCACAGGGCCTATTGGGATCTGAAGGAAAAGGCGCCGCCGGTCTTCTGGACCCCGGCCAACGGCGGCCACTGGGTGGTCACCACGGCCGACGCGGCGATCGAGGTGCTGCGCCACCCGGACCGTTTCTCCAGCAAGTTCCTGTCCATTCCGCCCAACCCCAACCAGCCGAAGATGATCCCGGAATCGCTCGATCCGCCCGAGCACCGGCCCTATCGGCAGCTTCTGCGCCCCTATTTCGAAAGCAAGGCGATCCGTCCGCTGGAGCCGCGCATCCGCGAATGGGCCGAGCGGCTGATCGACGCCGTGATCGAGGATGGCGAATGCGAATTCGTCGATGCGCTGGGGTCGCGCTTCCCGGTTTCGGTGTTCATGGAAATGTTCGGCTTCCCGCTGGACCAGTTCGACACCTTCCGGAACATCGTGGTCGAATATTTCGATGCCCAGGTCGACCAGCAGCGCCGCGAGGCGCTGACCATGCAGATCCTCGGCTCCATCATCCAGCTGATCGAGACGCGCCGGGCCGAACCGCAGGACGACCTGATCTCGACCCTTCTTCAAACCGATTTCGAAGGCCGCAAGCTGACTCAGGAGGAGCTGATCTCGATTGCCTTCCTGATGTTCCTGGCTGGCCTCGACACGGTGGTGAACGCCCTCAGCTTCGGCATGCGCCATCTCGCGCAGGATGATGCGCTGCGCACGCGCATGATCGAGGACCCCGCCGCCATTCCCGCAATCGTCGAGGAACTGATGCGGCGCTACACCTTCGTTTCGGTGCCGCGCTACATCACGCAGGATACCGAGATCGCCGGCGTCACGGTCTATGCGGGCGATTCCGTCCTCGTGCCGCTCCACATGGTGGGCTGGGACGAAAAGCTGACCAGCTGCCCGGCCGAAGTGCGGCTCGACCGGCCGCATTGCCGGCACGCCGGCTTCGGCTCCGGGGTGCACACCTGCCTCGGCATCCATCTCGCCCGCATGGAAATGGCGATCTTCTACGAACTCTGGGCGCGCAAGATCGGCCACTTCCGCCTTGTCGAGAACCAGCCGCTGCGGTTCCGCGGCGGTTCGGTCCAGGCGCTCGAAGCGCTCCGGATCGCGTGGGACAGGAAATAGCACGGAAACGGGCAAAGCCGCATTGACGCGCGCCGGGCGCCGACGCCCGCGCGCACCATCCGAACATCACAGGAATTACCGGAGAATCACGAGATGAGCGACAGGGTTCCCACAGTCCACCTCCATATCGGCCATGAGAAGCGCACCAGCGGCTCGGGTGGAACCCGCACGCATGTGCACCCCGTCAGCGGCGAGGCGCTGGCCGAAATCCCGCTGGCCGGCCCGGCGGAAGTCGAGGCCGCCGTCGCCAGGGCCGAAGCCGTCCGCGATGACTGGCGCCGCACCTCGCCGGAAGCGCGCGGCGCGATCCTCTACAGGCTGTCCGAACTGCTGATGGAAAAGCAGGCCGAATTCGCCCGCATGGCAGCGCTTGATGGCGGCACACCGCTGATGCAGGGTGAGCGTGGCGTGGAAACGGCCGCAAGCTGGACCCGCTATTACGCCGGCTGGTGCGACAAGCTCACCGGCGACCTGATGAGCACCTTCGACACGCGCGGCGAGTTTTCCTACTCGGTGCCGGAACCGATCGGCATCGTCGGCATCATCAACACATGGAACGGCCCGCTGATCGGCATGGGCATGAAGGTCAGCCCGGCGCTGGCGGCCGGCAATTGCGTGATCCTGAAGCCCGCCGAAATCACCCCCTTCGCGCCGGAGCTGTTTGCCGAATGCGCGAAGGAAGCCGGCATCCCCGACGGTGTCCTGTCCGTCCTGCCCGGCACCGGCGCGGCGGGCGAGGCGATTGTCCGCCACCCGCGCGTGCGCAAGATCAGCTTCACCGGCGGCCCGATCACGGCACGCAAGATCCTCGAGGCCGCGGCCGCGCAGATCAAGCCGAGCGTGATGGAACTGGGCGGCAAGTCGGCCAGCCTCGTCTTCCCCGACTGCGACATCGATGCGGCCGCCGAACGGGCTGTCTTCTGGACCATCGGCATCCTTGCAGGCCAGGGCTGCGCCCTTCCCACCCGCCAGCTGGTCCATGCCGACATCTATGATGAATTCGTCGCGAAAATGGTCGAGATCGCGAAGCTGTTCAAGGTTGGCGATCCGATGGAACCTGGCGTGATGGTCGGCCCGGTGATCAGCGCGGCAGCTGTCGAGCGCATCACCGGCATGTTCGACCGCGCCACGGCCGACAATGCCTGCAAGTTCCTGCTGGGCGGCAAGCGCGCCGGCGGCGACCTCGCCAAGGGCAATTTCATCGAACCGACGATCATGGTGGATGTGAACCCCGATCATGAAATCGCCCAGGTCGAGATCTTCGGCCCGGCGGTCGCGGTGATGAAATTCCACACCGAGGACGAGGCCGTGGCCATCGCCAACAACAGCGAATATGGCCTCGCCGCCTATATCCAGTCCAACGACATCCAGCGTGTCCACCGCATTGCCGAGCGGCTGCATGCCGGCGGCGTCTATGTGAACGGCGGCCTCCAGATCAATTCGCACACGCCCTTCGGCGGGGTCGGCATTTCCGGCTTCGGCAAGGAAGGCGGCAAGGCCGGGATCGACGAATTCCTGCACTACAAGACCGTCACCATCGGGGTCGGCGCGCCGATCTTCCCCAAGTAAGGACAGCAGGCATGGCCGATTTCAACAACGACAGCTTCCGGCTCGACGGCAAGGTGGCGATCGTCACCGGCGCCGGCGGGCGCGGCAATTCCATCGGGCGGGCCTATGCGGTCGCGCTTGCCAACGCCGGCGCCAGCGTCGTCGTCGCCGATCTGAACGGCGATGGCGCAAAGGCGGTTGCCGACGAGATCGTGGCGGCCGGCGGCAAGGCGATTGCCGCCCAGGTGGACATCACCGACACCGCCTCCGTCGAGGCGATGGCGGCGGCAGCCAAGGCGCAGTTCGGCGGCATCGACATCCTCGTCAACAACGCCGCCCTGATGGTGGAAATCGTCGACAAGCCGCTGATGCAGACGGACCGCGCCCGCTTCGACAAGGGCATGGCCGTGAACGTCTGGGGCGCGATCAACTGTGCGCAGGTGGTTGCCCCCTTCATGGCCGAACGCGGCGGCGGCGCCATCGTCAACCAGGTGTCCGCCGGGGCCTATCCGGCACAATCCTATTATGGCGTCACCAAGATCGCGCTGCACGGGGCGACCACCACGCTGGCGACCGAACTGGGCAGGCAGGGCATCCGCGTGAACGCCATTGGCCCGGGCATGACCAAGACCGATGCCGGCCTTGCGCTGACCCCGGATGACAGCCCGCTGGTGCAGGCGCTTTCCGGAAAGACGCCGATCCAGCTTCGCGACACGCCCGATGCCCTGTGTGGCGCGCTGCTGCTGCTGGTCAGCGATGCCGGTCGCTGGATGACGGGCCAGGTGCTGAACATCGACGGCGGCTGGGTGATGCGGAACTGACCGCGCGCCAGCCAGTCCCGGCAAGACATGCGAAGGGGCGGCGCGGGACTATCCGCGCCGCCCCTTTCACATGCGGGCGATGACAGGGGTGGCTGTCAGTCGTCTTCCTCCAGCGCGAAATCGGCCTTGCCGGAGGCGCATTCGGGGCACACCCAATCCTCGGGCACATCCTCCCACAGCGTGCCCGGCGGGATTCCGTCCTCGGGGCTTCCCAACGCCTCGTCATAGACATGGCCGCAGAAGAAGCAGACGTAACGGCGTGATCCGGGCGTTCGTGTTGCGGGCGCGCTCATTTCACGTCCCACACCAGTTCGAGGCTGGTGATGGTGGCGACGGACCGCGCGCTCACCTTCGGGCTGCTGCCCGGCCGGATCGCGAAATCCGGGATCCGCTTCAGCCATTCCTCGAGGAAGATGCGAAGCTCGGTGCGGGCCAACATGGAGCCGACGCAACGATGCACGCCGCCGCCGAAGGTGGAATTGGCGCCGGGCTTGTCGCGGTTGAAGTCGACCCGCAGCGGCTCGGCGAACTTGTGCTCGTCCAGGCCGTCCATCGGGGTCGGCACCATCACCATGTCCCCGGCCTTCATCATCACGCCGCCCATGGCGACATCGGCCCGAACCTCGCGCGCGAGGATGGCGATGGGGAAACGGCGCAGAAGCTCCTCGTTGGCGTTGGAAATGAGATCGGGGTTCTCGACCAGCTGGCGGCGATGTTCGGGGTGGGTCGCCAGGAACTGGGCATAGAAGCCGAGCGTCGAGGCAACGGTGTCGAGGCCGCCCAGCAGCAGCAGCATCACCATGCCGGTCAGCGTGAAATCATCGATCGGCTTGCCATCGACTTCGGCCGTCGCGATCCTGCTGATCAGGTCGTCGCCGGGATTGGCGCGCCGCTCCATCACCTTGCCGACGCCATAGGCCATGAGCTTGCCGCCGGCCTCGTTGCGCTCGGCCTCGGTCTCGCCGCGCATCACGGTTTCGGAAACACTGGTCAGATAGGGCCGGTCTTCCGCCGGCAGGCCGACGATTTCCATGAAGATTGCGATCGGCAGATGCTGGGCGAACTGGCTTATGAACTCGCAGTGGCCATCCGCCCTGAACCCCTCGATCAGCTCGATCGACAGCGCACGCGCACGTTCGCCCAGCTTGCCGACGGCCTTGGGTGACAGGGCCT
>CAYMZC010000063.1:8050-13162 GCA_964394815.1 uncultured Sandaracinobacter sp. | reverse complement strand
TGTTTTCCGGCCACTTGTCCGCGCGTGCCGGCGTGCCTAGATTCAGCGCCATGACACCCACGTCGAAACGCGCAATCGCGCTTGCCGCTATCCTGCTTCCGGCCATCGTCCTGACGGCCTGCAACACGACGCGTGGCGTCGGCCGGGACATCAAGTCCGTCGGCAAGGCCATCGAGCGCACCGTCGACTGACCCGCCCGCTGGCGACCGCCGGTTGGCGTCCAATTGTTGTCGGCCATCGATCGTCGCCTATCTGTTGCCGATTGACCGAATCGCATGGCTCGGCCATTGCGATCAGGTCGGCGCATGGTCTTGGCCAGCGGCGGCGCTGCGGGAGAGTGCATGAAGAACGGCCCCGGCCATTTTCCATGCCGCCGAAGGAGCAACCGCCCCCGGAATCTCTCAGGCCAAAGGACCGCAGCGGCGCATCCTCGTGATACGGCAGTCTGGAAAGCGCGCTCTTCAGGGGCGCCACCGAAGGGGTAAGCCGGCCCGGAAGGGCAGGCGAAAGCTCTCAGGTCTCGTGACAGGCGGGGGCGGGCGGACGGCATGGGGCCGATCCGTGGTCACGAAGGACTGCGCATGGCCGACAGCCACCAGCCGGAACTGAAACAGCTTCCTTTCGCCAGCCTGCACGAACGGCTGGGCGGGCGCATGGTTCCCTTCGCGGGCTATGCCATGCCCGTGCAATATGCCGATGGCGTGATGGCCGAGCATCGCTGGACCCGTGCCCATGCCGGGCTGTTCGATGTCTCGCACATGGGCCAGATCGACATATCCGGGGCCGGCGCCGATGTCGCGCTGGAAGCGCTGATGCCCGGCGATTTCACCGGCCTGCGGGAAAATGCCCTGCGCTATTCCATGCTGCTCGATGATGCGGGCGGCATAATCGATGACCTGATGCTGACGCGCCGCTCCGGGGATTTCTACCTCGTCGTCAATGGCGCGAACAAGCTGGACGACATCGCCCATCTGCGGGCGCGCCTGCCCGATGCGGTCCGGCTGGTCCACCGCACCGATCTCGCCTTGCTGGCGCTTCAGGGGCCTGATGCGGAAGCCGTTCTGGAAGCGCTGCTGCCGGGTGTTTCGGCGCTGAAGTTCATGCGCGCGGGCAGCTTTTCCTGGAATGGCGTGCCGTTGTGGATCAGCCGGTCCGGCTATACGGGCGAGGATGGCTACGAAATTTCCCTGCCGGTTGCCGCTGTCGCCTTTGCCGAAGCGCTGCTGGCCGATGCGCGGGTGAAGCCCGCCGGCCTCGGTGCGCGGGATTCGCTGCGGCTGGAGGCCGGCCTGCCGCTTCATGGCCATGATCTCGACCGCACGACGACCCCGGTGGAAGCCGGGCTTGCCTTCGCCATCTCCAAGCGCCGCAAGGCAGAAGGCGGCTTTCCGGGTGCACCCCGCGTGCTTGGCCAGCTGCTGGATGGCCCGGCGCGCCGCCGTGTCGGGCTGAAGCCCGAAGGTCGCCAACCGGTGCGCGAGGGCGCACCGATCTTTGCCGGGGACAGCGAAGTCGGCCGCGTCACCTCCGGCGGGTTCGGCCCGTCGGTGGAGGCGCCTGTCGCCATGGGCTATGTGGCCGCCGCCCATGCCGGCGATGGAACCGCCCTCGAGATAGAGGTGCGTGGGCGGCGGATCGCCGCGACCGTCGTGCCCATGCCCTTCTGGCAGAAGAACTACGCCCGCTAGCAGCAGGAAAGCCGAGGAGACCGGGATGCGCTACTATACCAAGGATCATGAGTGGATCGAGGTGGACGGAACGACCGCCACCGTCGGCGTCACCGATTATGCCCAGGGGCAGCTGGGGGACGTGGTGTTCGTGGAACTCCCCGAATCCGGCCGCCAGCTGGAAGCCGGCAAGGAAGCTGCTGTCGTCGAATCCGTGAAGGCCGCGAGCGAAGTCTATGCGCCCGTCTCTGGCACGGTCACCGAAGCCAATGGCGCGCTCACAGATGACCCGTCGCTCGTGAATTCCGCGCCCGAGGGCGATGGCTGGTTCTTCCGCCTGACCCTTTCCAGCGCTGCCGAACTGGAAGGGCTGATGGACGAGGCCGCCTACAAGGCCTTCGTCGCCACGCTCTGACGCCTGCTTCGCAGGAAGGCTGGTTTTCCTGCTTTGCAGGCAGGCCGATTTTCCTGCTTCGCAGGTGAGGTGACTTACGCCTGCCCCGCAGGCCAGCTGATCGAGGAACCGGGATGCGCTATCTTCCACTGACACCCGAGGACCGGCAGGCGATGCTCTCCAGCATCGGCGCCGACAGCATCGATGACCTCTTCGTCGACGTGCCGGAGGAAGCACGGCTTTCCGGCCCGATCCCCGGCCTGCCGGGCCACCAGCCGGAAATGCTGGTCGAGCGTGATCTCGTGACGCTGGCCAGGCGCAACATGGCTGCGGGCGAGCATCCCTTTTTCCTGGGGGCGGGCGCCTATCGCCACCATGTGCCGGCCTCGGTCGACCATCTGATCCAGCGCGGCGAGTTCCTGACCAGCTACACGCCCTATCAGCCGGAAATCGCGCAGGGCACGTTGCAGTATCTGTTCGAGTTCCAGACCCAGGTGGCGCGGCTGACCGGCATGGATGTCGCCAATGCCTCCATGTATGATGGCTCGACGGCGATGACCGAGGCGATCTTCATGGCCCGGCGCATCACGCGGCGCGGCAAGACGCTGATTTCGGCCGGCGTTCACCCCCATTATGTGAAGGTGGCCCAGACTCTCTGCCGCTTCACCGGAGACAGGCTGGAGACGGGAAGCCCCCAGCTTGCCGACGGCCGCCCCGGCGATGACATCACCGCGCTGATCGCTTCGCTGGATGCGGACACTTCGGCCGTGGTGGTGCAGAACCCCAATGTCTTTGGCCATGTGGCCGACCTTTCGGCGCTGGCCGAGGCCGTCCATGCGAAGGGCGCGCTGCTCATCGTCGTCGTGACGGAGGTCGTCTCCCTCGGCGCCATCCGCTCGCCCGGCGAAATGGGGGCGGATATCGTGGTGGGCGAAGGCCAGTCGCTCGGGGTGGGCCTGCAGTTCGGCGGGCCGCATCTCGGGCTTTTCGCCTGCAATGCCCGCCATGTCCGGCAGATGCCCGGTCGGCTGTGCGGCGAAACGGTCGATGCCGATGGCCGCCGCGGCTATGTGCTCACGCTCTCCACTCGCGAGCAGCATATCCGCCGCGAGAAGGCGACGAGCAACATCTGCACGAACAGCGGGCTGATGGCGCTGGCCTTCAGCATCCACATGACCCTTCTCGGCCAGGCGGGGCTGACGCATCTGGCCCGGCTGAACCATGCCCGCGCCGTCCAGGCGGCGGACAGACTTGCGACCCTTCCCGGCGTCGAGCTGCTGACAGGCCGCTTCTTCAACGAGTTTGCCATCCGCCTGCCCATTCCGGCGCGGCAGGCCGTGCGCGACATGGCGGAAATGGGCGTGCTGGGCGGCGTATCGCTCGCGCGGCTTTACCCGGGCAGGCCCGATTTCGAGCATGTGCTGCTGGTTGCCGCCACCGAAACCGTTTCTCCCGCCGACATCGACGCGCTGGTGCGCGCCATCACCGAGGTCGTCAGCCAATGAGCATGAACAGCCAGGGCCGCCCGTCCGCTCCCTCAGACACCGCCGCTGTCCCGCATGCCGCCCAGACCTTCAGCGGCAACCGCGCCCTGATGCTCGACGAGCCGCTGATCTTCGAATGCGGCGGCATGGACGTTTCGGGCGTCGATCTGGAGCCGGTGCCCGATCATGCCTCCCGCCTCGGCGGGCTGGAGCGGACATCCCCCATCGGGCTTCCCGGCCTTTCCGAAGGGGAGGCGGTGCGCCACTATACCCGCCTGTCGCGCCAGAATTACGGCATCGACATGGGCCTGTTCCCCCTCGGGTCGTGCACCATGAAGCACAACCCGCGCCTCAACGAGAAGCTCGCCCGGCTGCCCGGCTTTGCCGATATCCACCCCCTGCAGCCGCAGGATACGGTGCAGGGGGCGCTGGAACTGATCCACCGGCTGGCCGGCTGGCTGAAGGCGCTGACCAACATGCCGGCCGTGTCCATGTCGCCCAAGGCGGGCGCCCATGGCGAACTGTGCGGCATGCTCGCGATTCGTGCCGCGCATGAAGCGCGCGGCGATGCCCGGCGCGTGGTGCTGGTGCCGGAATCGGCCCATGGCACCAACCCGGCGACGGCCGCCTTCTGCGGCTATGCCGTGGAGGACATTCCCGCCGACAGCCGCGGCCGGGTGGACTGCGCGGCGCTGATCGCGCGGCTTGGCCCGGATGTGGCGGCGGTGATGATCACCAACCCCAACACCTGCGGCCTGTTCGAACCGGACCTGAAGCGCATCGCCGATGCCGTCCATGCAGCCGGGGCCTATGTCTATTGCGACGGCGCCAACTTCAATGCGATCGTGGGCCGGGTGCGGCCGGGCGACCTGGGCGTGGACGCCATGCACATCAACCTGCACAAGACCTTTTCCACACCGCATGGCGGCGGCGGCCCCGGTTCCGGTCCGGTGGTCTTTTCCGCGCGGCTCGCGCCCTATGCGCCGCTTCCCTTCGTGGTGGAGGAGAATGGACGCTTCCACCTCGTGGAGGAGGAAACCGCCCGCGAGGAAGCCCATGCCGACAGCTTCGGCCGCATGTCCGCCTTTCACGGGCAGATGGGCATGTTCGTCCGCGCGCTCGCCTATATCCTGAGCCATGGAGGCGATGGCCTGCGGCAGGTGGCGGAAGATGCCGTGCTGAACGCCAATTATGTGCTGCGTGCGCTGGAGGATGTGATGTCCGCCCCGTTCGCCGATACCGGGCCGTGCATGCACGAGGCGCTGTTCGATGACGCTTTCCTGAAGGACACGGGTGTCACCACCCTCGATTTCGCCAAGGCGCTGATCGACGAGGGCTATCACCCGATGACCATGTATTTCCCGCTGGTCGTCCATGGGGCGATGCTGATCGAGCCGACCGAAACCGAAGGCCGGCAAAGGCTGGACCAGTTCATCGAAACGATGCGCGCGCTGGCCGGCGCTGCGAAGGCGGGCGATGCCGCCCGCTTCACGGGCGCCCCGCACCATGCGCCGCGCAGCCGCCTCGATGAAACGCGCGCCGCGCGCCAGCCGGTGCTTGCCTGGCA
>CAYMZC010000063.1:0-8040 GCA_964394815.1 uncultured Sandaracinobacter sp. | reverse complement strand
GTTGACTGTGGCGGGCGCGCGCCGCGTGCACGGGCGTGGCAGCCGTGTGCCGTGCCCTCCCATGCAGGCAGCGCAGGCTGTGCCGGCTGCGACACCATGGCCCGCCTTGCGTTAACCATGGCAGCTGACATGCCAGATTGCCATTGCCCTTTCAGTGTCATAATATTTCACGATCAGCGGGCGACTCCGCTGGTTAGGGGCAACATCTGACAGGGGGCATTCCCATGAAGAAACTTACCATCCTCGGGCTGGCCGCGGTTGCGCAGCTGGCATTCCCGGCTGCGGCCGATGCATCGATCAAGGCCACGTCCGGTTCGGCCAAGGGGCTGAGCTGGCAGGCACAAAGCCGCATCGTCGGCATGACCTCCACCGATATCGTCGCCAATGGCGGCAACCCGATCTACCTGCCGTCCGCCGCCCAGTCGAACGGCGTCGTCTCGCTCATCATGGATTATGCGGGCGGTTCCTTCATCTGCTCCGGCACGCTTCTGCCGGACCGCATGTCGATCCTGACGGCTGCACACTGCGTTTCCGATGGCGCCGGCACTGCCAACCCGCTGAAGACGACGGCCTGGTTCAACGGCACCGGTGACGACATCACCGTTGCCTTCAACCCGGCGGCCACCCCGATCGAGGTGAGCCAGTATTTCGTGAATTCCGGCTACACCGGCGAAGTGATCGACCAGAATGACATCGCCGTTCTGCGCCTTGCCGAAAAAGCCCCTGACTGGGCGACCGCCTTCGACCTCTACACCGGCAACCTGACCGGCGAGGAATTCAATGTGGCCGGTTACGGCCGTCGTTCCGACACCGGCGGCGCCGTTGGCGCCAACCTCGGCACGAACCGCCTGCGTCAGGGCGACAACATCTATGATTATGCCTGGGGCAATTCCGCTTTCGGCGGCTTCTTCACCGACCGTGACGGCTCGGGCGAAAACTTCTTCGGCTTCGCCGAAATCGAATATTCCTATGTCTCGGATTTCGACAGCGGCTCTTCGGCCAATGACGCAGCCTGCCTCATCGCGCAGGCTGTCGGTGGCGGAAACGGCTTCTGCCAGACTGGCGTTGGCGCCATGGAAGTTGCCATCGCCGGTGGTGACTCGGGCGGCCCGGGCTTCATCAACGGCATGGTTTCCTCGGTGAACAGCTATGGCCTGAGCTTCGGTACGGGCTTTGGTGACTATCTCGCCGGTCTCAACACCAGCTGGGGCGAGTTCAGCGGCTATGTGCCCGTGTACATCCACGAGGACTTCATCCGCAGTTCCATGGTGCCCAATGGCGCGGTTCCCGAGCCGGCCACCTGGGCGATGCTGATCATGGGCTTCGGCCTGGTGGGTGGCGCCATGCGTCGCCAGCGCCAGACCAGCGTCTCGGCCTGACAGCAGCCAGCGTGAAATGATCGGGGTCGGCGGAGCGATCCGCCGGCCCCTTTCTTTATGACGAGAGCCTGAGTGGCGTGCAGATGCGCAGTGTGAAGGGCTGCGGGCGCAGGCCGGTTTCAGCCGAGAAGGTCGCCGAAGGACAGCTGGCCGTTGTAGAGAGCGCGGACGACAAGCTCCGTACGGCTGGAAACACCGAAGCGGGCTTTTGCCTGTTCGAGATATTTGTGCACCGTATCAGGGGCGAGGCCGAGGATCTGCCCGGCAACCCAGTCGGACTTGCCGCGCGCCGCCAGCACCACGCATTCCAGCTGCCGCTTGGTGAGCCGGGGTTGCGGCGGCTCGTTGCGGTTCGCGAGCCGGCGTGCGGCCTCGAAGGCGAAGCAGGCCAGATACTGCGCCGCCGGCAGGCTGTGGCGCGGCAGCGCGCGATCACTGGAGACGACGAAGGAGCAGAGGCCGGTTGCCTCGCCGGGAATGTGGATCGGCACCGTCCAGCCGTTCAGCAGGCCCTGCCGGGCCGCGACGCGCATGTAGCTCTGCTGCTTGGGGGTCAGGTCGATGATGTCGTCAAGGTCTGCCCAGGCGAAGGGTGCGACGCTGCGCTGGCTTGCCATCAGCACCGGATAATCAGCCCCGATGCCGCTGCTGCGCAAAAGGCCGACCCAGTCATCGGGATAGTCGGTCAACTGGATGGGGGTGTTGCGCAATTGCATGCCGTTGCGCTGGGCAAGGGCGAAATGATCGAAGGCAAACTCGCGCGTGGCATGGGACAGCATCTCCTGGATTTCCTCCAGGCTGCGCGCGCCTTTCACGTCGCGCACGAAGGTCTGCACCTTGGCGAAGACGCCGGATCTGCTTTCGGTCATGGCAAGCGCCTGCGTCGCATATCAGAGTTGGTCATTGCAGCCATGAGATTGCCAGAAGTCTGTGTCCAGAAGACTCTTCTCAAAAGACTGTGACCTGAATGCAAATGCGTGGGCGCGGCGAAATGCCGCGTGCATGGCGTGCCCCGTCCGCATAGCGCAAATGTTCATTTGTTCTGGCCTTTCAGCCGCGTTAACAATTTTTCCTAACGCAAGGTTCGAGCGCCTGCCAGCCCCAATTGCGGCGAGGCCGGATTCCTGCGACGAGACTGGACCGGATTGGACGAGGACAGATGATGACCGATACGCCTGATACGCCGGGTGACGCCCGGCTCGAGACAGCGATCCTCGCGGGTGGCTGTTTCTGGTGCACCGAGGCAATCTTCGACAGGCTTCAAGGGGTTGCCTCGGTGGAAAGCGGCTATACGGGCGGCCATGTCGAGCGCCCGAGTTACAGGCAGGTCTGCACCGGGGAGACGGGCCATGCCGAGGCGGTCAAGATCCGCTTTGATCCGGCCAAGATAAGCTATGCCGATCTACTGGACATCTTTCTGGCCACCCATGACCCGACCCAGCTGAACCGGCAGGGCAATGACATCGGCCCGCAATATCGATCGGCCATCTTCCCCCAATCGCCCGCGCAGGCGGCGGAGGCAAAGGCCGCCATCGCCCGTGCCCAGGCGGATTGGGCAGCGCCCATCGTCACCACGATCGAGCCGGCCGCCCCCTGGTGGCAGGCCGAGCAGGAGCATCAGGAATATTTCGACCGCGTCGGTGACCAGAACCCCTATTGCACCGCCGTCGTCAGCCCCAAGGTGCGGAAGTTCATGCAGAAATATGCAAAGCGCCTGAAGGATTGAGAAACCTGGCCCCCTGCCCGCCGCGTCATGCGCGGGCAGGGGGGCGTTTGTCACACCGCCTCAGCGGCTCCTGTAGCGTTCGAACCAGTCGATCGGCGCCAGGATGGATTGCAGCCACTGGCTGGGCCGCCCCATGCCATGGCCAGCCCCGGGCAGGCGAACCATCTGCGTATCCACCCCGCGCAGCTTCAGCGCGCCGAACATCTGCTCGGTCTGGCTGATCGGGGTGCGATGATCCTGTTCGCCCGTGATCAGCAGCGTCGGGGTCTTGATGCTGCCCGCAAGGCTGAAGGGGGAGCGCTGGAAATAGAGCTCGGGCTTTTCCCAGGGGGTCGCGCCCATCCAGTGCTTCATGAAGAAGGCGGTGCCGTCGCTTGTCGTCACCTGGTCGGTCCAGTCCACCACCGGGCGCAGGGCAACGGCGGCGCGGAACTTCTCCGGCTCCTTGCCGATCGCCCACAGCGTCAGCACGCCACCGCCCGAGCCGCCACCGATGAAGAGATTGCGCTGATCGACATAAGGCCGCTTCGCCACCGCATCGACCATGGTCATCAGGTCGTCATGATCTTCGCCGGGATAGGCGTTGGTGATGGCGTTGGCGAAGGCGCTGCCATAGCCGATGCTGCCGCGCGGGTTGGTGAAGAGCACGATATGGCCGGCAGCGGCATAGAGGCTGTGGGTGACGGAGAAGAAGGGCCCGTAATCGGTGTTGGGGCCGCCATGGATGTCGAGGATCAGTGGGTAGCGCTTCTTCGGGTCGAAATCCGGTGGATAGGCGATCCAGCCCTGAACCGGCAGGCCGCCGGCCCGGCTCGCCACATTCACCTCCTCGATGCGCGCGGCCTTGCGGCTTTCCGCCCAGCGGCTGTTGAAATCCACCTGGCCTGTTTCGGCAGCGCCAAGGCTGACGCCCAGCCCGGCCGGCCTGTCGGTGAAGGCCGAGGTATAGGCGAAGGTGCCGCCCGCTTCGGAGAACTGGCCGCCGGCCGACGGCAGGTAGAGGCGCGTGCCGCCGACCAGCGGCACGATGACGCGGTTTTCGCCGGTCGTGGCGTCGATCGCGCCGACCCGCGTGACGCCCTGGTCATGGTAGAGGATGTGAATGGCCTGGCTGTCTGCCCGCCAGGACAGATCGGCCACGGGGCGGTCGAGCGTGGTTGTCAGCCTGCGGATGTCGCCGCCGGAAAGT
Source organism: uncultured Sandaracinobacter sp. (assembly GCA_964394815.1). Taxonomy (GTDB): domain Bacteria; phylum Pseudomonadota; class Alphaproteobacteria; order Sphingomonadales; family Sphingomonadaceae; genus Sandaracinobacteroides. Next base: position 3,746 of record CAYMZC010000063.1, on the reverse strand, counting down.
GGCATCGTCCACAGGTCGGGCATGTCGTAGAAGCCGCTGCCGGCTTCCGTGCCGAGGAAGGCGACGGTCCGGCCATCGGGCGAGATTTCGGGATCATATTCGCTGCCCGGCCGGCTGGTGAGCTGGCGGGGCGCCGGCGCCTTGCCCTTTTCGGGCCTTGATGCCGTGTAGAGCCAGAGATCGGTCTCGCGCGGGCCGTTCACCCGGTCCGGCGTGAAGGCAGCGACGATTCCGCTACCATCCGGGGTCCAGGCGAGCGCGCCGCCGGCGTTGACCCGGTCGGTTTCGCCCTCGGTCAGCTGGACAGTCTTGCCGCTTGTGACATCGGTGACGAAAAGATGGTCGAATCCGGGCTTGATTTCCCCCCGGCCATCCGCGCGCCAGAAAAGATCGGAAATGATCCTGGGCTCAGGGGCCGTTTCCACGCCCGTTTCCGCGCCCGTTTCCGCGCCCTTGGGGCGTTCCGGCAGGCCGGGGATGGAAGCGGGCTTTGCCGCCACGCGGCCGACGAAGGCGACGCGCCCGCCATCGGGCGACCAGTGCGGCGCGCCGGGCATTGTTTCCCCGCCCGTTATTGGGCGGCCCACGGCTTCGGCAAGATCCATGACATGGATGTGCGGCTTGCCCAGGTGCCGCGCCAGATAGGCGATGCGGCGGCCATCGGGCGAGAAGCTGGCCCCGCCCGGCGTCACGTCGCGCGCCACCAGCAGCCGCCGGTCAATCACCCGGCCTTCCGTGTCGACATAGGCGAGCCACAGTTCGCCAAGGGCGCGGTCGCTGCCTTCGTCGAAGGCCGTGCGGGTGAACAGAACCCGCCGGCCGTCCGGTGAGACGACTGGGTTCGTCACCATCGACAGGCTGTAGATGTCGGCGGCCTGGAATGGCGGCTTTGCGGCTTCGGCCGCAAGCAGCGGGGACGCCATGAGCGCTGTGGCAAGCATTAGGAATTTCATCAGCCTGTCCTTCTGTTTGCCAACTGCTAGCCTGTGCGAAAGGGAGTATGCAACATGGATGGAATGCGGCTTTTCGATCGCTGGCGCGCGCGCTCGCCTTTCTATGACGAAACACATGAAGCAGTGGCACAATCGGTCAGGCGCTTCATCGAGACGGAAGTGAACCCCTACATCGACCAGTGGGAACGCGACGGAATGCTGCCGCGCGAGCTGCATGTGAAGGCGGCGAAGGCGGGCGTCCTAGGGCTGGGCTACCCCGAAGCCTATGGCGGCCATTCCGAAGGCTTTGACATCTTCCATTCGCTCACCCAGTCCGAAGAGATGGCGGCGCCGGGCGCCGGCGGGCTTGGCGCTTCGCTGATGACGCATGGAATCGGCCTGCCGCCCATCCTTGCCATGGGCTCCGAGGCGATGAAGCAGCGGATCGCGCCCGAGGTGCTTTCGGGCGAGAAGATCATCAGCCTGTGCATCACCGAACCGGGCGGCGGATCGGACGTGGCGGCGCTGCGCACCCACGCCCAGCGCAAGGGCGGCCATTATGTGGTCAATGGCTCCAAGATGTTCATCACCTCGGGCATGCGCGCCGACTACATGACGGTTGCCGTGCGCACCGGCGGGCCCGGCATGGGCGGCATTTCGTTGCTGCTGATCGAGTCGGACCGTCCGGGTGTCTCGCGCACGCCGCTGGAGAAGATGGGCTGGCACTGTTCCGATACCGCCGCCATCCACTTTCAGGATGTGGAAGTGCCTGCCGAGAATCTGATCGGGCCGGAAAATGGCGGTTTCCTCGGCATCATGCGCAACTTCAACTCCGAGCGGCTGGGCATGGCCCATGGCTGCATGGCGATGGCGCGCGTGGCGTTGCAGGAAGCGGTGGACTGGGCGCTGGAGCGGCAGACCTTCGGCAAGCCGCTGATCGGCCACCAGTCGATCCGGATCAAGCTGGCCGATCTGGTGCGGCAGATCGATGCGACCCAGGCCTGGGTCGACCTGCTGGCCCACCAGCACCGAGAAGGCGCCGGCGAACCGGCCAGCTATGCCATGCTGAAGGTGCAGGCGACCCGGACTCTGGAAGCCGTCGCCCGCGAGGCGGCGCAGGTGCTGGGCGGCGCTTCCTACATCCGGGGCAGCAAGGTGGAGCGCATCTACCGCGAAGTGCGAGTGAACGCGATCGGCGGCGGCAGCGAGGAGGTCATGCTCGACCTTGCCGGGCGGCAGATGTTCGGCGGCACGCGCTAGAAAAAGGCCCGATTAAAAAACAAGGCCCGGTGCGCGATCATCCGCGCACCGGGCCTGTCATTTTTCCAGCCTGCCAGGCCTGCCTGTCAGATGAGGGCGGCGCAGGCGCGCTGGATGCGGCGGCAGGCTTCCTCCAGCACGTCTGTCGCGGTAGCGTAGCTGATGCGGAAGGCAGGCGAGAGGCCGAAGGCCGCGCCGTGCACGACGGCAACCCCTTCCGATTCCAGCAGATAGGCAGCCACATCCTCGTCGTTCGACAGCAGCTGGCCCTGCGGCGTCGTCTTGCCGATCAGGCCCGAGCAATCCGGATAGACGTAGAAGGCGCCTTCGGGCGTGGGGCAGCTGAGGCCCTGCGCCTGGTTCAGCATCGAGACGACGAGGTCGCGGCGCTGCTGGAACACGGCGGCGCGTTCCTTCAGGAAGCCCTGCGGGCCATTGAGCGCCGCCGTCGCCGCTGCCTGCGCGATCGAGCAGGGGTTGGAGGTGGACTGCGACTGGATCTTGGCCATCGCCTTGATGAGGGCGCGCGGGCCGCCCGCAAAGCCGATCCGCCAGCCGGTCATGGCATAGGCCTTGGACGCGCCGTTCACCGTCAGGGTGCGATCATGAAGGCGCGGCTCGACGGCGGCGATGGAGGCGAAGCGGAAATCATCGAACACGACATGCTCGTACATGTCGTCGGTCATCACCCAGACATGGGGGTGCCTGAGCAGCACGTCGGCCAGCGCCTTCAGCTCTTCCACCGTATAGGCCGCGCCGCTTGGATTGGATGGCGAGTTCAGGAACACCCATTTGGTGCGCGGCGTGATGGCGGCATCCAGCTGTTCGGGCAGCATCTTGAAGCCCTGGCCGATGGGGCAGGGCACGATGACCGGCGTTGCGCCGCAGAACTGCACGATGTCGGGGTAGGAAACCCAGTAGGGCGCCGGAATCACCACCTCGTCGCCCGGGTCCAGTGTTGCCACCATGGCGTTGAAGATGGTCTGCTTGCCGCCGACATTGACGCTGATTTCATCCAGCGCATAGTCCAGCCCGTTGTCGCGGCGGAACTTCTCGCGGATGGCGGCCTTGAGTTCCGGCGTGCCGTCCACGGCGGTGTATTTCGTCTTGCCCATGCGGATGGCCTCGATCGCGGCCTCCTTCACGAAATCGGGCGTGTCGAAATCCGGCTCGCCGGCGCCAAGGGCGATGATGTCGCGCCCGGCGGCTTTCAGCTCGGCTGCCTTGTTGGTGACGGCGATGGTGGGGCTGGGCTGGATGCGGTTGATCGCGGCAGAGAGCAGGGACATGTTCGGACCTTCCGGTTTGTTCGCCGGCCCGGATAGAAGCGCCAGCGCCCGACTTCAAGCACCGGCGAGCAGGGCCGGCATCAGGCCGCGCAGGGAATTGCCGACAAGAAAACCCCCGGCGAGATCGGCTGGCCGCAATTCCGCTTCCATGGCCCGGCCGTTTTCCAGAAGCTCTGCCCGCAGCGCGCCCGGCGGCAGGCCAAGGCGCAAAGGCGGCGTAGATCGGAAGAGCGTCGTGTAGGGAAAGAGTGTACGTCCTGGTGTA
>CAYMZC010000062.1:0-13736 GCA_964394815.1 uncultured Sandaracinobacter sp. | reverse complement strand
GGTCGTGCAGGGCGACGACGATATGCTGTCCGGCCTCCGGCACGGGTGCGCATACTGTCATGTCACCCTTCGGCGTGAGCGGCGTGTCCAGTCGCTGGACATAGCGCCCGGACGCAAGAAACTCTTCCTCGTTGGCGCGATAGATGGCGATGCGCAATTGCCCGACCCTGTCCTTGAAGCCATGGACACGAACGAGGACGGCGGGCGATTCCGCATTGGACGAGCAGGCTTCGGGAACACCGAAAACGGCTGTCGACATCAGGGCGAGAGCTGCAATCATGCAACATATCTAGGAACGAACGGGCCCTTCGTCGACCCTTTGCCCAGTTTTGCCACCCGGGCGCTTGGCCTTTTGCCGGTCTGCCTGCTAAGGCGCAGGCACCATGGCAGTGCTGACAGCGGTGGACCGCTATCTCTTCAAGCTGATCATCGTGCCCCTCGTGGGCACGCTTGTGATCGCGGCCATGCTGCTTCTCCTCGAGAAAATGCTGAACCTCTTCGATTTCGTGGTGAATGAAGGCGGGCCGGTGTCGGTAGTCTGGCGGATGCTCGGCAACCTGATTCCGGAATATCTTTCGCTCGGCATTCCCATCGGCGTGACACTTGGAATCCTGCTCGGCTTCAGGCGCCTTGCGCTTTCCTCCGAGCTCGATGCCCTCAATTCCGTGGGCGTCAGCTATGGCCGGATGCTGAAGGTGCCCTACATGCTGGCGACACTGTTCGCCCTCATCAATTTCGGCATCGTCGGCTATCTTCAGCCCTATTCGCGCTATGCCTATGAGGGGCTGCGCTTCGAGCTGCGCTCGGGCGCCCTTGGCGCCAGTATCAAGGTCGGCGAATTCGCCCGCATCGGCGAACGCACAACGCTCAGGGTGGAAGAAAGCTTCGACGAGGGCCGCGACCTGCGCGGCGTGTTCGTCCGCGCTGGTTCGGAAGACGGGCGCTCGCTTGCCGTATCAGCCGCGCGCGGCCAGTTCCTGATGACGGATGACCCTGACATCATCATCCTGCGGCTGGAAAATGGCACGCTGGTCCATGATCCGCCGGGCGAGGGCGTGCCCCGTGTCCTCAGCTTTGCCCTGCACGACTTGCCCGTGAACCTGCCGGCCATCGAGAGCTTCCGCGCCCGTGGTGGCGCAAACCTCGAGCGCACCCTGCCCGAGCTGTGGCAGCTGATGCGTGACGAGACCGCCATGGCCGACGAGCGGACCCAGGCCAGCGCCACCTTCCACCGCCGAACGGTGCAATGGGTTGCCATGTTCGTCCTGCCGCTTCTGGCGATCGCGCTGGCAGTTCCGCCCAAGCGCAGCAGTTCGGCGCTTGGCGTGTTCCTTTCGATCGTGATCCTCGTGACCTACCACAAGGTCTCGGAATATGGGGAACGCATGGGCGCGATCGGCCGGGTCGATCCGCTGCTGGCGCAGTGGGTTCCCTTCGCGCTGTTCGCCGCGCTCTGCTACTGGTTCTATCATGTTCTCGCCCACCAGCCGGGCGGCCAGCCCATCGGCGGGCTGGAACGCCTGTTCGCCAGGATCACCAAGCTCTTCAGCCGCCTGAAGAAGCCCGCGCAGAAGATCGGCCTTGTGCCGGAGACCCTGCCCGGCGAAGTGCCGGACGGTGCGGCTGAGGGTGCCGCGGGGGCGCGGGTGAACTGATGCTGTCCCGCCTGTTTCCCGCCCCGACACTCGCGCGATACACCGCGCGCATGTTCATCACGCGCACCTTCGCCTTTCTGGCCGGGCTGGCGCTCATCCTGATGACGCTCGACCTGCTGGGCGAATCCGGCCGTATCCTTGCCGTTCCCGGCAATGGCGAGGCGGAGCTGTGGAAATATGTTTCCATCCGCATGCCGCAGATCATCGCGCTGTTCCTGCCTTTCTCCGTCCTGCTGGCAACCTTGCTCACCTTCATGACGCTGAACCAGAACAGCGAGATCACCATTTTCAAGGCGGCCGGCATCAGCGCGCACCAGATCCTGGCGCCCCTGGTTCTGGCCGGGCTGGTGATCGCGGCGCTCAACTTCATCTTCAACGAACGCGTGCTGGTGCGCGCGAACTTCGAATATGATCGGTGGAAGGCCGCCGAATATCACCCGGTTCCGCCCGAGGAACCGACCGGCCGCGAAGTGTGGGTGCGCGCCGGAAGCGACCTCTGGCATGTCGCCAGGGTCGAGGGGGCGGGGGCGGACACACGCCTTCATGATGTTAGCCTCTACATCCGGTCGGATGAGCGGCTGGTCGCGATCGTGCGGGCGGATGAAGCCCGTCCGGCGGCGGGCGGCTGGCTGCTTGTCAATGCATCCCGCTTCGATGTGGCAACCGGCAAGCGCACCGCCAGCAGCCGGATCGCGCTGCCAACAGGGGCGCAGCCACAGCAGTTCACGACACGCAGCGTCAATGCCGATCATCTGCCCTTCTGGCAGCTTTGGCCCGCCATCCGTGACCTGAAGGCCGCAGGGAAGCCCACGGACCAGCTCGTCGCCAAGCTGAACCACAAGATATCCGGCCCCCTGTCGGCGGCCCTGATGCCCTTGCTCGGCTCCGTCGCGGCTTTCGGCCTGGCGCGGTCGGGCAAGCTGTTCGTTCGCGCCGTCATCGGGCTGGCGCTTGGCTTCGCCTTTTTCGTGGTCGACAATTTCGCCATGGCGATGGCCGATTTCGGAACCTATCCGCCATGGGCCGCCGCCTGGGCGCCGTTCCTGCTTTTCTTCCTGGTGGGGGAAAGCGTGCTCGTGCGAACCGAGGAATAGCGGCCAAAGCGCGCAGGGCCGCTTGCCCCTCTTATGGCTGCGCGAATTGCACCCTAAAATCGCCGCAATGCCCCATCACATGGGCGTGATGCATTGTCGGAGTAGACAGTCTTGATCGTGGAACATGCAAAGCGGCCCGGAATCTGGAGCCGGGCCCATTTTCTGGACCGGATGACCTTGCGGGAACTCGTGGTCGCCTATTTTCAATATTATGCGATTCAGGCCTATCTCATCCTGGCCGTGATTTCCGTGGGCGTGGCCATCTGGAACCCGCCCAGCCTTCTCGCCGGAGTCGGGGCCGTGGTCTTTGCCGTGATCGCCTATCCGCTGATCTGGTATTTGCTGCACCGCTATGTGCTGCACAGCCAGTGGATGTACAAATCCCCGCTGACAGCGCGGACCTGGAAGCGCATCCATTACGATCATCACCAGGATCCGAACCACCTCGAGGTGCTGTTCGGCGCGCTTTACACGACGCTGCCCACCATCGCCATCGCAACGATCCCGGTGGGCTGGATGATCGGCGGCGTGGGCGGGGCTGCCGTTGCGTTTGCGGCCGGCCTCCTGACCACCTGTTTCTATGAATTCGCCCATTGCATCCAGCACCTCAGCTACAAGCCGAAGAACCCCCTGCTCGTGGAAATGAAGCGCCGCCACATGGCGCACCATTTCCATGACGAAACCGGCAACTTCGGCATCACCAGCTTCTGGCCGGACCGCATTTTCGGAACTCTTTACGAGCGCGAGCAGCGGCCGGCGAAATCGCCCACCGTGTTCAACCTTGGCTACACTGACGATGTCGCCCGCTCCTATCCGTGGGTGTCCCGCCTTTCGGGCGGTGTCGCCAAGGGCCATCCGCGCAAGCGTGCCGCCAACCAGAATGATAGTGACCCGAACGCCGACGCGGCCTGAAGCCGGCAACGGCAAGCCGGCCCACCATTGGCAGCCGGGTTGTACCGGCCTTGACATCCGGCGCGCAGCCGCCGGATAGCGGGCCGGTGTTGAACGGACATCCAGGGGAAGTGCATTGAAGGGCGTGGACATCAGGCCTGTCGCCACGGCTGCCGACAGGCGCGCCTTTGTCGATCTTCCCTGGTGGATCTATGCCGATGATCCGGCCTGGGTTCCGCCGCTGAAGGGTGACATCCACGCGCTCATCGGCGGCCCCAAAAGCAATCCCTGGTTCCTTCATGGGCGGGCCGCCTTTTTCCTCGCCCGGCGCAATGGCGAAGTGGTCGGCCGCATTTCCGCTCAGGTCTGCGATCTTGTGCAGGAGCGCACCCCAGGCCTTGGCCAATGGGGCCTTTTCGAAACCATCGACGATGCCGAAGTGGCTGCCGAACTCATCCGGACCGCCGAGGACTGGCTGCGCGCGCAGGGCATGAAACGCGCGCAAGGCCCTGTCAGCATCTCCATCTGGGACGAGCCGGGGCTTCTCGTTACCGGCTTTGAAGAGCCGCCCGTGGTGATGATGGGCCATCACCGGGCGTGGTACGAACGCCATGTGCTTGCCGCCGGCTATGCCGGGGTGAAGGATCTTCACGCCTGGGACCTGCCCATCGAACAGCCGTTTCCGGAGCTTGTGAACCGCATCGTTGCCGCGGGAGAGCGCAACAAGCGCATCCGCATCCGCGAGGTTGAACTGAAGCGCTTCGACCAGGAAGCGAAGCTCATTCTCGACATATTGAACGAAGCCTGGTCGGACAACTGGGGTTTTGTGCCGCTTACCGATGCCGAAATCGCCCATGTCGGCAAGAAGCTGAAGCCCATCGTCTTTCCGCATCTCATCCGGGTGGCGGAATATGATGGCGAGCCGGTCGCCTTCATGATGACCGTGCCCGACATCAACCAGCTGATACGGGATCTTGACGGCAGGCTCTTTCCCTTCGGCTGGGCGAAGCTGCTGTGGCGCCTGCGCAACCCGCAGGTGGACTGGATGCGCGTGCCGCTGATGGGTGTTCGCAAGTCGCTTCAGGGCAGTCGCACCGCCTCGCTGCTTGCCTTCATGATGATCGAGTATATCCGCCGTGACGCGGTTGCGAAGAACGGCTCGCGCTTCGGTGAAATCGGCTGGATTCTCGATGACAATGGCCCGATGATCTCGATTGCCGAGGCCATCAACGCGAAGATCCGCAAGACCTACCGCATCTACGAGCGCGATCTCTAGGGTCTATTCCGCTCAGCCCCGCTACTGCCGGAGAGATTCACCCGGCCAGGTCAACCCAGACCGGGACATGGTCGCTGGCGCGTTCGCCGGCCCGGACATCGCGGTCGATTCCGGCATCCAGCATGCGGTCCGCCGCAGCGGGGGACAGCAGCAGGTGGTCGATCCTGAGGCCCCAGTTCTTCGCCCAAGCCCCGGCCTGATAGTCCCAGTAGGTATAGACTTCGGCGTGCGGATGCCGGGCCCGGATCGCATCTGTCCAGCCGCTGGCGACAAGTGCGCGGAAGCGGGCGCGGGATTCCGGCCGGCAGAGCGCATCCTCGGCCATCATGTCGGGTCGTGCGACATCGTGGTCCGTGGGGCAGACATTCCAGTCGCCTGCCAGCACGATAGGCCGCTCCGAAGCCAGAAGCGCGGCGGCACGGGCTGCCAGCCGGTCCATCCAGTCCAGCTTGTAGTCGAACTTGGGGCCGGGCACCGGGTTGCCATTGGGAAGATAGAGGCCGCAGATATGGATGCCGCCGACTTCGGCCTCGATCCAGCGTGACTGTTCGTCCCCGTCATTGCCGGCCAGAGTCCGCCCTACCTCTTCGGCGGGTTCCCGCGAGAGGATGGCGACGCCGTTGAAGCCCTTCTGCCCATGGACAAGGGCGTGATAACCGGCATCTTCGATGGCGTCGAAGGGGAAACGGGCGGTTTCCGTCTTGATTTCCTGCAAACAGACGACATCCGGCTTGGCTTCCGCCAGCCAGTCGAGCAGGCGGGGCAGGCGGGCGCCAATGCCGTTCACGTTGAAGCTGGCGATCCTCACACGGAAAAGGAGGTGCCGCAGCCGCAGCTGGAAGCGGCATTGGGGTTGCGGACCTGGAAGGCGGCCCCGCCCAGATTCTCGACATAATCGACGACCGACCCGGCAACCAGCGGCAGGCTGATGCTGTCCACCAGCAGCCCGACGCCATCTGTCACGATTTCCGTGTCATCCTCGGTCGGGGCATCGGCCAGCTCGAATTTATACTGAAAGCCCGCGCAGCCGCCACCATCCACGGAAAGACGCAGGCGCGGATCCTGACGGCCCTGCCGGGCTGCTATCGCGGCAACGCGTGCAGCTGCCGCAGGAGTGAGAGCGATATCGGCCATGGACACTATCTAGGCTCGCCGCGGCCTGCCCGCAACCACGGACACCGTTCCGGCCAACAGGAATCCCCGCTTTGGCCCGCAGTCATGGCGCGGCCCGGAATCCCGGGCGGCGCGACGTTTCAGCGCGGTCCGGCCGTTTCGGTCTGGAAGGCGAGGAGGTAGGTCGACGCTTCGACGAAGGGGCGCGGGTTCACCGGCTGGCCGTCGATGCGGATCTCATAGTGGAGGTGCGTGCCGGTCGAGCGCCCGGTCGAGCCCATTCCGCCAATCTTCTGGCCCATGTCCACACGGTCCCCGGCGGAAACCTTGACGCTGGAAAGATGGGCGTAGCGGGTGGTGATTCCGCGGCCATGGTCGATATCGACGGCCAGTCCATAGGCACCGAAACGGCCGGCGCGCACAACGCGGCCGGAAGCCGCGGCATAAATCGGTTCGCCATGGGCGCCGGCGAGATCGAGCCCGGCATGGCGGGCGCCCTTGCCGTGGAAGGGGTCATAGCGGAAGCCGAAGCCCGAGGTGAGCGTGTAGCTCTTGGCCGGTATATAGGCAGGCAGCGAGGCCATGGCTTCCTCGAGCTGTTCCACGCGCTGCCAGTTCATGAAGAGTTCGGCGAAGCGCGGGTCGGCGCCGGCTGCATCCTCGGTTGCGGGAACGAACGGACCACCGAGGCCGGTATGCATGAACTTGCCGGAAGACTGGGCAACGAAGCGGCCCGGATTGAGGCCGAGGCGGCCGATGAGTGCTTCGGCATCGCGGAGGCGGGTTTCGGCGGTTGCCGAAGCGCGGTCCACCAGCGCGAGCTGCTTCTGCTCGAGCGCGGCGAACGGTGCGAGAACGCCCGAAGCGGCCGCCGCTTCGGCGGAAATGCGGCGGGTGGTGCGGGGCAGAAGGTCTGCGAGGTCGGCGCCACGGGCCTTGCCGGTCAGCAGGGCATCGAGGAACTGCTGGCGGGCTTCGATACGCTGGGCGGTGGTGGCGACGCTGCCCTTGAGGGCGACGGTGTCGGCCTTCAGGGCCTGCATCTGGGCTGCCATGCGCGCCAGTTCAGCTTCTGCCTGCTGGTCTGCGGCCTTGTCCGTGGTCATTGCGCCGACGGTGCTTACCGTGAGCCAGCCGGCGATCATGGCAGTGGTTGCGAGTCCCATGAGCTGTTCGCGCGTCCCGATGCTGATGGAGCGTTTTCCGCTGTCGGTCTCGATGTGGATCCGCCGATCGGGAAGCAGGGCGGATACAGCGACGGACACTCGCGCGGCCGCACGTTTCACCTTTTCCTGCATTCGTCTTTTCGACCCCTTGGCAGCGGATCCGGCACAAGGCCGGACAGCACACTCACTTGGTTTTCGTTCAACTCGTCCCGCTGCCTGAAACGGGCCGGAACCCATGACCGCGCAACGGTGATTTACGGTTTAGAAGGGGAATCGGGGAATCCAAGGCCGACATACCAGTCCATCGTCAGACCGGCCTGTCGCCGCGCTGAATCGTTGAATGGCGGCTTAACAGCTCCGCGAAAGTGCAAACCCACGAGGCGGCGGAAGGTTCCCATGGGTTCTGCAAATGATTCGCCGCACAGGTAGCGGAACCACCGATTGCCCGCTTCCACATGGGTGATTTCGTCGGCGAGGATGCGCCTGAGCACGGCGGCTGCTTCCCGGTCCTCCTGCGCCTCGAACCGCGCGATCATCGGCGGGGTCACATCGAGCCCGCGCGCTTCCAGCACCTGCGGCACGATGGCGAGCCGGGACAGAAGGTCGCCTGCCGTTGCCTGAGCGGCTTCCCACAGGCCGTCATGGGCCGGCAGGTCGCCATAGGCGCCCCCCATGCCGGCCAGCAGGCCCGACAGCATCGAGAAGTGGATCGCCTCCTCGTCGGCGATGCGGAGCCAGTCATCGGTAAAGGCAGGCGGCATGTCCGGCCCCCAGCGGCCGGCCATGTCGGTGGCGAGATCGATGGCGTTGAGCTCGATGTGGGCAAGGGCGTGCAGCAGGGCGAAGCGCGCGCGGGGCGAACCGGCGCGACCACGCTTGGGCATGGCATTGGGTGGCAGCAGCCGGGGATTTTCCGGGCGGGCCGGGCGATCTGGCATGGCCGGTCCTTCGGCCGAAAGCGCCAGTTCGCCCGCCTGCCATCGCCGCCTGAGATCCCGGGCGGCCAGCGCCTTTCCGGCGGCGTCAGCCGTAAGCAGGACGGTGACGGCCGCTGTGCGCAGGCTGTCCGCCATCAGCGGCGCCTCAGCCCCGGGCCGCCTTCAGGGCCTTCAGCACGGCATCGGCATGGCCAGGCACCTTCACCTTGCGCCACAGCGCTACAATCCTGCCGCCCGGCCCGATCAGGAAGGTGGAGCGGTCGATGCCCATGTACTTGCGCCCGTACATGCTTTTTTCGACCCAGGCGCCATAGGCCTCGACCGTCCCGCCTTCCGGGTCGGAGCCGAGGCGGATGCCGAGATCATGCTTGGCGGCGAATTTCGCATGGCTCGCTACCGAATCCTTCGAAACGCCCAGGATTGTCGCATCGAGGGCGGCGAAATCGCCGGCGGCGCCGGTGAACTGGATGGCTTCCCTGGTGCAGCCCGAGGTGTCATCCTTGGGATAGAAATAGAGCAGCAGCCATTTTCCGGCGAAGTCACCGAGGCTGACGGGGCCGTCCGGCGTATCGAGGGTGAAATCCGGTGCGGGGCTTCCGACTTCGAGGCTCATCGGTTTTTCTCCTGCGGGGAAGGGCTGAAGGTTTCGGACCAGCAGCGGGTGACGATAGCGCGCGCTTGTGCAAGATCTGCCTTGAGGGCGGCAAGGCCCGATTTGCCGCATGCGCGTGCCAGAAGCGCGCCGGCAGCTGCATCCGGCGCGGCGCTGGCGTCATGCGGCTGAACCAGCCGCAGCATCACCAGCAGGTCCATCATCAGGCGCGCCGGCTCGACGAGTTCGGGCGCCAGCTGGGCGGCGGCATCCGCCAGCCTTGGCGGCACCGGATGGCCCGAAACAAGCGCGCGGGCCTGGATGATGAACTCGATGTCGACAAGGCCGCCCTTCATCAGCTTCACATCGAAGGGGCCGGCCTGTGGCTTGTGCTTCGCGATGTGGCGGCGCATTTCCACCGCTTCCTGCCACACCGCCTGGCTGTCGCGCGGGGCTGAGACGATGCTGTCGATGACAGCCTGGGCCGCTGCGGCATCCTCGGGCGCACAGGCAATGGGGCGTGCCCGCGTCAGGGCCATCGTCTCCCATATGCCGGCTTCCTCGCGCTGATAGCGTTCGAAGCTGTCGAGACTGACTGCAAGCAGGCCGTCATTGCCTGATGGGCGCAGGCGGGTGTCCACCTCGTAGAGCGGGCCGGCGGCCGTGGGCACGGTGAGGGCGGCTATGAGGCGCGGCCCCAGCCGGTTGAACCAGGCGCTGGCCGTCAGCGGCGGATCGCCCGTGGACATGGCCTCGTAGCTGCCGGTGAACAGCAGCACGATGTCGAGGTCGGACTGGGTCGTGAGCTGGCCGCCACCGAAGCGGCCAAGCGCCAGCGGTACGAGGCGGCCACCCGGAACCGTGCCATGTCTGACGGCAAAGTCCCGCGTGACGGCATCGGTCAGAAGGCCTACGGCCGCTTCCGCCATCAGGGACAGTTCGTGCGAGGCGCGGGCGGGCGCGATGGTGCCATCGAGCAGCATGACCCCCAACAGGAAGCGGCGCTCGGCAGTCCATTCGCGCACCCGGTCGAGCAGGGCTTCGCCTTCCAGCCCGCGCGTCACCTGTGCGAGCTCGAGGCTGGCGGCTGCGATGTCGGGCAGGGGCGAGGCCGGCTCCAGCAGGATGTCGATGAGGCTGGGGCGCCGGGCGAGGGCGTCGGCAAGGAGCGGCGTGGTGGTGAGCAGCCGCCCGACGACTTCGGCCAGCTTCGGGTGGGCGGCCAGCAGGCGCCAGAACTGCACGCCCGAGGGCAGGGCGGTGATGAGCTGATCGAGCCGGATCAGCGCTTCCCGCCCGGTGCGGCCACTGCCAATCTGCTGCACGAGGCCGGGGATCACCTGTTCGAAGGCCTGCATCGCCTCGGGCGCGCGCAACGAGCGCATCCGCCCTGAACGCCAGCCCTCGATCAGCGTGGCAAGCAGCTTCGGATCCTTGATCTTCGCCTTTGCGGCCCAGCGTCCGGCCCCTTCCGGATCCATCGGGATTCGCTCGCCGCGCTTGTCTTCGCCGGTTTCCAGCAGCTGGTCATAGAGTTTCGCCACCGCCTTCAGGCGCGGCGCGAGATCGGACTCCAGCGCCTTCCAGCTGGCAGCGCCGCACAGGCCCGCCAGCTGCGTCCGCCCGGCGGCCAGCTTCGGCACGGCATGGGTCTGCTGGTCGTCCATCATCTGGATGCGGTGTTCCAGCGTGCGATAATGGCGATAGGCATCGGCCAGCATCCTGGCATCCTCGCCCCGGATGCGTCCTGCCTGCGCCAGCGCATCCAGTGCATCGAGGGTGGCGCCCGGGCGCAGGGTCCGGTCGCGGCCGCCGAAGATCATCTGATGCACCTGGGCGTAGAACTCGACTTCGCGGATGCCGCCGCGGCCGCGCTTCAGGTCAAAGCCTGGCCCCAGTTTCTGCCCCTCCGCGAAATGGTCGCGGATCTGGTGGCTCACCTCCCGGATTTCGGCGAGGGCCGAATAGTCGAGGCTTCGCCGCCAGATGAAGGGCTCGACTTCGGCCAGGAAATCGCAGCCCATGGCCGTGTCGCCGGCTGCCGCGCGGGCGCGGATGAAGGCCGAGCGTTCCCAGGCCAGCGCCTGCGACTGATAATAGTTGAGCGCGGCGCCCAGCGGCAGGGAGGAGGGCGTGCTGTCCGGGTCCGGGCGCAGGCGCAGGTCCACGCGCAGGGCGTAGCCATCGCCCGTTCGCTCGGCGAGGAGCGCCGAGATGCGCCGCACGAGCCGGACGGCCGCTTCCGTCGGGTCTTCGTGCGGGCGGCGCGGCAGGCGTTCCGGGTCGTGGATGAAGATGAGATCGATGTCGGAGGAATAGTTGAGTTCGCCGCTGCCCATCTTGCCCAGCGCCAGCGCCGCCAGCCCGTCCGGCTCCGCTTCGCGTTCGGCAAAGGCCTGGCGGATGGCGAAATCCAGCGCCCGGTCGGCGAAATCGGTCAGCGCGCCCGTCACCTTTTCCAGCGGCCATGCCCCCGACAGATCGGCGAGCGCCACCGTGAGCGCGACGCCGCCGCGGGCTTCGCGCACGCTCCGGGCCGCATGCTCCTGGTCGAGCCGGGCGATGGAATGGGCAACGGCGGCGTCGAAACCGTCGGCCGCCATCATCTCCACCAGCTCCGGTTCGCGCCGGATCAGCCCGCGCAGGAAGGGCGCATGGGCATTGGCCCGCGCGATGGCGTCATCGAGGGCGGCGCGTGCCTCCGCGGCGCTCATGCCGGCATGTCCACGGGCCAGTTGTCGATCAGCCGCGTGGTGCCGAGCCTTGCCGCCACGAAGAGGCGGGCGTGGCGCTCCACCCGGTCGAGCGGCTTCAGGCTGCGCTCGTCGGCGAGTGTCAGATAATCGAGCCTGAAGCCGGCCGACTGCAGCGAGGCGCGGGCCGTCGCCAGCGTTTCCGCGACTCGCGCGCCATCCCTGAGGGCGATGGCGGCGGCGCGCAGGGTGCGGGGCAGGGCGGCGGCAATCGTCCGCTCGCCGGTGTTGAGATAGGCGTTGCGCGACGACATGGCGAGGCCATCCGGTTCGCGCAGGGTGGGCGCGCCGACGATCTCGACGGGAATGTCGAGGTCGGTGACCATGCGGCGGATGATGGCAAGCTGCTGCCAGTCCTTCTCGCCGAAGACGGCGACATCGGGAAAGGCCATCAGCAGCAGCTTGGAGACGACGGTGGCAACGCCATCGAAATGGCCGGGCCGGGCCGCGCCTTCCAGCGGTTCGTCGAGGCCGGTGACCGACACTTTCGTCGAAAAGCCGGGGGGATAGACGACCTCGACCGGCGGCGCGAAAAGCAGGCTGCACCCGGCGGCGCGAAGCATCGCGGCATCGGCCATTTCGCGCCGGGGGTAGCGGTCCAGATCCTCGCCGGCGCCGAACTGGGCGGGGTTGACGAAGATGGAGGCGATCACGCGGTGCGCCTTGCGGCGGGCCATCGCCACCAGCGACATGTGGCCCGGGTGCAGCGCCCCCATGGTGGGAACCAGCGCCACACGTTCGCCATTGCCGCGCCAGGCCCTGATGCGGGCCCTCAGCGCCGTCACGTCCCTCACCGTTTCCATCACGACCCTCCGTTCGATTGACGAAAGCACCCTTCTGTCGCCAAGGTGCGCCCGCCGGCACTGGGCCGGCCTTCGCAAGAGGCAGGGTAAGATGTCAACGCAAGCGGGGGCGCGGGGGCCCCACGTGATCGTATTGGGCAACGAAAAGGGCGGGTCCGGCAAGTCGACGACAGCCGTGCACATAGCCCTTGCGCTGGCAAGCGTGGGCCTGCGCGTCGCCGTGGCGGACTGCGACTGGCGCCAGCGCACCACGGCGCGCTACCTCGAAAACCGCGCCCAATGGGCGCAGCGCAAGCAGCTGGACCTTATCGTCCCGCCGGTGACGGTGATCGAGGACGGCCAGGATGCAGCGCTTGCCGAATTCCTGAAGACGGATGCCGATGTGCTGGTGATCGACACGCCGGGCCGCGATTCCGACATTGGCTGCGCGGCGATCGCCCGGGCCGACACGCTGATAACGCCGATCAACGACAGCTTCATCGATTTCGACCTGCTGGGCCAGGTCGATCCCGAAAAATACAATGTCACCAAGCCCAGCTTCTATGCCGAGCTGGTCTGGAAGGCGCGGCAGACGCGCGCCCGCAGCGATGGCGGCACGGTTGACTGGGTGGTGCTCAGGAACCGCCTTTCGACGCTGGAGGCCCGCAACCGCAAGCGCGTTGGCACGGCGCTGGAGGAACTTTCGCGGCGAATCGGCTTCCGCGTGGTGCCGGGCCTGTCCGAGCGGGTGATCTACCGCGAACTGTTCCCGCGCGGCCTCACCCTTCTCGATATCGCGCATCTGAAGGATGCCTCCGTCAGCCATGTGGCGGCCCGGGCGGAGCTTCGTGAACTGATCGGTGCGCTGCAGCTTCCCCTTGCCGACAGAGTGCCCGGCCAGAAGGCCGCCTGATGGGGCTGCTGGCGCTTGCCGCCCTTGGCCTGTTCGGCTGGCTCTGGTTCACGGGGCGGCTGGGGCCTGATGCCGGGCGCAAGATCGCGCTGGTGGCGGGCGCCGGGCTTGCTGCATGGCTGGTGGCGCGCAGCCAGCATCTGACCGGGCTTGCAGTTGCCGCCGCCACGGCCGGCCTTGCCCTTGCCGGCCAGTTGCGGCGGCGGGTTTCCGCCATCCCGCTCGACGAGCTGGAAGCCCGGCAGATCCTCGGTGTCAGCCTCAATGCCGGGGAAGACGAGATCATCGCCGCCCACCGCCGACGGATTGCCGAAGTCCATCCCGACCGGGGCGGTGACCCGGACATTGCCCGTCGCGTGAATGCGGCGCGTGACCTTTTGTTGCAAATTCACCGCCGCCGACCCGGTTGACGCGGGCAGGCAAGGCTACCTAACGCTTCGCTTGCTGCACATCTTGTGACGCAAACCCGCGAAAGGACCTTCATGCAGAGCCATGCGTTCCATCCGACCTCGCTGCGCGAATATGACATTCGAGGAATCATCGGCGAAACGCTGGGCGAGGCG
>CAYMZC010000061.1:0-13819 GCA_964394815.1 uncultured Sandaracinobacter sp. | reverse complement strand
CCGCGATCGCCGCCGCGAACAGCTTCGACTGCTGCTCCGCGAAGTTGACGAGCGTGGGCAGCGGCTGGGCCAGGCCCATGAACCACAGGCCGTGCAGGCGCGGGTCCGCCTGCACCATGCGCTTGAAGAGCGGCAGGTGATTGTCGCGGACGGGCGCGTCCTGTTCGGAAATGAAGGGGAAGTTCAGCTTGTAGCCGGTTGCGTAGATCAGCGCGTCCACCTTTTCGCGGCTGCCGTCGGCGAAGACGAGATGATCGCCATCCTTCTGCGTGACGATCGGCTTCACCTCGATGTCGCCATTGCCGCAGCGCAGGAGGAATTCCGAACTGACGGTCGGGTGGGCTTCCAGCGGCTGATGATCGGGCGTGGGAAGGCCGTAATCCTCCATGTTGCCAACCGCCCGGCGAACGGCCGATGCGCCCAGCCGGCGCTTCAGCCACAGGGGCACCCAGGCCGGTAGCGGCGTCTTGTCCATCGGCTTGCCGTTCAGATATTTCGGCAGCACCCACACCCCGCGCCGCGCCGAGACGATCAGGCGCGTGCCAAGTGCGCGCTGGCCCAGTTCCGAGGCGATGTCGACGGCGGTGTTGCCAAGGCCGACGACAACCACCGTCTTGCCGCGCAGGTCCACCGGCTCGAACGGGGTGCGATAATCCCGCGCGTGCATTTCATGGCCGTTGAAGCTGCCGGGAATCTCGGGGATGTTCGGTGACCAGTGGTGGCCGTTGCAGACCGCCACATGGGTGTAGGGGCCGTGGCGGCTGGTTTCGCCATTGGCCTTCACATCGGCGAACCAGTCTGCGCCTTCCTGCCAGATGCGCTCCACCGCGCTGTTGAAGCGGATGAGCGGGCGCAGGCCGAAATGATCGACATAGTCGTTGAAATACTGGTTCAGCAGGCTGTGGTGCGGAAAATCCGGCCAGTCCGTCGGGCAGGGGAAATCCTCGAACTGCAGGCGCCACTTCGATGTGTCGATGTGGAGCGAAGCATAGGCCGCCGACCTGCCGTTCGGGTTATTATAGGCCCAGACGCCGCCGATGCGGTCCGACATCTCGAAGCAGTCGAAGGGGATGGCCTCGTCTTTCAGACGCTTGGCGGTGGTGAAGCCGGAACAGCCGGCGCCGATGATGAGAACCTTGGTCATGGCGGGCAGTCTGCCCCAAGCCCGCCGGACGTCAACCTTGCGACTTTTGGAGTATTTGCGCTTCTGCTGCGAATTTTCCCGATCACCGGTTTCCTTCTGGCACGCCCTGGGCGTGCAGCTTTCAACGTGGCACGCTCTGGGCGTGCAGCGCCTCGTAAAGCATCAGCGTTCCGGCCATGGCGACATTGAGGCTGTCGGCCTTGCCCAGCATCGGAATGATGGCGAGCCGGTCGCAGGCTGCCTTCAGCCCCTCGGGCAGCCCGGCCTGTTCATTGCCCAGCAGCAGCAGGCACGGCGCCGGATAGGGCAGTTCGCGGTAA
The DNA here is from genome assembly GCA_964394815.1 of uncultured Sandaracinobacter sp. Classification (GTDB taxonomy): domain Bacteria; phylum Pseudomonadota; class Alphaproteobacteria; order Sphingomonadales; family Sphingomonadaceae; genus Sandaracinobacteroides. The sequence goes on along the minus strand of CAYMZC010000061.1, from coordinate 12,355 downwards.
TCCGCAGCGCGCGGGTCGAGCGCCGCGCCGACCAGATGCGCCCCGTGCCGCGCCTTCCAGGCCAGCAGCCCGTCGGCTGTCGTCAGCACGACGGGAATGGTGAAGATGGCGCCCATCGAGGCCCGCACGGCCTCGGGCGATGTCGGGTCGGCGCAGTCGTCCACCAGGATGAAGGCGCCCGCCCCCGCCGCATCGCAGGCGCGCAGCAGCGTGCCGAGGTTGCCGGGGTCGCGCAGGCGTTCGGCCACCAGCGTGCGCGGGCCGGGAACCAGATCCTCCAGCCGCGTCAGGCGCGGGGCATAGGCGGCGGCCACGGCCTGCGGATTGTCCTTGCCGGTCACGCCGGACAGCAACTCCGGCGTGGTGGACATGACTGTCCCGCCGGCGCGGGCCGTGGCTTCGGAGAGGCGTGTCACCAGCGGGTGCGCGGCGCGCCCCTCGGCAAACAGCAGGATTCGCGGCACCCAGCCAGCTTCCAGCGCCTCGGTGCAGATGCGCAGGCCCTCGGCCAGGAACAGGCCTTCGGCGCGGCGGTATTTCTTTTCCTTCAGCGACCGCAGGCGCTTCAGCGTCGTGTTGGACGAGGCAGTGACGTGCGTGACGGCAGGATTCGGGGCGGTGGTCATGCTGCTGCTCATAGCGGAGGCGCATTGTAGCTGTGCCACAGAAAAAGCGCTGCTGTCCCGCGATGCGGCCGCCAGGCTTCGGCCAGCGCCCGCAATTTCCGCTCGGTCGGGCGCGCGCCATCCTGAAACAGGCGCCCCGCCTCGACCTGCACGGCAAGGTCGCCCGCCGGAAAGACATCGGGCCGGCCCTCGGCGAACAGCAGGTAGATTTCGGCGGTCCAGCGCCCCAGCCCGCGCACGGCGGTGATGCAGCGGATGGCCGCTTCATCATCTTCGGCAAGCGCATCGAGGGGCAGGCTTCCATCGGCCACATGGGCGGCGAGGGTCAGGCAATAGTCCGCCTTCTGGCGCGAAAGACCCGCCGCCCGCAGAACATCCGGCCCGAAGCCGAGCAGATGGCGCGGATCGTCCAGCGGGCCGAGGCTTTCCTCCATCCGGCGCCAGATGCTGGCCGCCGCCGCCGTCGAGACCTGTTGCGAAACGATCGCCCGCAGCAGCGTTTCATAGCCCCGCGGCCTGAGTCGCGGCGCCGGCGGGCCGAGGCGGTCGCGGGCGGCCCGGAAGCGCTGGTCGACCGTGCACAGCCAGTCCATGCCTTCCGCAATCCGTTCGGCGCTCAGCCCCATCCTGTCCTGTCCGTCGCCATTCCGGCCATGGCTATTGTCCTTACCCTGGCCGCTCCCATCCGGCCATGCGTCCGTGGCCATGAGGCTTGCGCATGGCCTGTCGGCCGCTAATAGGCATTCAGGCCGTGAAGGTCACGGAGGGATAATCGGGAGCAGCCATGCCAACTCTTATTGTTGTCGACCGCAGTGGAAACGAAAAGGCCGTCAGCGGCGACACCGGACTTTCGGTCATGGAAGTCATTCGCGACAACGGTTTCGACGAACTTCTGGCCCTGTGCGGCGGCTCCTGCTCCTGCGCGACCTGCCACATCCATGTGGCGCCCGAATGGATGGACAAGGTCGGCGGACCCAGCGAGGACGAATCCGACCTGCTCGACAGTTCGGATTTCCGCACGGAAACTTCCCGCCTGTCCTGCCAGATCCAGTTCTCCGATGCGCTGGATGGCCTGAAGGTGGCGATCGCTCCCGAGGATTGAGGCAGGGCCTTCACCGCCTTCAGCGGGCGGTGAAGCCTTCGAAGCCGGGGTCGGCCGCGCGCATGGCCCTTTCGGCCCCCGCCCGCGCAAAGGCGATGGTGGCGGCCTTGCGCCGCGCCGGGGCCAGCGGGCGGGCCGGGGCTTCGCGCATCCACAGCGCCTCGTGCCGGTCGGCCAGCAGCAGGCCGCAGGCATCCGGCTCGAAACGATCCTCTTCCATCAGGGGCGCAAGGATGCCCGGCACGGCCCAGGCGAAACGGTCGGCCCAGTCGCGGTAATCGCGCCATTTGCGGTCTCCCGTCAGGTCGGCTGCGGAAACCTTGATTTCCACGATCAGTATTTCTCCGCGCCGGGATACGGCCATGATGTCGGCCCGGCGGCCGTTGGCCAGTGTCACTTCCGGCAGCGGCGACCAGCCTTGATACCAGAGCATGCGGCAGCTACCGCGCAGCACATCGGCTGCGGTCAGGGGAATGTCTCGTGTCGGCTCCATTTCGAATCGCTTTTCTTCTCTATCCCGATCTTACCCAGCTCGACATGACCGGCCCCGCCCAGGTGCTGAGCCGCATGCCCGGCGCCAGCCTCGATTTTGTCTGGAAGCGGATCGAGCCTGTCATGAGCGACTGCCGGCTGGCCATGCTGCCCACGGCCACGCTCGCCGATTCGCCCCAGTATGACATGATCTGCGTGCCCGGTGGCTATGGCTGCACCGCCCTGATGACAGACGGGCAGGTGCTCGACTGGCTCGTGGCGCAGGCGCCCGGCGCCCGGCTTGTCACCAGCGTCTGCACTGGTTCCCTCATCCTGGCGGCTGCCGGGCTGCTGCGCGGCAGGAAAGCGGGCTGCCACTGGGCGTGGGGCGCGCATCTGGCGAAGTTCGGCGCCACATTCCTGCCCGAACGGGTTGTATTCGACGGCCCCTTCATCACTGCCGGCGGCGTCACCTCGGGCATCGATTTCGCCTTCCGCGTGATCGAGGCGCTGCATGGCCGCGACGTGGCGGACACCATAAGGCTGACCCTCGAATATGATCCGGAAACGGGCGGCGGCGGAACCCCGGCCAGCGCCCGGCCGGACATTCTTGCGCAGGTCGAGCAGATGCTGGCCGGGCGGATGGGCGAAAGGGTAAGGGCGATCGACGACGCCGCGCGGCTGGCGGGAGGCTGAGGCAGGCTATCTTCAGCTGCCGCGCAGAATATCAGCAGCGGCGTCGTTCGGGCTTTCAGCCACCGCAGGTTTTTCCGGCGCTTCCGGCGGCCGGCCGGTGTCCGGCTTGTTCGGGTGCAGGATCCTGACAGCTTTCTCGCCCTCTTCCCCGAATAGACTGCGGATGCGGATATCGTGCTGCGGGAAGGGGATCTCGATGCAGTGGCGGCGCAGGGCGTCGTCAAGCGCCCAGCGGTAGGCGGCGTACATGCTGCCGGGCCGCTTGACCGCATCGAGGGTGGGCCAGACCACCAGCTCGAATTCAAGGGCGGAATCGCCGAAGCCTGTCAGCCATACCTGTGTGCGGTGGCGGTCATCCTCATGGGTGAAGGGTACCGAACGCGCGGCTTCCAGCGCTGCCTCCGCACCATTTCCTTGTTGCTGCCGTAGGCAACGCCGAAAGGGATGTGCACGCGTCGCGTCGCGTGGTTGCGCGTCCAGTTGATGAGTTCCGAAGACAGAAGATGCGAATTGGGCACCAGAATGTCGACATTGTCGTTGGTGGTGATGGTGGTGGCGCGCGGCCCGACATGGACGATGAGCCCGGAAGAGCCATTGTCCAGTTCGATGAAATCTCCCACCTCGATCGAGCGGTCGAACAGCAGGATCAGGCCCGAGACGAAGTTCCGCACGACATCCTGAAGGCCGAGGCCGATGCCAACACCGAGCGCCCCGGCAAAGATCGAGAGCGAGGAAAGGTTGAGACCCAGAGCCGAAATGGTGGCGAACAGGCCGCCGAAGATGACGATATAGCGCAGCACCTGCCCGACGACATAGAGAAGCGGCGCCCTGTCCGGCTGGGCCCGGCGGCGCAGGCGCGTGAAGATAAGGCCGACTCCGATCGCCACGCCGATCGTGATGGCAAGGATCACCAGCGGCTCCGCAAGCATCAGGATCGTGATCTTCCGACCCGCGATCGTGAAGAGGGTGTCGTCCAGCATGATTTCTGTTTCTCGCCCGGCACGGGGGAGCCGGCAACCCCTTTCAGCACTTGTCCGGCTCCACGGACTTGCGGTCATGGGGCGCGTCAATGTGACTTAGCGATTCATCCGAATTGCGGATGAAGCCATGGCTCCCTACATTGGAGCCAAGAAAGGTTTCATGCATGTCCGATGGTAACCGCAAGCCGCCGTCACCGCTTGTCCGCAACATATTGATGTGGGCCGGCATCCTGCTGGCGCTTGTGCTGATGGTACAGCTTTTTCAGGGGCCGTCCGCCAATCGCGCGACCGGCGAGGAGGTCGCCTATTCCGATTTCCTGCGCAAGGTTGACGAGGGCCAGGTCAAGGAAGTCGCTATTTCCGGCCGCCAGATCAGTGGCCGGCTGTCGAACGACCAGGCCTTCCGCACCTACAACCCCGGCGATGTCCAACTGATCGAGCGGCTGCGGACGAAGAATGTCAAGTTCGACGCCGTGCCGGAAGAGCGGCCGAGCCTGCTGCAGCAGGTGATCGTCGGGGCGCTGCCGTTCCTCATCATGATCGGCATCTGGATCTTCTTCATGCGCCAGATGCAGAATGGACAGGGCCGTGGCGCCATGGGCTTCGGCAAGTCCCGCGCGAAGCTGCTGACGGAAAAGCATGGCCGCGTGACCTTCGATGACGTGGCCGGCATCGACGAGGCGCGCGAGGAACTGCAGGAAATCGTCGACTTCCTGAAGGATCCCTCGAAGTTCCATCGCCTTGGCGGCAAGATCCCGAAGGGCGCGCTGCTTGTCGGCCCGCCGGGCACCGGCAAGACGCTTCTGGCCCGCGCCATCGCAGGCGAGGCGAATGTCCCCTTCTTCTCCATTTCCGGTTCGGATTTCGTCGAGATGTTCGTCGGTGTCGGCGCCAGCCGCGTGCGCGACATGTTCGAGCAGGCGAAGAAGAATGCACCCTGCATCATTTTCATCGACGAGATCGACGCCGTCGGTCGGCACCGGGGCGCCGGCCTTGGCGGCGGCAATGACGAGCGCGAACAGACGCTGAACCAGCTGCTGGTCGAGATGGACGGTTTCGACGCCAATGAGGGCATCATCATCGTGGCCGCCACCAACCGGCCCGACGTGCTCGACCCGGCGCTGCTGCGGCCCGGCCGCTTCGACCGCCAGATCGTCGTCGGCCGTCCCGACATCGAGGGCCGAATCCGGATCCTTCAGGTCCATATGCGCAAGGTGCCGCTGGCGCCCGATGTCGATGCCCGCGTCATTGCGCGCGGAACCCCGGGCTTTTCGGGTGCGGACCTCGCAAACCTCGTGAACGAGGCCGCCCTTCTGGCCGCCCGGCGTTCCAAGCGGCTTGTCTCCATGTCCGAGTTCGAGGACGCCAAGGACAAGGTGATGATGGGGGTCGAGCGCAAGTCCATGGTGATGACCGAGGACGAGAAGAAGCTCACCGCCTATCATGAGGCCGGGCACGCCGTCGTCAGCCTGCATGAGCCGGCATCAGACCCGATCCACAAGGCCACCATCATCCCGCGCGGCCGCGCGCTGGGCATGGTGATGCGCCTGCCGGAGCGTGACAGCTACAGCTTCCACCGCGACAAGATGTACGCGAACCTCTCGGTCGCCATGGGAGGGCGCGTCGCGGAAGAACTGATCTTCGGCCATGACAAGGTGACATCGGGCGCCTCCGGCGACATCCAGATGGCGACGAACCTCGCCAAGGCTATGGTCACGCAATGGGGCATGTCCGACAAGCTCGGTCCGCTTCAGTATACCGAGAACCAGGAAGAGGTTTTCCTCGGCCATTCGGTGACCAAGCAGCAGAATGTCAGCGAAAGGACCGCCGAACTCATTGACTCCGAAGTGAAGCGGATCGTGATGCAGGGCTATGACAAGGCCCGCCAGATCCTGACCGACCATGGTGACGAGCTTGAAGCCGTGGCCCAGGCGCTGCTCGAATATGAGACGCTGTCTGGCGAGGAAATCCGAAAGGTGATCGCCGGCGAGGCGATCGACCGCCCCGACACGGCAGACAAGCTGCCGCCACTGGGCGCGGGCGGCGTTTCCGGCCTGCCCAAGGCAGGTCGCCGCCGCGGCTCGCCGGGCGTGGGGGGCGCTGCACCGCAGGCCTGAGGCCATGCCTGGGGCAGGAAGACTGAAATGGCGAGGGCCGGCGCATTGGAATGCGCCGGCCCTTTGCCTTTGTGCACGGCTTCTTGTGCTGCGCCCGGCAAAGGGAGAGGGTGAAAGCCGGCGGGCCTTGGGCTAAGCCCTGTCTTGAGGGAGATATGGCCGATGGCACTTGATCCGCTGATCGCGCAGATACTGGAGATGTCGAAGGGGCAGCCGCCGCTCGAAAGCCTGACGGTGGTCGAGGCGCGGGCCGGCATGCTGATGCGGGTGGAAATGCTGCGCGCTTTTGCGCCCGCCGGCATCGAGACCGAGGATCGTGCCATCGAAACCGATGCCGGGCAGCTTCCTGCCCGCGTCTACCGCCCCGCCGGGGTGCAGGGGCCGCTGCCCGTGCTTGTCTGGCTGCATGGCGGCGGCTGGGTGCTCGGCTCGATCGAGACCCATGACAATCTCTGCCGCTATCTGGCGCAGGAAGGCCCGCTTCTCGTTATCAGCATCGATTACCGATTGGCGCCCGAGGCGAAGGCGCCTGCCCAGCAGCAGGATGCAATGGCCGGCCTGCGCTGGGTTGCCGCCCATGCCGCAGCGCTTGGCGGAGACCCGGCGCGACTCATCGTCGGCGGGGACAGCGCCGGCGGCAATCTCGCCGCCCTTGCGGCGCTGGAAGCGCGTGCGGAAGGGCCGAAGCTCGCCGGCCAGCTTCTTGTCTATCCCGTCACCGATTATCCGGATGATAACCGCGCCAGCTATGCCGAGAATGACAGCTTCGGCCTCAGCCGGAACGCCATGGAGTGGTTCTGGACGCACTGGCTTGGCGAGGGCGTCGCCCCCGATGCCGCCTCGGCGCCCCTGCGCGCTGCCGATCTCTCGGGCCTGCCACCGGCCTATGTGGTGACGGCAAGCCATGACGTGCTTCGCGACGAAGGCGCCGACTATGCCGGCCGCCTCAAGGCCGCCGGCGCGCTTGCCGCCCATGATCATGTCGAGGGCGTAATCCATGGCTTCTTCTCGATGCCGGGCTTCGCGCCTGTCGCCACCGATGCCGTGCGCCGCGCTGCCCGCTGGGCCGCGTCGCTTCCCCCCGTGAACTGAGCATTTCCAAGCAAGAGGCTTTCCAGATGAGCATTGACCCCCGCACCCCCGTCCTCGTCGGCGTTGCCCAGTGGGTGGACCGGGACAGCGCCCCGGGCGAGGGGCTTTCCCCGCAGGACATGATGGCGACTGTCGCCCGGGCTGCCATCGCCGACAGCGGCGGCAAGGACGTGGCCGGGGCGATCGATGCCGTGGCCGTCGTGCGCCTGTTCCAGGACTCGGGCTTCGGCACGCCCTTCGGCCATCAGAACAACCTGCCCCATGCGGTTGCAAAGCGCATCGGCGCCACCCCGCGCCGCACGCTTTACGGCCCGGTTGGCGGCAATTCCCCGCAGATGCTGGCCAACATCTTCGCCGAGGAGATTGCGAAGGGAAGCCATGATGTCGTGCTGCTGGCCGGCTGCGAACCGATCCGCACCCAGACACGTGCCCTGAAGGCCGGGCTGAAGCTGGACTGGTCGGAAGAAAGCCCGGAGCCTGCCGAGACGCTCTACAAGGAAAAGCATCTCGTCACCCCGCATGAGGTGGCACATGGCATCGCCATGCCGGTGAACGTCTATCCGATGTTCGAGAATGCGCTGGCGGCCCATTATGGCCATGACCCCATCGCCCACCGCGAGGCGATCGGCCGGCTGATGGCGCGCTTTTCGGCCGTTGCCGCCGAAAACCCCTATGCCCAGCTCCCGATTGCCCGCACGGCCGATGAAATCATCACGCCCGAAGGCGACAATCGCTACATCGGCTATCCCTATACCAAATATCTGAACGCCAACATGTTCGTGGATCAGGCAGCAGCGCTGCTCATGATGTCCTCGGAAGCAGCGGACAGGCTTGGCGTGCCGCAGGACCGGCGCGTCTATCTGCATGGCTGCGCCGACACCAACGAGAAGATCTTCGTGTCCGACCGGGTGAACTACCACAGTTCGCCCGCCATCCGGATAGGCGCCGCCGAAGCGCTGAAGGCCGCCGGGATCGGCATGGAGGCCATCGCCCACATGGACCTCTACAGCTGCTTTTCCAGCGCGGTCGAAATCGCCGCCGACGAAATCGGAATCCGCCATGACGATCCGCGCGGCCTGACCCTGACCGGCGGGCTGCCCTATTTCGGCGGGCCGGGGAACAATTATTCGATGCACGGCATCGCCGAAGTGGCGATGAAGTGCCGCGCCCATCCGGGCAAGCCCGGCTTCGTCTTCGCCAATGGCGGCTATCTCACCAAGCACAGCTTCGGCGTGTGGAGCACCACGCCGCGCGCCTTCCACCGCGCCGATCCCGCCGGTTATCAGGCGCGGATCGACAGCATGGAAAGCCCGCCGCTGACCGAGCGGCCCGACGGGGAAGGCGCGGTCGAGACCTTCACCGTGATCCATGATCGCGGCAAGCCGGCGTTCGCCATCGTGATCGGGCGCCTTGCCGCCGACGGCAGCCGTTTCCTGTCGCAGATCCATGAAAATCCGGGCGCGCTGATCGATGTCCCGGTGATCGGGCGCCGGGTGCGGGTGAAGGCAGGCGACGGCCCCAACATCGCCACGCTTCTCGACTGAAGCCCGGCATCACCGGGGGCGGCGATCCGCTTTCCAGTGCAGCGGTTCCGACATGTCAGGCGGCTCAGGCGGCTCAGCCGTCGGAATCATGCGCCACGATGATCCGTCGCAGCTCCGCGACCTGCCCCTCGAACAGTTCCACCACGTCGCGGAACTGGGCAGCCGGCATGCCGGGCGCCACGGTGGACATGTCGTGGCTGAGGATCGGATCATTCTCCTCGTCGAGGTGAAGGGTCTGGAAGCGCTTGCGGCGGTTCCAGGCGTTCACCGTCTCGAGGTCGAGCTTCTTTTCCATGGCGACACCAAGCTGCAGCTGCAGCCGCTGGCAGTCGCGGCCGTCGGTGCAGTCATAGAACCACAGCATCACCTTGAAGCCGCCCATGCCCGTCTCGATCACCGGGTCGCCATTGGGGTCCTTTTCGAGAATGGCGCGATAGCCCAGATAGCGCAGGTAGCGCGCTATCCCCTCCGGCTCCGATGCCTTCAGATAGGCGGTATCGGGAAAGACGTCTTCCGCACTGGCCGCTGCCCCTGTTGTTGCCCCGGCTGCCTGCTGCGCGCTGGCGGGCGCCGCCGCGCATGCCAGCATGAGCATCGCGGCTGCCATCGTCGTCAGGCCCGGCTTTCCCATCGTCCCGCCTCCGTCTGTTGCCAATAGGTCCGGTCCACGCCTGTGCGTGCGCCCAGCGCCTTCCAGTCGGCGCGGGCGCGGGCATGGGCCTCGCTTCCATGATCGAACAGGTTCAGCACCCGGTCGAAATGCTCCAGCGCCGCCGGCACGCCATGGTCCACCAGCATCAGCAGGCGCGCGCCATTGGCGGGCAATGGCTCCGCCGCCAGCAGGCAGGGCTGTTCCGCATCCCATTCGGTGCCTGCGCGCCCATGCGGCAGGAAGCTGTCAGGCTTGTCCGTCCACAGCGCGCGGTCCAGTTCGTCGAGCAGCGGCGGCGGCGCGACAAGCAACAGCCGGCTGCCGCCCGCCAGCGCCTTTTCCACAAGCCGCAACGCCACGCGCCGGGCCGGCGCGCGCGTGCAATGATAGAAGCCGACGTCGACGGGCAGCGCGTCAGTCCTCGAAATGTGCCGCGACCAGCTGGTCGATCAGCCGCACGCCGAAGCCCGTTGCCCCCTTGTCGTGGAGGGCGCCGCCCTTCGGCCGCCAGACCGCGCCGGCAATGTCGATATGCGCCCATTCCACGCCCGGCTCCACGAAGCGCTGCAGGAACTGGGCCGCCGTGATCGAACCGCCCTCGCGCGAGCCGACATTCTTCATGTCGGCAATCGCCGATTCGATCATCCGGTCATAATGGCCGCCCGGCTCGGACAGCGGCTGCCGCCAGACCTTGTCGTCCACTGCCTTGCCGGCGGCGTCGAGCTTTTCCCACAGGCTGTCGGAATTGGAGAAGACGCCGGCATAATGATGGGCGAGGCTGACGATGATCGCCCCCGTCAGCGTCGCGAAGTCCAGCATCACCTTCGGCTTGTAGGTGCGCTGCGCCCAGGTGAAGCAGTCACACAGGACCAGCCGCCCCTCGGCATCGGTGTTGATGACTTCGATCGTCTGGCCCGACATCGATGTGACGACATCGCCCGGCCGTTGCGCCTTGCCGTCGGGCATGTTCTCGACCAGGCCGCACACGACCACCACGCGGGCCTTTGCCTGCCGCCCGGCCAGTGCCATCATCGCGCCCGCAGCGGCGCCCGCGCCGCCCATGTCCCACTTCATGTCTTCCATGCCGGCGCCCGGCTTCAGCGAAATGCCGCCGCTGTCGAAGGTGACGCCCTTGCCAACCACCACGAACGGGGTGGCGCCGGGGTTGCCGGTGCCGTTCCATTCCAGCGCCAGCAGCCTCGGAGGCCGTGCGGAGCCCTGCGCCACGCCCAGAAGGGCGCCCGCGCCCAGCGCCTTCAGCTCGCCTTCATCGAGCACGGTGACGGAAACGCCCAGCGGCTCGAGGGCGGCGCGGCAACGCTCCACGAAGCTTTCCGGATAGACGATATTGCCTGGCTCGGAGATGAGGGTCTTGGCGAAGGCGACCCCGGCGGCGACCTTTTCCAGCCGCGCGGTGAGCGGCTTCGCGGCTGCGGGCGCGCCGGCGAGCGCCACGGTTTCGAGCTTCGCCTTCTGTTCGTCCTTCAGGCGGGTGCGATAGGTGTCGTTGCGCCAGTTCCTGAGGTCGGCGCCATGGGCGAAATGGGCCGCGGCCACATCCAGCCCCACGCCGAGGTCGCCGATGTCGGTGAAATCGGCAAGGAAGCGGCTTTCCAGCTTTTCGAGCTTGCCGGCCAGCTGGCCGCCCAGATCCTCGAAGCAGCGGGCGTCGGCCTTGGCCGGATCCCCGACGCCGGCGACGATCACGCGGCTTGCGGAAAGCCCGGCCGGGGCCAGGATCTCGACCAGCTTGCCCTTCTTGCCGGTAAAGCGCGCCGTCTTCATGGCGCGGCCGAGCTGGCCCTGGCCCGCCTCTTCCACGGCGCGGGCGCCGGCGGAAAGCTGCCCGCCTTCGCCCACGAAGACGACAAGGGCGTCCGGCCCGACGGCCTCGCGCGAGGCTGCGAATTCGATTCTGGTCATGATCTCTCCCGTTTGCGGCACGCGGGCCGCCAAGGTTCCTGAATGAAATTCCGCGCCGCTCAGGCGCGCAGAAGCTCTTCGAAGCGCAAGGGCTGGCCGATCGGCTGGCCGGGCAGCTGCGCTTCCCACATCACCGTGCTGCCGCGCAGCACCGAGCCCACTGGGCGCCCCGTGATCTCCATGCCGGTGAAGGGGGACCAGCCGCAGCGGCTGGCGAGCCAGTCATCGCTGATGGTCCAGCGGGCCTTGCGGTCGACGATGGTGAAATCCGCGTCATAGCCTGCGGCGATCCGCCCCTTGCCGATCAGGCCGAACAGCCGCGCCGGGCCGCTCGCCATCAGGTCGATCAGGCGCTCCATGGTCAGTCGCCCGCTGGCGATATGGTTCAGCATCAGCGGCACGATGGTCTGCACGCCGGGCATGCCGGATGGTGTGGCGGGATAGGTGCCCGCCTTTTCCTCCAGCGTGTGGGGTGCGTGGTCGGAGCCGAGGACATCGGGCACGCCCTGGCCCATCCAGTGCCACAGCCCCTCGCGGTGCCGGGCCGAGCGGATGGGCGGGTTCATCTGGGCAAGCGCGCCAAGCGCCGGATAGGCTTCCTCGGCCGCCATCGTCAGATGCTGGGGCGTCACCTCTACAGAGGCGATGTCCTTGTGGTCCTTCAGGAATTCCAGTTCCTGCGGGGTTGTGACATGCAGGATGTGGACGCGGCGGCCGGCGGCGCGCGCGGCCTTGATGGCGCGTTTCGTCGCCATGAGGGCGCTTTCGTCATCGCGCCACACGGGGTGGCTGGACGGATCGCCCGTCACGCGCTCGCCCATGCGCGCCTGCATGCGGTCCTCGTCCTCGGCGTGGATCGCGACGCGGCGGCGGCCGTTCTGCAGCACCCGCAGCAGGTTCGCGTCATCGGCCACCAGCAGGTCGCCGGTGGAAGCGCCCATGAAGATCTTCACGCCGCAGCAGCCGGGCGTCATTTCAAGCTCGCCCAGCCGGTCGGCATTGCCAGCCGTCGCGCCGACATAGAAGGCATGGTCCGTCCACATGCGGCCCTTCGCGCGTGTGAGCTTGTCGGCAATGGCTTCGGCCGTATCCGTCAGCGGCTTGGTGTTCGGCATTTCGAAAAGGCCGGTCACGCCGCCCAGCACCGCCGCG